>JAYSXR010000211.1:0-11331 GCA_043717145.1 Chitinophagaceae bacterium | reverse complement strand
ATTAATTAATGTAAGCAAAGATGCCGGTAAGCACTGGGAGAATGTAACGCCCCCCGAGGCAGGTAAATGGATGATGTGGAACTGTATTGAAACCGACCCGTTCAAAAATGGAACTGCTTATTTTGTGGGGACAAAATATAAACTGGATGATTTTTCCCCGTATATTTTTAAAACAGAGGACTACGGCAAAACCTGGAAACGAATTACCAATGGAATAGACAATATGCATTTTGCCAGGGCTATCCGTGCCGATAAAAAACGCCCGGGCTTATTATATGCCGGAACAGAATATGGTATGTACATCAGTTATGACGATGGTGCCAGCTGGAAAAAATTTCAATTGAATCTCCCCGTTGTTCCGGTAACTGATTTAACTATTAAAGAGAATGATCTGGTGGTTGCCACACAGGGACGTGCTTTTTGGGTAATTGATGACCTGAGTGTAATACAACAAAAGGAAACTTCGGCAATAGAAAAGAAATTGCACGTGTTTGCCGTTAATGATGCCTACCGCACAGACGGTGGTGGCAGGCGCGGCCGTGGACAGGGCGGTGCTCCTCAAAATATTGGCGAAAACCCGGCCAACGGTGTAGTATTTAATTATCATTTAAAAGATGCCGATGATTCTGCTAAAGTTTCTGTCAGTGTTTTTGATAAGCAAAATAAACTGATAAAAACTTTCAGCAGAAATGCAAAAGAGCCAACCGATAAAATTGAGTTTAGCGATGGGATGAATCAGTTTGTATGGGATATGAATTATCCGGCTGGAGAAAAAGTGGATGGGTTGATCTTATGGAATGGTGGTGTCGGTTTCACCAAAGCGGCACCAGGTAAATATAGTGCCCGTTTCCGTTATGGTAAAGATTCTGTTGATGTTCCATTTGCAATTAAAGCTGATCCAAACTATAAAATGACCGAAGCTGATTATGATGCACAGGTAGGATTTTTGTTGGATATACGGGATAAATTCAACGAGATACAAAAAGCGATTAAAAATATCCGTTCAGTAAGGACACAGATCAATGATTTTACTTCTAAGATGGATTCGGTGGGTACAAAGGATATTAAAAAAATGGCAGATAGTATCAATAAACAAATGACTGCTGTGGAAGACGCTTTGTATCAAACCAAATCAAAAAGCGGCCAGGACGTGTTGAATTTCCCTATCAGGTTAAATGATAAGATTGCGGGTTTATATGGTGTAGCAGCCAGCGGTCAAAACCCACCCAGCAAACAATCGCGCGAAGCCTTTGCAGAATTGAGCGGGCAGGCCGATGTGCAATTGCAAAAGTTGAAAAAGATAATGGATACCGATCTGAAATCATTCAATAAAATGATCAATGATAAACAGTTGCCGGTGATAGGGGTGAAGAACTGATCAACCAATTGCGAATTAAAAATTACGAATTACGGTTTCGCAAAGTCCGATAATACGTAATTTTTAATTCGTAATTTCTTTCACTCGACACTTGTTGGTTGCAAGACCAAAAACCTCATTCTTCTTCCAGCAAATCAGGTCTCCTGTTTTTGGTTCTCAGCAAAGATTGCTCATGCCTCCATTCTTCTACTTTCTTGGGATCGCCTTGTAATAAAATATCAGGTACTTTATCGCCACGGAAATCCGCAGGTCTTGTATAAACAGGCGGTGCCAATAAATTATCCTGAAACGAATCAAACAAGGCAGAAGTTTCATCATTCAAAACGCCGGGTAGTAAACGGCCAATAGCATCGACCACCACGGCAGCAGCCAGTTCACCACCACTTAATACATAATCACCAATAGAAATTTCTTTTGTCACATATTTCTGACGGATACGATCATCAATCCCTTTGTAATGCCCGCAAATAATAAGTATATTTTCTTTCATCGATAATTGATTGGCGGCTTTTTGATTAAAGAGTTCGCCATCAGGAGTCATAAAAATAATCTCATCATATTTCTTTTCCTGCTGTAATTCATCTATTGCATTGGCCAACGGTTCGGGCATCATTACCATGCCGGCACCGCCGCCAAACTGGTAATCATCCACCTGCATGTGTTTATTGATGGCCCATTTGCGAAGGTTATAAGTACGTACGGTCAGCAGCCCTTTTTCCTGTGCACGTTTCATAATGCTGTGGTTAAAAGGGCTTTCCAGCAGTTCAGGTACAACAGTGAGGATATCGATATTCATACTGCAAACATACGTAATACCTGAAGAGGCAGAAATCAATCAAGAGTAAAGGTTAAAACCTGTTTCTTACGGTAAACAACAGGCTTTCCGTCTGCTGTTGCGGCTGTCCATTTGGGAGAATTTTTCAAAACACGCTGAATCTCATTTCTTACAGCCTGACTGGCTGCACCTTCAATATTAATTATCCCAATGGTGCCGTCTGTTAATATAGCGAATGTGTAAACCACCTGTTGTTTATTGCCAAATCTTTCAATATCTCTTTTACGTGTCTGGTTAACCATATTCTGTTTGATAAACGCATTACTGATATATTGATTCCATGCAGAATCACCGCCCGGAAATTGGGCAGGTATATTGTTGTCCTGCGCATGTGCGCCCGAGAGAAAAAATAGTATAAATCCGAAGAGAAGTATTTTTTGCATTCATTCATTTTACAAATCCATAAATCCACCTAAATCGCGTCTTTCCCTTTTGGTAGGCCTTCCAATCTTGCTCATTCGTTTTCCTGTTTGGAAAGTGGCCGCTTCAGATTTAATCCTGTCCATTTCTTCCGGCGGGGTAATATCGATATAATATAAAATAGCTTCGCTGTACTGTAACCGGTGGTGTAGTAACCCCGTTACTTTTACCACCCATTTACGTGCTTCAGTCTTCACGTCATATTCATCACCTATAACAACGGTACGGGAAGCTTTTACAGAATCACCATTGAGTTTTACCCTGCCCTTATCACAAGCATCGCCAGCCTGGCTCCGGGTTTTAAATAATCGGATAGCCCAGAGGTATTTATCAATGCGTAGTTTTTCTTTCGCGTCTGCCATTTGTAAAGAATAAAAATAGTACCAGTGATGCACAGATTTTTATGCACATCAGTGGTGAAAATCTATTTCATTTCAGTATAAAATTTATGAAAATACGGAATCGTTTCAATGCCTTTATAAAAATTGAACACATCAAATTTTTCATTTGGGCTATGCAGGTTATCACTGTCTAATCCAAATCCCATAAACACGATCTTCAGTCCCAGCTCTTTTTCAAACAAAGCACAGATAGGGATACTGCCACCGCCCCTTACAGGTATGGGATCTTTTCCAAATGTTTCGTGAATAGCTTTGGCAGCTGCTTTGTAAGCATTCGAATCAATGGGTGTCATATAGGGTTCACCTCCATGGTGTTCTTCTGCTTTGACAGTTACGCCCGCTGGAGCGATACTTTTAAAATAATCTAATATTTTTTTTGTGATGGTAACGGATGATTGGTTAGGCACTAAGCGGCAGGATATTTTTGCAAAAGCTTTTCCCGGTAAAACTGTTTTAGCTCCTTCACCTGTATATCCTCCCCAGATGCCGTTTACTTCGAGTGTGGGGCGGATACCGGTTCGTTCATTGGTGGTATATCCTTTCTCCCCCCATAAACTATTTATACCAAGGTCCTTTTTAAATTCTTCCTCACTAAAAGGTGCCTGTGCCATTTTAGTTCTTTCTTCTGCAGTCGCTTCTACCACATCATCATAAAAACCAGGGATGGTGATATGGTTATTTTCATCATGACATGATGCGATCATCCTTGCCAGCATGGTTGCGGGGTTTGCCACTGCGCCACCGTATACGCCGCTATGAAGGTCGCGGTTGGGGCCGGTTACTTCTACTTCTATATAACTCAATCCGCGAACACCGATATCAATAGATGGGGTATCCATACTCAGCATAGAAGTATCACTAATCAATATTACATCTGCTTTCAGTAAGTCTTTATTTGCTTTTACAAAAGTGGCGAGGTTAGGGCTGCCTATTTCTTCTTCTCCTTCAATAATGAACTTTACATTGGCCTGAAGGGTATTGGTTTGCGTCATTGTTTCCAATGCCTTTACGTGCATATAAAACTGGCCTTTATCATCACAGGAGCCCCGCGCATAAATTTTTCCGTCTTTGATAACCGGCTCAAACGGCCCGCTTTTCCAGAGTTCCAGCGGATCGGCGGGCTGCACATCATAATGGCCGTATACTAAAATGGTAGGTTTCGATGCATCTATGATTTTCTCGCCATATACAACCGGGTGGCCGGCAGTGGGATAAATTGTAACTGAATCCGCACCCGCTTCTAATAACCTTTGTTTTACGGCTTCGGCGCAGCGATTCATATCTTCTTTGTGCTCGCTTCTGGCACTTACACTGGGTATACGCAGCAATTCCAGTAATTCGCTTAAAAAACGGTCCTTATGTTGTTCCTGGTAATCTTTCCAAACCTTCATGATCGCTGATTTTTATGAGTGATATGTTTTTTTAAATAATCGAATTGCTAAGGTAAGAGATTTCGTGTGTTGTGAATAGGGAGTAGTGAGTCGGTCGTTTTGCATTAAATGGGTTTAGTCCCCACTCACTATTCCCCATTCACAATCCCTAAAGCCGGTGTTTTTGATTGGAAATAATATTCTCCAGCGTCCACTCCAACCTTGCTTTCATGGGTTGCTGGCGTACGGTGCAATCGGTTTTGGTGCATATGGTGCAGCTGAAAGGGAGGCAGCCATCGGTATGCACAAACAGTTCAATATAATCGCCAAACTGTTTTTTTATCAGGTTGGTCAACTCATCTATTTCAAGATGTGCCTCATGGATATTCAGGTACCATGGAACAGTGAGGTGACAATCAATATGTAACAGGCTGCCATATTTGATTACACGGAGATTATGAAGGTCTATCCAGTTTTCGCGTCGGTTTTCATTCAGGGCATTGATAAACTGTTTAAGTAGTTTGGTATCAGCCTCATCCATAATCCCTGCTAGGGAACTGCGGATAATCTTATACCCGTTAAAAATGATCAGGCCACTCATGGCTAATGCGATCACTTTATCCAACCAATATAATTTTGTAAAAAGCATAATAACCAGGCCGGCTATAATAGCGAGGGTAGAATAAGTGTCTATCTGCAAATGTTTGCCACTTGCCTGCAAAGCCAACGAGGTATTTTTTTTACCGATTTTTAAACAGGTGGTTCCGGCAATAAAGTTTACTACGGCTGTAATACCGATCAATATTAAACCGGTATCTAATTTTTGGATAGGGTTTTCCTGTACAAAATTTAAAACGGTTTCATAAATAATCATAACCCCTGCGGCTACAATTAAGCCACCTTCTATTGCAGCAGATACGAACTCTGCTTTCCCATGCCCATAAGGATGATCAAAATCGCGGGGCTTGGCTGCTATAAACAGGCTATACAAACCAATAAAGCCGGCTAGCACATTGACAATACTTTCCAGCGCATCTGTTAATATAGCGAGGGAATGTGTGAACTGGTAAGCGATAATCTTTGTGAGAAACAACACTATACTCAACACAGTGATCCATAGTTGTACGCGGAAATTTTGTTGAGATGATTGCAGGGGAAATATTTTGTAGCAAAGATAAAGAAAGTGATCAGTTTTCAGCTGATTGTAATCAGCCCGATCCTATATCAATTCAATTGAATAATTGATCGTACAATGTTTTGCCAACATGGCCGATACACCGCAGTATTTATCATGTGATAAAGCGACGGCCCTTTTTACCTTGTCAACATCTTCAGGCAGGGCATCTACACGATATATCATATTGATGTATGTAAAAACTTTGGGATGCTCTTCTGTTTGTTCTGCTTCGGCTTCTATTTCCAATTTGGTAAAAGTCACTTTCATCTTTGTTAAAATATCCACCACATCCATGGCACTGCAGCCGCTCAGGGAGGCGAGTAGCATTTTTTTTGGGTTCATGCCACTTCCTAATCCGCCCCCTTCTACAGAAGTGTCTATGCGCACTGTATGGCCGCTATCAGCCGTTGCATCAAAAGCAAGGGCTTCCACCCATTTGGTTATTGTTTTCATTTTTTTTATTTAAGTCAACACCTGTGTAATTTAAAAGTCAAAAATAAAAGTCAAAAGTGACTTTTATTTTTGACTTTTATTTTTTGACTTTTATTTTTTCAAACCTCATTAACCCATTTCAAAACGGTTCTGCACAAATTCCCAATTTACTACGTTCCACCAGTTGGCAATATAATCCGGGCGTTTATTCTGGTATTTAAGATAATAGGCATGTTCCCACACATCCAAACCCAATAAAGGTGTGCCTTTTACTTCTGCAATATCCATTAAAGGGTTATCCTGATTAGGGGTTGAGGTTACCACGAGTTTTTTATCGCCGGTGAGTGCGAGCCATGCCCATCCGCTGCCAAAACGGTTTTTACCGGTATCGGTAAACTGTGTTTTAAAAGTATCAAACGAACCAAAACTTTGGTCAATGGCTGCTGCCAGCCTGCCTTCAGGTTTGGATGCGATGCCTGGCCTCATGCATTTCCAGAACATTTCGTGGTTGTAATGCCCGCCACCATTATTGCGCATTTTAGCAGAGTACTTTGAAATGTTCCGTAACACATCTTCCAGCCTTGCACTACTGGTGTCTACTTTTTCTGCTACACAGGCGTCTGCCAGGTTTTTAGCATAGGCAGCTGCATGTTTACTATAATGTATTTCCATGGTCATTGCATCAACCACGGCATCCAATGCTTTGTAATCGTAGGGCAACGGTTGTTGTGTAAAGGGAGTTCCTGCCATTGGTACCGGTGAGGCTGCTTCTGCCCATGATGGTAGAACTGTTAAGGCGATACCTGCAGCAACGCCTGCTTTGCCTGTGGTTTTTATAAACTCACGGCGGCTTGAATTATTTTTTGACATATAAACG
The DNA here is from genome assembly GCA_043717145.1 of Chitinophagaceae bacterium. GTDB lineage: Bacteria > Bacteroidota > Bacteroidia > Chitinophagales > Chitinophagaceae > Sediminibacterium. The sequence continues at coordinate 4,441 of JAYSXR010000211.1, read as the reverse complement.
GATTTACAATGTTTTTTTTCTTTGCTTAAAACTAGCCAAAAAAATCCGCAACTGTTTAAAAGACCGGTAATAGAATTCCTGGTTAAATAATTGCGAATCCCTCATGGCTTTGTAGGTAAGAAAAATACCAATGGGGATCAGGATAAAGGTTGATAACCACATACCTCCAAAAGGACTGGTTTGCTCTGATTTTACAAATTTCTCGCCAAACGTATTGAACAGGTGGAACACCACGAAGAAAATAATGGCAAAAACCAACGGTGTGCCCAAGCCACCTTTTCGTATTATTGAACCCAATGGTGCACCAATAAGGAATAAAACCAAACAAGCTGCCGAAAGGGTTAGTTTTCTATGCCATTCAATTTCATGGAGGCGTAAAGATTTACTTTTCTCTAAATAATCAGTTGCCAATATACTTACGTTTCCTTTAATACTGGTCACCTGAGTGATAGCCGCATCCATAATTGTTCGCTTTAGCGAATCAGGCAGTAATGTATCAAAGTTCTTTACTTTTTGTAAAGACGATGGGGCAATCGTTGCCCATCCTGTGTCTACATATCTGGAAAACCGTACATAAGGCAATACTTCTTTCTGCGATCGCTTAAAATAAAAAGTATCGGTATTGTTTAACGAATCAATGGCTTTATTCAGCTGGCGCAGGCTCAGCATTTTTGGATCGTAGAAAGCACTGTCGCCGGATTTATTCATCTGGAAACTCTTCAGGTCAAAAACCTTTTTATATTCACGAAAATTCATACGGGTAAACTGGGTATTGGTCGTGCCGCGTGAGCCCTTCTCTTCGTACCGCCAGCCTTTCTTTAAAATAAATTCGAGGAAGCGTTTGTCAGCAGTAACACGCATTACACCACTTTCTGCCATCAGCATATTATCCTGCAGGCCGTATTTTTTTTCAAAAATTACCACATCGTGAATGATGCTGTCATTTTTTTCCTTCTTTCCTAGTTTGATTACGTAACCTTCTATCTTATCATAAAAAACACCTTCTTTAATATCTATAGCCGGTTTAGATACAATGATATCATATTTTAAAGCAGATAATTTTAGTTGTGTTACCGGTATAATATTGTTTGCAAACAAAAAAGCCAGTCCGCTTATAAAGATGGCAATAATCAGTAATGGGCGCATAAAACGTAACAAAGGAATGCCTGATGCTTTAATGGCTACCAGTTCAAATGATTCACCCAGGTTGCCAAAGGTCATGATGGATGAGAACAACAATGCCAGCGGTAAAGCGGTGGGCACCCAAAACAAAGTAACCAGTCCTACTAATTTTAAAATAGTAAACAGATCTAGCCCTTTGCCCACCAGATCATCAATGTATAACCAGAAGAACTGCATGGTTAATACAAATACCGAAATAGCAAAAGCAGCAATAAATGGCCCGATAAAGGAACGGATGATTAGTATATCAAGTTTTTTTATCACTTTGTCCTGTCTTAATATTGTCTGATGAGCCCTGTAAAAGTAACGCTTTCACCAAAGGAACAGGAGTTGGTAAATAATACCGACTGGATTTTAACAAAGAATGCCGTTATACAAAAAGTATATGCTCTTTTTGGTGGGCTAAGTGATGTGTATCAGTTGGCATTACAAAAACAGGTGGCCATTCCCCCGGAAGATGTGGGCATCCGATCCCCGAAAATTTCAAAAGGCGAACAATACGAAGGGCTGCCATGGGTAATGCTGGATTTTCCCAGGCATTTTGCAGCAAACGATGCTTTGGGTATCAGGAGTTTTTTCTGGTGGGGTAATTTTTGCAGTATTACTGTTCAGCTATCGGGAAAATTCCAGCAAAAATATGTATCGTCTGTTCAAAATTATTTTCACATACATGGCCCGGGTTCAACGCGTTGTAAAGACTGGTTTATTGGCATTAACCATGATCCATGGATGCATCATTATAGGAAAGATAATTACATACCTGTTTCAGAAAGTATGGTAAATAATATGCCCGGTTTACCGCATATCAAGCTGTCAAAAAAAATCTCATTACAGGAATGGGACCAACTAGATCGTTTTTTTGAGGAGAGCTTTTTAGAAATACTAACCATGCTTTCAACACGGTAGGACATTGAATATTTATCATTCAAATCAGGCCCCACCTAAACGATGAAACAGGTCCTTAATCTGGTATTGCCATAACTGGCTCTGGTCTTTGATCTCGTTCTTTTCAGCAAAATCTTTAATCACCAGGATGGTTTGATTGGAAATTTCTGTTTTTTCAATCTTGAATTCAAAGTATTCGTTCTTCTCGCTGTGTAACCAATGATAGCGTACAAATTTATCTTCTTCTTTGTCTACTATCACAGCCTTATCCGGTGCATCACCGTTCCACGAAAAGCTGTATACATTTTCCCATTCGTCAACTCTATCAGCAAACCATTCCTGCAATCCAGCAGGGGTGGCTAAAAATTCGAACAAAATACCTGGTGAACATCTTACCGGAAACTCCAACGTAAATAGTTGCTTCTTACTCATTACAATCTCTTTAATCTACAATCTGTCGTAGGCATGCAATAATATTAAATAATCCATCGCTTCCAAATGTTTTTTTGGCAATGAGAACTGATTAAAGAGGGTAAACCCCAGTTCAGTGGTTCTAGTTGGCCTAAGGCGTTGTTTTTCAGTCTATTGTAAAAAAGATTTTTTTTGATAAGTTTTAGAAAATCCTTAAATTGCTATGCAACTGACTATGTGGCGTCGGCTTTTGTTCGCTCCCCCCTGCTAAACAAGGTTCTCTTACCAATACTAACATATACCCAAAACCTGCTATTATGAGTATGCGCCAACTCAAAATAACGAAGTCTATTACCAACCGTGAGTCCCAAAGCCTTGAAAAATATTTGCAGGAAATAGGGAAGGTAGACCTTATAAGTCCGGAAGAAGAAGTGCAACTGGCTATGCGTATCCGCGAGGGTGACCAATCTGCGCTTGACCGTTTGATTAAATCCAACCTGCGTTTCGTAGTATCTGTTGCCAAGCAATACCAGAACCAGGGATTTACCCTACCCGACCTTATCAATGAAGGAAATTTAGGATTGATTAAAGCGGCACTGCGTTTTGATGAGACACGTGGGTTTAAATTTATCTCCTATGCTGTTTGGTGGATACGCCAAAGTATTTTACAATCACTGGCCGAGCAAAGCCGTATTGTTCGTTTACCATTGAATAAAGTAGGGCTTACCAACCGCATCAGTAAAGCCTATCAGCAATTGGAACAGGAGTTTGAACGCGAACCTACACCTGAAGAATTGGCCGATATGTTAGAAATAAGTATTGATGAAATTACCGCTACCATGAGTGTTGGCTTCAGGCATGTAAGTATGGATACACCGTTGTCTGAGGGCGAAGATGGAACATTGATGGACCTTATGGAAAACCCCAATGCTGAAAGAACAGACGAGAAACTTGTTCACCACGAATCATTGCGGCTCGAAATAAACCGGAGCCTGGGCACATTAACAGAAAGGCAGAAAGAAGTGATATGCTTTTTTTTCGGGATAGGTGTAGACCACCCGTTGAGCCTGGAAGATATTGGGGCACGTTTTCATTTAACACGCGAAAGGGTAAGGCAGATCAAGGATAAAGCGATTACAAAACTTCGCAGCACCAATCGTAGCAAACATCTCAGATTTTATTTAGGCTGATGCTGCCATATACCTGTTAGAATTTGTCGTATAATTTCACGGATATGCTCCATTCATACCATAATCACCAAAATCCGTTATTAATGTCCGTGAAATCCCTGGTACGATTATGTATTAATATTGCGTATTTAAAATTTTTCAAATCCCAGCTACAATTTATATTTGCATACCCCGAGAGTGAATATGACCTTGGTTATATTCATTTTTTTGATGTTATGGGGAATGAATAAGAATATACAGAAGAAACCCGAAAAATTATCGGCCCTTCAACGACTGTTCATCGAAATTCGGATGTAAGAAAATTTACAGAAAATATTTTTCATCAGGCATTGTTATTGGGATCGTCAGAATCGGGACTTTTATTTAATTGAGAAAATTCACGCTAACCAAATCTTCAATTACCTGAAAGTTTTTAATATCGAGGTTGGCATTTTGATCAAATTCGGAACGGAAAGTTTACAGGTAAAATGTTTCATAAATAACAAATTATAAAATGATCTCACGCGAAAAATCCGTGAAATCATACTAAAATCCCTAGAACCTGCGATCATGTTTAATTCCTTAAGTGAAAAATTAGAATCCGCCTTTAAAAACATCAAAGGCGAAGCGCGCATCAACGACCTGAATATTGCCAATACGGTTAAAGATATCCGCCGTGCATTAATTGATGCGGATGTGAACTTTAAAATTGCCAAAGAATTTACCGATAAGGTAAGGGATAAAGCAGTAGGTGAAAAAGTGATCAATGCCATTAGCCCCGGGCAATTGATGAT
>JAYSXR010000022.1:0-19024 GCA_043717145.1 Chitinophagaceae bacterium | reverse complement strand
ATAGGGATCTTTACACCGTGAAAAACAGTATTTGCTGTAACACTTTCATCATAACCACATTTTTTACATCTTCTATAATAAAACAATCTACCCTTATGACTCTCTGTACAACCACACCTAGAACAAGCGTAACCATTCGCCCATTTTATCGATTCCAAATATTGATAGCAGTCAGTATTGGTTTGAAACCGTTTTGAAAACTCTATGGCATTAATTCCTTTAAACATAACTAAGTTATTTAGACGCAAAATACTAAATATATTAGTTAAAACCAACCATTTAATTTATCTCCGAGAATCAAATACCTAATCCTAAACATTTATTTTCCTTAAGCTGAAACAGGTTACAACAGAAATATATCGGGTTTGGCAGTTAGACTGTTTATATTTTAGGCTTAATCCTTGCATAATTCCTGAACGTTTTTTATTTTGTATGGGATTTTCTTAAATAAAGCCTAAAACCATACATACCATGAATGTAAATCAACTACCATCTACCACGCACCGCCGTGGATTCTTAGGTGCCATAACGAAAGGTGCCGCTGCTTTCGGTTTATCTGGCCTCGTATCATCCTTCATGCAAGTACATGCAGCAGATGCCGGTAGCAGGGAAATTAGCACTTATGCCCCGGCTGATGCAGATCAATGGTTTAACCAGCTAAAAGGCAAACACAGGATCGTGTATGATGCTACCCAGCCTCATGAAATCTATCCATTCGCATGGCCCAAGGTATTTTTGTTAACCAACCAGGCTACAGGCTCTCCTGCCAGTGATTGCGGGGTAGTTGTGGTGTTAAGGCATACCGCAATCGCCTATGCGTTTGAGGACAGGCTTTGGACAAAATATAAATTCGGGGAAGTATTCAATGCGCATGACCCAAAAACAAAAGCAGCATCTTTACGCAACCCTTTCTGGAAACCCAAACCCGGCGATTTCAAATTACCCGGAATTGGAGAGGTACAGATTGGTATTAACGAACTGCAGGCCGACGGCGTGATGTTTTGCGTTTGCGAAATGGCCCTTGCTGTGTTCACAGGAACAGTTGCAGATATGATGAAAATGAATGTTGAGCAGGTAAAAAAGGACTGGATGGCTGGATTGTTACCCGGCATTCAACTTGTTCCATCAGGAGTATGGGCCGTAGGAAGGGCCCAGGAACATGGTTGTGCGTATTGTTTTGCAGGTTGATTTTTCTATTAACATTAGTCAACTATTGTTCTATAATTTCCAAAAATTAGGAGGTACTATTTGGATAATGTTATAATGGACATTACCTTAAAATGGTTACAGATCCTGATAAAATAATGCCTGTTAATTTTGGGTTAATGATATAATAATAAGTGGCCACCGGTACCGGCTTGTTGTTATAGTTTCCATCCCATGGCTTGTCATATCCTACTGTAGAATAAATCAGCTGTCCAGTTCGTGTATATACTTCAACGGTGGCACCGGGATAATTGGCAAGCTGTTCTATAACCCATACATCATTAATACCATCACCATTGGGTGAGAAAACATTGGGAATAATTATTGGTTTTAAAACTTTTATAAATGTCTCATCGGATGAAATACAACCGCCAGTACCCGTAACCGTTAAGGTATATAATTGGTCTTGTTTACCTGTCACGATAGGGTTTTTAATGGTATTATTATTTAAATAGAGATTTGGCATCCACTCATACTGTAAGTTCACTCCATTTACAATTGGGTCTAACTGGATATTTCTATTCTCTAATACAAGCCTGTCTGGCCCTGCATTAACGATAGGTGCTTTTGTAATGACAATTATTTTTGAATTAGAAACTGCGTTGCATCCACCATTACCTGTCGTTGTTAGTTGTAGGCTTACATTACCTGATAAAATATCTCTAAGGCTAGGTATATAAACTGAACTAAGACCTGTATTGGAAGGATTAAATTGTCCTGTTCCCGAACTAGTCCAGATGCCCCCCGTTGCTATGGTCACTATACCTTTTAAGATTACTATTGAATCGTTTGAACAAACCAACACATCATTTCCTGCACTCACTTTTGGTGCATCTGTTATGTTGACAGATAACGATGAAGCAGATACAATACAAGCACCATTATTGGTAGAACGTAAAGTCAGGATTACATTTCCTGCTGCCGTATCTGCATTACTTGCACGATAGGTTGTATGTAAGGTGGTATTGTCTGGGAAGAAGGTGCCGCTGCCGTTTGAACTCCATGTACCTGTGTTACTTCCTCCCGTAACAGTCCCTAAAATGGTAATGGTTGCCTTATTACCACAAATTGTCTGATCATTTCCCGCATTGGCTGTTGATTGCTTATTAATAATGGGTCTTGTACCTGCTGAATTACTTGCACAACCATTTATAATAGCCAACACTTTAAATGTATCGGCACTCGCAACAGTTATACCACTGATAAATGGATTTTGCACGGCTGATGAAAATCCGGACGGGCCCGTCCAGTGATAACTTGCACCTGCGATCGTTGTACTAAATAAAGTCAATGTACTACCTTCACATATTGGGCCATTATTACCTGCCACAGGTGTTATGGGGATCGGGTTTACGAGGATGTTAATTGATGATGTAGCCGTAGCCTGACATCCGGCCGCCGTTATAGTTACATTATAAGTGCCGTTTGCAGGCAGGCTGGCATTGGGTATTAACGGGTTTTGAATAAAGGAAGAAAATCCATTGGGCCCCGTCCATTGATAATTTGCCCCCTTTATGGTTGCAGCAGTAATGGCTATGCCATTACCGGCACAAACAGGTGAATTACTTGACAATATAGGGTTAGTAGGAATGGGATTAATAATAACGGGCGTAGAATCTGAGAGGCCGGGGCAATCTGCAAGAGATGCTGTTACAAGATAAGTACCCGCATTAAAAGATATAGCTGCTGATGTTGGATTTTGCACAGAAGAAGTAAAACCATTCGGCCCTGTCCAGTTATAAGTAGCACCAGTAATACTGCTTGCGGTTAACTTCAGTGTGCCGCTTTCACAAACAGGACTGTTACTGCCGGCTACCGGGGCCGCTATTACTTGGCTGATATTGATAATGCCGGCATTGCTGGTACAACCATTTACTGTGATGGTTAAAGAATAGATTCCTGCAGAGGCTGAAACAATGTTTGCAATTACAGGGCCCGGCAATGTGGAACTGAAATTATTTGGCCCCGACCAATTATAAGTTGCATCGGTTACCAATGACGCAGCCAGGGTTAAAGTTGAGCCAACACAAATAGGCGAATTGTTACTAATAACAGGTGTTACCGGAGTTGGTTTAACAATAACATTGACTAATGTTCTGATAAAGCTAACGCAACCTTTAACGGTAGACTGAACAAAAAAAGAAGTTGTGTTAGTAAGAATAGGTGTTACGTATGTTGCATTGGTTGCTAAAAGATTGCCGTTAACTGGGGCATCATACCATTGATAAAAACCACCGGGTGCCGTTGCAGTAAGAGAAATTGTATTACCTGTACAGACGGTTGTTCCCGAGGCAGAAGGTGCTGCGGGTATGGGGGTTACGTTAGCAACTACAAGTGTTCTTGGTCCTGCACAACCATTAAGTGTAGACTGCACATAATAGGTGGATGTAGCATTAAGTACTGGGGTTGAATAAATCGCACTCGTTGCCAGTAAGGTTCCATTAACAGGCGCATCATACCATTGGTAAATGCCGCCAGGTGCCGTTGCAGTGAATACTGTTGTGTTACCTTCACAGATATTTGTACCGGTTGTGGTAGGTGCTGCGGGCAATGGGATGATGATGAGGGTAATACTATCTTTCGCAGCAGTACAAGGCCCTGCAGGATCATCAGTAGTCAGATAAATTTTTACACTGGATTCACCAACTGCGGGTGTGTATACAGTGTTCAGGAGTGAGGTATTTGAGAAACTACCGCTGCCACCAGACCATGTAGCATTTGCGGCAGAACCACTTATTGTACCTGAAAGTAAAATGGGTAGGGCAGCACAAACAGTTTGATTTCTACCGGGGTTAACTGTGGCCGCGGTATTAATAATAAGAGTGTTGTTTGCAGAAGCGGCAGCACAATTACCAGAAGCTGCAATATTATTAGTTAATGTATAGGATCCTGCAGCACTCATACGAAGATCGATTTCCCCTGTACTCTGGCTTATGAAAACCAAACCTGATGGCACCGAACTGAACACACCTGCACTTGCCCCATTGGAGAAAACGGGTAGGGGGTTAGTTTGCTTTTGACAGTAAGGATCACTATAAATAAAGCGTGCATTTGGGGAGTTTGTAATAGTAACATTAGCACTACTGCTGTATACACATGTGCCGTTTGTAAGGAAAGTGATGATGTATGTACCCAAAGCACTAGCAGCTAGATCAATCTGTCCCGTGTAAGTGCTGATAAAAACCAATCCGGTTGGTGAAGAGGAGAAAGTGCCGCTCGCATTCCCGGTAATTAAGGGCGTGGGATTGTTGCCTGTAACACAAAAAGTACCAGAAGAATAATTAAAAGCTGGATTAGCAAGAGGTGTAACGGTAGTGGTTACAGTAGATCTTGGTCCTGTGCATCCTGCAGCAGAAGTAGCATCTACATAATAATTGGTAGTAGCAGTTAAAACAGGTGTTGTATAAGTTGCATTCGTTGTTAGAAGGCTCCCATTTGTGGGTGCATCGTACCATCTATAAATACCACCGGGTGCTGCTGCTGTTAAAAAACTTGTGTTACCAGAACAAATACTATTCCCTACAACCGTCGGGGCAGCCGGCCTTTGATTAACGTTAATGGTTACCTGTGTCCTTGTATTGCTTGTGCAACCGTTAATGGTTGCCTGTACATAATAAGTGGTGTCAGCATTGAGAACGGGTGTTATATAAGTTGCATTCGTGGCTAATAGATTGCCGGCAGCAGGGGCATCATACCATCGGTAAGTACCACCAGGCGTAGTTGCGGTAAGTGAAGCCGTTGTTCCTTCACAAATAGCACTACTTGTTGCAGTTGGGGCTACCGGAGTAGGGTTTACAATAACAGTTACAGGTGTCCTGGAACTGCTTGTACAATTGTTAAGGGTAGTCTGTACATAATAAGTAATACTGTTATTGAGAACGGGTGTTGTATAAGTTACACCGGCAACTAAAAGGTTGCCAGCTGAAGTGGCATCGTACCACTGGTAGCTACCTCCCGGAGTTGTTGCAATAAGATAGGCGGTATTGCCTGAACAGATGGGTGCTGCAGCGGCGGTAGGTGCAGAAGGTAAAGGTGTCACGCTCACGGATACAGCCGTTCTTGGCCCTATACAATTGTTAAGGGAGGTTTGTACATAATAGATAATACTGTTATTGAGAACCAGTGTTGTATAAGTTGCACCGGTAGTTAAAAGGTTACCGGCTGAAGCGGCATCATACCACTGGTAGGTGCCTCCCGGTGCTGCTGCCGTAAGGGAAGTGGTATTGCCGGCGCAAATAGTGGCCGGTGCTGCAGTGGGTGCATCAGGTGTTGGCAGGATAGTAATGAACATACTATCTATTGCAGCACCGCATGGCCCCACAGGATCATTGGATGTGAGATACAGTTTTACATTTGATTCACCGACAGCAGGGGTATAAACTGCAGTAAGCAAAGTCGCATTGGAGAAACTTCCTCTTCCCCCCGACCAAGTTGCACTGGTGGCTGCCCCACCTATTGAGCCTGCAAGCATCACAGGTATTGTGGTACAAAGGGTTTGGTTGCCGCCTGCATTTACTGTTGCCATAGGGTTAATTGTAACGCTATTGGTTGCTGAAACTGTTGCACAACCACCAGCAGCTGTAATTGTATTGGTTAAAGTATAGTTTCCTGCCGCACTGTTAGAAAGGTCTATTTCACCTGTACTCGTGTTTTGAAAAACCAATCCGCTAAGATCGGCAGTAAAGACACCTGCACTCGCTGCGCGTGCTAGAGTGGGTAAAGGGTTGGTTAGTTTTTGACAGTAAGGGCCACTATATACAAAATTTGCATAGGGCGAATTGGTAATCGTAACATTGGCACTGCTGCTATATACACAGCGGCCATTAGTAATAAAAGTGATAGTATAAGTATTGAGTGAGCTGGCAATAAGATTGATCTGTCCGGTGGAGGCATTAACAAAAATTAGTCCCGCCGGCGATGCACTAAACGTACCAGTTGCTGCCCCAGCAATCACAGGAGTGGGGTTGGTACCAGTTGCACAAAATGTTCCCGAAGAATATTTGAAAGCGGGATTAGTAATTGGAGTAACGTTAATAATGACTGCAGTTCTGGGCCCGGTGCATCCTGCTACCGAAGCGGCATCTACATAAAAGGTGGTGTTTACTGAGAGAACAGGTGTTGTATAGGTTGCATTGGTAATTAAAAGATTGCCTGCAACAGCGGCATCATACCACTGGTAAGTACCGCCTGGTAAAGTTGCAGTGAGTGAAGCTGTATTACCCGAGCAGATAGTTGTACCTGCTGCAGTAGGCGCTACCGGAGTAGGATTAACCGTAACAACTATAGCGGTTCTGGTATTACTGGTGCAATTATTAACTGTAGCCTGCACATAATAGGTTGTATTGGCATTGAGAACAGTCGTTGTATAAGTGGCATTACTTCCTAACAGGACCCCTCCCGATGCAGCATAATACCATCCGTATGTGCCGCCGGGTGAGGTTGCAATTAGAGAAGCGGTGTTCCCTGCACAAATAGCCGTTCCGGCTGTAGTCGGGGCCGCAGGTAAGTTTGTTACGCTTACAGTAACTGCTGTGCGGGCACTGGGGCAGCTTCCTACTGTTGTTTCTACATAATAAGTAGTAGTGGTTGTGAGAACCGGAGTAGCATAGGAAGGGCTGGTTAATAAAGGAGTTCCGCCAGAAGCGGCGGCAAACCATTGATAAGCACCGCCAGGGGCGGTAGCGATTAATGTTGCCGCACTGCCGCTGCAAATGGTGGTTCCTGTAGCGGTGGGTGCAGCGGGCGTTGTTGCCGCTGTTATTGTAACAGGTTGAGAAACAGCAGGACATCCGCTGATCGTATCCCTCACCGTTACCATATAGGCTCCAACCGCGCCAGTTGTAATGGATGAGGTAGTTTGTCCCGACGACCAAGTATAGTTGTAAGGTCCACTTCCGCCAACAGGTGAGGCGGTTAATGTGATATTGGCTCCTGAACAAATAGCGGGGCTGACAGGTGCAATGGATACTGTTAGTGCAGGGTTTGTATATACACGAATGGTATCCCTGCTGGTAGTGCTGCAATTATTTGCTGAACCGCTTACCATATAATCAATAAATGCCGGCGCACCAGCTGCAGGTATAACCCTTGTAGAATCGCAACCGGTAGAACAACTCAAGTAATTATTATAGGCACCTTGTATTGCGGTTGATGTTGCAACCGATGTCCAGATAATTGATGATTTCTGTAATCCGGTAACAGTCATCAGCCCGGAACAACCCGTTCTTAAATTAAGATCGGCCGAGCCTCTTACAATTGAAGTGGCACTAATGATATAATTAGGTTTATCATTACCGGGTTTACAGTAAGTGATGCTCACAGTACTAAGACCTGAAATACAAACTGGTGTGGCCAGAGATGTTGAGGGACCGCAATTTACCTGATAAAATGCTGCCGCTCCGGGAGGAGCTGGACTTTGTACGTCTAAACTCAAGAGATCGGATCTCGAATCTAAAATAATATTGAATTTTATACAATTAGATCCGGAACAGATATTTCCATTTCTTGAGATTGAAGAAATGGTTACAGAAGTATCTTTCTTGCCTCTGAAGTCAATCGAGATGGTTGTTACAGATTGAGAAAAACTTTGAGCAGATAAAAAAAAGAATGCGATAAGAAATGAAATCCATTTCCTATTACTCTTTAAGAAGTTTTTTACGCTTCTCCAGGAAAATAATAAAGAAATAAGACTGTGGATCATTCAATTGGATTTTAGCACTTCGCAGTCTCAAAGTGTTCATAAATATAGTTAATAAGTTACTCTGTTACTTTAGTAAATTGTAGACATGATGCAAATGCCTATTTCATTTATGTGAGTTGGATAAGGACAAAAAAGGCCGGAAAGTTTATTATCTCGTTATCCAGTTAAATTCATATTCCAACGGAGACTTGATGGAACTGCGTTCTGCCACTCTCCTAAACCTTTCGGGCAATGACATCAGGTAATCTCTCGCCCTTTCTGCCGCATCATTAATGCCACGGATATTTGCGATATCCCATTCTTTTATCAGGTTATCTAAAATATCGGTATAATCAGTTGTGGTATATACCCCAAGGCGTTGGGCGGCATCACTGAAATGAGTAAAAGTGGCACTGATTTTTTCACCCTGCTGTCGTAGAAAATGGGCAGGCATTACAATTTTCTTACGCATCATATCTTCAAAAGCCAGCATCATTTCACTGGGGTCTATTTCAAATATTTTGCTGATAAAACTTTTATATGCCTTCGCATGCCTTGCTTCATCGGCAGCGATCACACCACAGATTTTAGATAGTTGCACATTGCCATACTGTTTGGCCAATGTAGCCGTACGACGGTGCGAAATATTGGTGGCCATTTCCTGAAAAGAAGTATACACAAAATTCCTGTAAGGATCCCGGGCGGCACCAATCTGCATACCATCTGCTATTAGGTATTGCGTGCTTATTTCCATCTGCCGCATATTTACACGGCCTGAGAGATACACGTATTTATTCAGAAGGTCGCCATGGCGGTTTTCTTCGGCCGTCCACATGCGTATCCATTTACTCCATCCTTCACGGTTATTCTTGCCGTCTATACCTTCTATATCCATCAACCAGGTTTCGTAGGTGGGCAGAGCCTCTTCGGTAATAATGTCACCCACAAGTACTGCCAGATAATCGTAAGGGAGCTCCCTGCACTCTAACTGCAATTCTTTAACATCTGTTAAAAAGTTTTCGCTACTGCTATCGGGTAAAAGATCGGAAGGCTGCCAGTTCTCATCAATTTTTTTTAAGAAGGTATCTACAATACTATCCATTTTCTGAGCCAGGAAATGCATTACTTCTAGTCGGGTGTGAGTCAGGTTCATCGTTATACTTGAGATTGTTCCTATAAATTAAATATGTAAAGTTACGAAAATAAGCAGAGACGGGATTGATTATTCCTCCTCCGGATGGTTAATATTCATAATCAATCCCATCATGAAACCCTTAAAATCATCTCTTAGTTTATATGAAGTAATCAATAAATGACCATTCTCTCTACGGGCTGTGAGATAATGGAACATGGGTTTATATTCCGGCGAGAGATCCTTCAAGCCTCCCGGTCCTGAATCTAATGGTTGGTGTAAACCGCCACCACCTCCTATAACGAGAAAGTCTTTACCATTTTTTTTAAAATGCTCGAAGGCATGCGAATGACCTGATAAAAACAACATGCTTTTTTTTGATCTCATAAAAGGCATAACAAATTTTTGTTGCACAGCTTTCGACGATCCAACAATTTTACTGTTTGAATAGGGTGAATGATGGCACCCGGTTATAATATATTCCACAGCAGAATCCCTGTCTAATTTGATGAGTGTATTTTTATACCAGTCAACCTGTGCTTCATCTTGGGTTTTGGTAAGTGTACTAAAATTGGAGTTTAATAATATAACAGCAACAGAATCTATTATTGTAACAAAACCAGTGTGCGAATGTTCGGGAAAATGTAATTGAAATTTTTTTTGCCCTTTTTTGCCCATTTTCCTGGTACCCATTACTTCATGGTTACCCAGGGCCGAATAAACAGGTATGCACATGTCATGGCATTTGTTAAGGTATGTATCCATATTCCTCCATGCCCTGTTACTGGAGCCTAATGATACCACATCTCCTAACAAAAAAAGAGATAAGGGATGCCGATCGATGATATCCTTAAATATCATTTTGGTAGCCGTCTTGTTATTATTCGTTTTTGAAAAAATTTCTTCCATCCATAGCGGTGCCTGGGTATCGCTTGCAAATGCAATTTCAGTATTGATATGAACGGGCTCCTGTATCAATGGTGTTTGGCTTTTGAATGATGATGTCATAAAAAGACAGAAGAGGCAGTTTATCATCAATCTTTTCAGCATAAGAAAAAATACCGGTTATTACCATGTTTTAAATTTCCATACCAATTGCATCTGAAGGCATATGGATGCATCTACGGTTTCATTGGCATCCATCCATTTTAATTCTGTAGCTATACCCAGTTTTTTAGATAATGGGTAGATGTAGGATGCTGCCATCATCCAGCCAACACTTAATTTTTGAGAATCATTTTTGCCTAAATAATCCAGTTTTGTGGTAAGGTTATAAAACCCTGCACCTACAAAAGCATTCCAACGTTTGGTAACAGGCATGGAGGCAACCAATAATAACGGAACTCCGGAAACAGAGGTTTTACCGGTATTGGACACAGAATCTTTAAAGGTGTAGGAATAAAAATTCATATGCCCTGTTTCGAAACCTATTCTTACCAGGTGATCTGGATGCCATAGTACCCTAAAGGAGCCTACAAACCCCAACCTGTTTGTTTTTGCAGTTACAGAAACCGGCGTAGCTGCGTTCACTGCATAAACGCCTAATCCGCCACCCACATAGGCAACAAATGCGTATTCACCTCGTCTTTTAGCAGGAGAAGAAGTGTCGGTCTGACCATAACTTTTACTACCCCCCAACAACAAGATAAAGCAAACTGCGATGATATGTATTCGTCTATTGCCTTGCATAATAATAGTATGCCACGATTGATGGGTAATTGGATAAGATACCGTCGAACCGGCCCTGGTTCATGAATTCCAAAACATTACCCGGAACATTTAATGTCCAGACTATCGCTTTACGGCCTTCTGTGTGCATTTGATCCACCATTTCATTTTGCAATCCCAGTGTCCATCGGGGTGCCCAATAATGTGCGCCTACTGTGCGTACATCATCCAGAGACATTTCACAAAGCGACAGCGCATCTTTATAATCTTTCAAGGCTAGAAAATTATCCAATATCGATTTTTCAGGTATCCCTATCACAATATCAACTTTTCGGCCAATAGCAAGTGCCTTTTGTGTAAATTCTCTTTGCAAATCCCGCAAAGCCTGGAGTGAGGAATTATATTTTACATCGAGCCACACATAATTCAAAGGGGTATTATATATCACTGTATTCAGTACTTCACGGAGACTGGGAATATGTTCACCCTGTTCTAAACGAACCAATGTATTCAGTTGTGCATAGGTATAATTTTCAATAGGCCCTAATAAACCATTTTTTTGTATGATTCGTTCGTTCAGTGTGAGATCATGAAAGAGGAGCGGTACACCATCACTACTCACCCTGATATCAATTTCAATACCGGTTCCTCCAAAGCGGGAGGCCATTTTAATAATTTCAACCGAGTTTTCAGAAGCGGGTAAAAGGTCCGAAGTACGTCCACCACCCCTGTCTGCAAGAATATCGAGCGGTTTGGCATTGTATAAGGGCCTTTTGTATTTCAAAGTGATCTTTTGATCGGGAATATCATTGCCATTTCCATAGGCTCCAGTAATAAGTATACTATCCGTGTTTATATTAAAAGGCCCCGTGGCAAGCAGGTGTTTCGTGCCATTTTTCTGACTGATGGTAAACCTTGCTTTTCCTGTTTCAGTATTGGTCATTTTACGCCAATAACCATTCAGCAATATATTGGTATCTACCCTTTTCCCCTGGCAAATAAAATAGGCTATCTGCTTTTCGCAAAACATGGAAAGATAAAAAGTGGTATCTGTATTATTAATAAGGTAACTCCATTTAAGTGCAGTGAAATCACCAAATCCATCGGCACCATCAGTAAAAGAATAGATACCTTCTATTTTCTGGCGGGTATTGTAGGATAATGAAACTGCAATGGCTGAATCAAACGCACTCCATTTTGTTTCGGGAACAGGGGCCTCAAATTGTTTTTTACAACCCATAGAAAAAATAAACAGAACCAATATGATACAATATTTTTTCATAGCGTTACGCCAATAATTATTTGCGGGTAAAATATATTCCGGTCGAAGGTTTCAAACAATGACCATGTTTGCCAAAAAAAATCGGTATAAATGGCCCGGAACCCCAGTGTTAAATTATTGCGTCCGAAAAAAGGTTGCTCCAGGGCAACCGTAAAAGAAGAGCCACTTAAAAGCCTGTAATCAGATGCTACGGGAATGGTGCCTGTGCGCGCATTAACCGAGAGATTCATGATTGCCTCCCCCTTTGCAGTTAATAATATTTTTTTATTGAACCGGTACCCTAAAGAAGCGTTCGGGAAATTTTGAAATCCGTTCCCCTTGGTGTTAAAACCATAAATATTAATAGACCCAAACCACCAGCCAATATCATTGCCTAATGATAAAGAAAGCCTGTCATTTAAAGGCGCAGCCCACCTTACACCTGCCGTAACCATGTTTTGAAATACCTGCACATTTATCCTTCCATCTAAATAAAATTTTTTACTTACTTTTTTTAATACATGAAAATCCAGTGCCGGGTAGCGGTAATGTTGTTCTTCAGTAATGTCCTGTGGTAATGTGGTCAATGTAAAGCCTAAAGAAGACCGCCATTGATGATCTAATGGATACGGGAAAAATAGATACTTCTGGTGTGTGGCCGGAACATCCTGTGAATAAGCGCTTGATATAAGGCATAGCAGTAACAAAACAATGGAACAAAATCGTATTCCAACATGCCGGATTCTGCTTTCTTTCATGTACTTAACAGCATTGTTTGTTAAAAGATAAGTGCCGTTAATAAAGTTCTGCTTATAGCCAGGGATAAACATTACATAACCTTTTAAAAAAGTTGCAATATTCCCACTTTTAATGGCTACGTGAAGTAAATTGAGCCATGAAAGTCCCACTATTCTGTAGTAGTAATAAATTGGATGTTTACAGGATACTCATAGGTATAAGAAAAAATGGTTCAAAAATAAGTATTGAAACAGGGAGGCTTTTAAGGTGAATCTTGGCTGATATCGTTTACCGGACCTCTTTTTTTGGGTAAAAAATCAACTTTTATTGCCTGCTTTTGAAAGACGGGGGGTAGAAAAGTGATAAAACGGGGGAAAATCACTACTTTCATTCATTAAAATTTTAATATTATGGCAACAGGAGTTGTAAAATGGTTCAATGATTCAAAAGGTTTCGGATTTATCACACCAGATGATGGTGGTGAAGATCTGTTCGCACATTTTTCCGCTATTAACATGGGCGGATTCAAATCTTTGAAAGAAGGTCAAAAAGTATCATTTGAAATAACAGATGGTAAAAAAGGTAAACAGGCTTCTAATATTCAATCTGCAGAATAGGCTTTTTTCATTGTAAATAATGCCCCGCATTCTCTGAATTACCTGTATTTGTGACTTTGTGTTGTATGTTAACACAAGGTCACAAATATTTTTGTTTGTAGAAGGTAACGTAGCTTTGGCTACCAGAAACAGAGTAATTCCCAACAGCAAAATTCAAAGTTCCCTTTTCAGTATTTTTTAGTCTATTCCCCGCTTATTAATCCGGACAGTCTAATTTACCCAATACTTTCTTTTTACTAAACGGATGAATAGATAGTAACAGGTAACCACCTCCATTTAAAGTAGGATCTTTCTTAAATATACCCAGGCTATGTACGCCAAGTATCACTGGCCCCAATTTTAGGGCAGCACCTACCCATAATTGTCCTTGCGTATTATATTGAACAGGTAAATAAGCCCCAAAACCAATGGTTTCAAACCTGGGTGTGATGGTTAGCAGATTCAATTCCCTTGTCCTGAGTTTAGTGTACGATGAGGTTGAATAAAAATTCATACTCATCTCCCCATTTACATAAACGTGGTTGCCCAGGTTTTTATCTACGTTAACAATCAGCCTGGTGGGCATACTGATGGTAAAGTTATTGGTAAAGGTAGTATTGGTAGTAAAGATGGTATTCAACGAATCCCTGAAATCCCTGATATTCGCGGCCCCGCTTATTTTCGTATCCATCGTACCGTCAGAAATAGCCGCATTGGGGGCATAAAACTGACTTGAATATTGGCTGGGTTTAAACGAATTTGCACCGATATCCATGAGGCTCACACCAATCTTCCAATCATAATTCAGATTTGTATTTACGCCAATATTTATGTCAGGGTTATAAACGAGGTATTCAATGCCAAGACTCAAACCAAAGGCAGTTTTGGAGTTTTTAAGAAACTCCTTTGTCGAACTCTGATCATAATTATCTGAATACCCAAATGAGCCACTGCCATTGGTAAATGTGTAAGCGGTATCTGTTCCATTTGGGTTCTTTTCCTCGAGGTAACTCACCTTATTAATTTTCATAAAGGCACCCGATAAGCCTTTCATAATTTGAAGAGTAATACCGCCGCTTAATTTTGACGTATTGGTTTCAAACAATACCTGCGAGTAGTTCAGGTCCGCTTCCAGCCACCCGGCATGGGTAATAAATCCTTCTACAAAAGAAGTGTTCCTATTGGCCACCAGAAAACTATGGAAACTGTTAACCGTAGAATCAACATAATTGAATGCCCGTGTTTTCATATGATTATAGGTCCTTCCCCGGAGGCCAACAGTAAAAGCTTTGTTCTTATCAATCTTGTATAAAAAATTAAATAAGCTCAAATCTATATTCGAATGGATATAATGACTGGCAAATCCATCCTTCAAAGTGATACCAGCACTATCATTTTTAGATAAAGTAAAGTTTTTCAGGTAGAGAGAATTGGTACTTAACTTAAGCTGGGTAGAAAATAAAGTAAGGTCCCATTTATAGGCTGTTTGGATGGAAGCTGCAGGATTATTGAAAATGCCCGTACTGCCGGCATAGGGAGATCCGTTAATAGCCTGGTAGCCTTGCGCATACAAACAGTATCTGGGAAAGCCCAAAAATACAGTCAGTATACAAAAAACCAATGTTTTTTTCATTTTCCCTATGATGATGCTGTGTGTTAAAAATTCGCTGCTCTGTCTGCCTTTTTTAAGATAATTATAATAAATATAAAAGATAAACAATTGATTATCATCAAAATAATCCCAAACAGGCTTAACTGCTCCTAAAAAATTAATCCAATCCGTTTAATTCGTTTTAAACAAAGGTTTTTGTAGGTTGTAACGTCTAATCATTTAATAAGGCCTTACTTGAACGACCAGGAACTAATTCTTTCTTTACAAAAAGGTGACCAACTGGCATTTAAACAGCTGGTAGAAACCTGGCAAAATATGGTATTTAATACCGTAATAGGTATTGTGCAGGATATTCAGGAAGCAGAAGATGTGGCACAGGAGGTATTTATACAGGTGTATCAGTCTATAGCTGGTTTCAGGGGTGAGGCCAAATTGTCAACCTGGTTATACCGGATATCGGTTACCAAAGCACTGGATGCAGAAAGAAAGAAGAAGTCGAAGAAACGTATTGCTAATTTGAAAACCTGGATCGGATTGGGTGAAAAAGAAGAAGCTATTCATTTTCATCACCCGGGTGTTAAACTGGAAAATAAGGAACGCGCGGCGATACTTTTTTCAGCCATGCAAAAATTGCCGGCAAACCAACGGATTGCTTTTACACTTATTAAAACTGAAGGGTTGCGTTATGAAGACGTTGCAGAGATTATGAACATTACTATAAAAGCAGTAGAAGCACTCATGCACAGAGCAAAGGGAAACCTGAGAAAAAATTTACAAAATTATTACAAAAGTCGATAATCAATGATTGCTTATGAAATCAAATAAATTTACACATCAAAAAATTGAGGAGACGTTGAACAGCATTGATGGTATCAACAAGTCGGGTATGCCCGCATTCTTCTATACACGCTTACAGGCCAGGCTTAACAATTCCATTCCTGTATCACAACCCTTTTGGTTACTGGTAACCAAACCTGCCGTGTCGCTGGTTACCCTCTCATTACTGGTGGTATTGAATATTGCTGCAATCAATTATTTTATTAAATCGAATAAAGAGCATGTTTTAACAAAAAGCAATGGTATCCGTGATTTTGCATTGGAGTACAACCTTACAGGGGAACTTTCTCTTTATAATAATAAAAAAATAAAGTAATGAATTACTTTACAAAAAATAAATGGTGGGCCATTGCTTTCCTGCTTCTAATAATATTGAATATTGCAACGCTTTCTGCTTTGTGGATACTTAAAGACAAAAACATGGGGCGCGGGCCTGATCCTAAATCGGGTGCGGCAGATTTTTTGCTGAAGGAACTGGGATTCGATTCTATGCAAAAACAACAACTGCAAAAATTACGTGAAACCCACCAGCAGCAAATGATGGAAGTTAGACAAGGCAACCGGGAAGTGAAAGATGCTTTCTTTAATTTATTAAAACAGCCCGGTATCGCTGACACTGCCGTTGAAAGGGCAGCCAGGAAATCTTTGATGTATGACGAACAATCTGAAATACTCACGTTCCGTCATTTTCAACAAATACGGAATTTATGTACTGAAGGACAAAAGAAAAAGTTTGATGCCGTTATTAAAGAAGTACTCCGCATCATGGCCCCACCAAAACCGGGTATTGATGGCCCGCCCCCACGGTGGAGAGATGGTCCGCCACCACCCCCTCCACAATAATTTTATCACAGCGAAGGTTTTTATTCTGCTCTTGCATCTAACAGGAAAATAGTATTGTATGAACAAAGATGTTGGAATGATAACATTGTCCTTAACGCTTGTTGCTGTTCTCATTATTTCCTGTAAGAAAGATATTGCCACCGGTAGTTCAACCACCACCACCGGTACCGGAACAACATCGGCAGTGCCGAATGTATTTAAAAAATTCAATACGACGGTTTCTATTTCTTCAGATGGAACGTATATCACATTAAAGTCAGATGGCGTGCCTGATCATAAAAGCTGTTATTTTGCCACAACGGATAGCCGTTACCAGGCATATAATGGAATCAATACGGCTTTCAATAAGAACCCGAATAGTATCGGTGCCAAAAGTTATACATTCAAAATCCCCGCATCACCCGCTGTGAATGCTGCACATGAAACAACTCCCTTAGGGCCCATTGGTGTGGCAGTAAACGGTGTGCCTATCTATAACCAATATGCGGGACCAAATACACCACTCACAAATGAAATAAATTCCTTTGATCAATACAATGGCCATCCCGATCAAAGTTTTACTTACCACTATCATGTAGAGCCATTATATATCACATTAAACAATACAAAAGGCGCATTAATTGGGTTTCTCCTAGATGGTTTTCCGGTATATGGGGCATTGGAAAATGGTAAGACATTGGTAAGCGCAGACCTTGATGCCTATCATGGACATACAGGCACAACGGCTGATTATCCAAATGGTATTTATCATTACCATATTACAGCAGATGCACCTTATATTAATGGCACAGGGTTTTACGGAACAAAAGGAACCGTTACGCAATAGTACTAATCGTCAGAGATGAATTGTGCGTGGTAAGTAAGTTAAATTATTGAAACCTTTGTTGATTTACTAATCACGGGACCAAATGCAACACAACAATAGTTGCATACCGTTACATTTCTGGTCATGAAGAAAAGAATAAGTATGAAACCCTGTTGTATTTTAGTGGTCCTAAGCATATTGGCGATCCTCGGCGCGTGCAAGCAACCTGTATTGCCAGAAAAGCATACTACCCGTATATTACCGTTTTATTCTTCTGCCGATTTTACGCCCCAGTGGATTGTGCCTTCTTCTGCTGCATACGCTTCCATCCATACTATCCCAAGGTTTCGATTTTTTAACCAGGCCGGCGATACCATAACTGAAAAAACAATTGCCGGTAAAATATATGTAGCTAATTTTTTCTTTACAACCTGCCCGGGTATTTGTAAAATGCTTACTACTAATCTTCGGATGGTGCAAACTGCTTTTAAATCAGATGATACAGTATTGTTATTATCGCACAGCGTAACACCTGAGAATGATAATATTACCAGGCTGAAACAATATGCCGATGCTTTTGGTATAATGCCCAACAAATGGCATTTGGTTACGGGTAACCGTAATGAGATCTATACGATTGCCCGGGGTGCTTATTTTGCAGATGAAGATATGGGCGAGAAAAAAAACAATAATGATTTTCTGCACACAGAAAACGTATTGCTAATAGATAAACACAGGCGGATACGGGGTGTTTACAAAGGAACCTCCGTGAAAGACGTGAATGACCTGATTGCAGATATTACAGTATTGAAACTGGAACAATGAGAAAATTATTACGCATACTGATCCCGATTATCTTTGGCTGTAATCAAACGGAACATGATACGCAACTTGTAATAAGTACCATAAAAGAATATCCTGTGATTCCCGGTTTGGTAGTGCGGTCAACGGATACTTCTTTACAATTGATCAATGGCGTTTTATATTACAAACGCCGGCTTTTTAGTGGTAACCGCGAAACCTATTTTCCAGCGGGTACTTTGCAGGCACGACAATCTTTTTACCAGGGAAAAGAAGAAGGGCTGTTAAACATTTTTTATGAAAATGGAAACAAAGATGCACAGAGGTTTTATCATGATGGCGAAAAAGACAGTATTAATATGGGGTGGTGGAAAAATGCAAACCGCAGGTTTGAATACCATTTCAAAAATGGTATCTATGAAGGTGATTATAAAGAATGGTATATAAGCGGAAAACCCATGAAACATATTATTTACCATGATGGGAAAGAACAAAGTGGCAAGGGCTGGCGGGAAAATGGCAAAGTGTACATGAGCTTTGTGATGCGCGACGGAAGATTATACGGGTTGATTTAATCCCAATTTATGCTACTCCTTAAAAAATGAGCGTGGCGAATACGTGGCCGGCACCCCAATAAAAAGTCCCCTGTAGAAACAGGGGACGTCTTCGATTGCTTGCCATATAAGAAAAAGAGATAAATAGTAGTAATTGCTTAACCTCAGCATAACTGTAAGCTTGTTCCTTACCGTATGTTTGCTTTCCGAAGTAAAGATAAGGGAAAACCAATCAACATAGTATTTTATTTGTTAATTAATTGTATTTGGTCTTTTTTTTAATAAAAAGCAC
>JAYSXR010000210.1:0-11337 GCA_043717145.1 Chitinophagaceae bacterium | reverse complement strand
GTCAGGCCGGATGTCGCGGCTGATTTTTCCTGAGAGTACCACATCTTTTTTTATTCCGGCTATCAATCCTTTCCTGTTTTTGCGCTGCCCTTCTATGATCAGATGATGTTGCCACATGGTAACCGAACTATCGCGGAATGCATACATCGGAATAGGGGCAAGTTTTACAACCGCCTGTTCATAGATATCATTCACCATTTTCCGGGTAGGCAAAAAGCAATGAAAGCTATCGGCAATAACCTGGGCTGCCATTGGGGTTAGGGGAATCCTGGCCCAATCATCATCCGTTCCCAATGCCAGGTAATCCGGTGCTACAAAATAATAAGCTGAAATAATCTTGCCGGTAATACTATCTGTTATGGAAGTGTGTATACGCACAAATTTTTTAAGAAAAGACGGGAAATTGCCCGATAGGATTTCAATCTTCGCAAGCGAATCCGTCTCCTTCCATTTCCACGCGGCTACTGTTTGGTAAAAGGCAGTACCTGTTTGCCGGGTTACAGCTTCTTGCCGAACAGGCCAGTCCATTTTTTTTGTTGTACTGCAGGCCCAAAAAAATAATACACCTGTAAATATGGTAGCCGCTCTGTACATCTAAACAAATTTCGTATAAACTACTATGCCCATAAGCCATTCTAGGGCAATCACAGTTCCATTATCTTAATATTCTTAAACCAGGCTTCTCCGCCATGATCCTGTATGGCGATATGTCCCTTTTTTGAAGCACCATAACCTTTCGCATCTTTCCATTTGCCGGTGGCTTTGTGTTGTTTCCAGCTTTCGCTCCATAAATCATACGCGACTACTTTTTTACCATTTAGCCAATGTTCTACATGGCCTTTACGTACTTTAATTACAGTATGGTTCCATTCACCTGCAGGTTTTGTAGCATCCAGTAATGGAGGATTCATTGCATAATTAGCTCCCGTTTTTTGCCAGTCTTCAATTTTTTGGGGATACCCTTTATCATCTAGTAATTGGTATTCCGGCCCACTTAGATAAGAAGATGGAAATTCTTCCGTAACCATATATAAAATACCACTGTTACCTGCAGGGGCTATTTTCCAGTCTACCGATAATTCGAAGTCTTCAAACTGGTTTTCTGTAATCAGGTCGGCATGCTGTGTTTGCGGGTCTTTATTGCCTTTGTTATAAAGTATTCCGCCTTTGACAGACCATGAATCGGCAGGTTTTTTTTGATAGGTGCGCCATCCTTCCAGTGTTTTTCCATTAAACAGGGGTTTCCATCCAGTTAATAATGTCAATGGGGTCATATCTTCAGGATTAGCCTGTGCGGTCAGTGTGTTCTGGTTAGTAAGCATAGCAAGGGTTAGTATGCCAACATAAATGGAAAAGAAAAGATTTTTCATATAACAAGTTTTTAACTAGGGGGAAGTTAGAAATAAATAAGCAATTCTTAGGTTGTTTAGAGAATAACTTAGCAGTTGCATGACAACGATAGGCCTTATATCAGATACCCATGATTTTTTAGATGATGCAGTGTTCAAACATTTTGCAAATTGCGATGAAGTATGGCATGCCGGCGATTTTGGCACTGCTGCCATAGCCGATGCCTTGAAGGCTTTTAAACCTTTGCGCGGCGTATATGGCAATATTGATGGATCTGATATCCGCAGCGAATTTCCCGAACTGTTGCAATGGATTTGTGAGGAGGTAAATGTAATGATGCTGCATATTGGTGGTTATCCGCCAAAATATAATGCAAAATCAAAACTGCTGATCCAACAAAATCATCCTCAAATATTTATCAGCGGACATTCACATATTTTAAAAGTAATCTACGATAATTCACTTAGTTGCCTCCACATGAACCCCGGTGCCGCGGGCAAACAGGGCTGGCACACAATCAGAACATTGATCCGTTTTGTGATTGACGGAAAAGATATCCGTGATTGTGAGATTATTGAGTTGGGGAAACGGTGATGGGCAGATTTTACAATTGGAAAAAAATGAATTTTGGAATTTCTTTTAAAAACCCCAATTCACTAATTCCAAAATTAAAAGTATCTTTTACTTCTTAAACCACCATTATGCCCACCCAAACTAACCGTCGCGACTGGTTGAAACAAAATTCATTGGCCGCACTGGCCCTTGGCTTTGCATTACCTTCCATGGCAAATGAAGAAGGTTTGCTGCGGAGTTTTGGGGCAGCTGAGGGGTTCATCAATCTGGGTTCGAACGAGAACCCTTATGGCATTTCACCGAAAGCGAAAGAGGCATTATTGGGTATGCTCACAGAAGCACATCGCTATCAATTCAACGTAGCCTCTTTACAGGGTTTTACAAAACAATTGAGCAGTTATTACCAGGTAGGTGCCGACCAGGTATTAATAACAGCAGGGTCAGGCGATTCGCTGCAAATGTTGGCGAGGCATTTTTGTAAAGGCAACCTGGTAACCGCTGCACCCACTTTCGCCACTTTACCCAATACTGCAAAAAAAATAGGGACAAAAGTTGTTGAGATCCCTTTAACTGCTGATAAAATACACGATCTGCCCGCCATGCTTCGAGCCATCAACAGCGAAACACAACTGGTGTATATATGTAATCCAGCCAATCCGAGCAGTACCATTATACCGCCAGGTGTTTTAGAAAATTTTTGCATAGAAGCTTCTAAAAAAGCCATGGTAGTAATTGATGAGGCTTACATTGATTTTTTAAACACACCAGATAACCGGTCGATGATTGGGTTAACACATCAAAATTCCAATATTATTGTTGTCAGGACTTTTTCAAAAATCCATGCTATGGCAGGCTTACGGGTAGGGTTTATCACAGGGCATCCTACTACCATCAATTTACTGGATGAGAATTATTTCAGGAATTCACAGATCACGGTTAGTAACCTAACTATGGCCGCAGCAGCAGCCAGTATGAAAGATGAGGCACATCGCGAATCGTGCAAACAAAAAAATGCAGCAGCCCGCCAATATACTTTTACTGCATTAAAAGAAATGAATATTAAATGTATCCCATCTTATACAAATTTCCTGTTCTTCCCTTTGGGGAAATATCCAGGAGATTTTGCACAAGACATGTTTAAAAAGAATGTGATCCTTCGGTCTAATAATTACGCCGATGGAAAATGGGCCAGGGTAAGCGTAGGTACAATGGATGAAATGAAACAGTTTATCGGGATTATAAAAGCAGATTGGAAAGCCTAAAGAAAAATTTAGAAGGACACTGTATCAGTTTAAATTCAACCGGCCGTCTTTTTAGCATAATAGTTACTAATAATCAACGTAACCGGTAATCCGATCATGCAAATTAATATCGTTGCCGCAATAACGGCCCTGGAAATATCAAAAGGTCTTTTGGGTGTGTGGCTCATTGGCACCACCAAAAGGTTCATCACTGTCCAAACAAATAACCCATACCCGAAAGCTGTTATTATTTTATTCCAAGCCAATGCCTTCCATTTTGGATACACCCAGAAGAAAAATAATGTAAATGAGAAAGCAATCAGGTAATGAAACAGCAAACCTGCCATAGGCATAATGGGACCGTTTGCATAAGCTGATTCTTTACCAAAAAAACCACTGGCAACATAATTCAATACCATTACCGGGTTCTTACCTGCACTGAGATAGTATTGTGTGCAGGCAGAGAGTACATCGAGCGTGCCGGCTGTAAAACCTGCGAGCAGTATTATGCCGGGGGCACCGGCGTTAGCAGTAGTTTTGTTTGGTGACATAAGAAAGATTTAATCTCGAAAAAATAGTTCCGCGTTTTAATCAGTATAGAATCGATAAAATGGAAAAGAAGTTTTTCGGTTTCAACCTACATCACATTCCCGGAAATATTGGTCTTCCCACAATTTCCCTGAATGGCCATGGGATAGTTGCCAGTATAACAATCAATGCAATTAAAAAATAGTAGAAAGCTTTTTTATATTTCACTTCATCACTTACTGATTTTTTAGACATGCCATAGCCTAACGTAATCAAAATAATGGCAAGTATCATTCCTGCCGGGTGTTCAACCCAAAAGAAACGGAAGAACTTATCCTTCATCACACTGGTGCCGGCAGGTAAAGTGGTGCTGAATATTCCGTAGCGGCCCAATGCCACCTGGTATAAACCCAATAATAAAGTAGTATGCGCACTTATCATGGTAAACAGCCATATCTTTTTATCACCTGGGGAAAATACTTTCCTGCCCTGCCAGCCTGAATAGGCTTTCAGGATTGAAATAACCAATAAAATGAGAATCACCCAACGCAAAAAATTGTGTAAGTGTATAAGACCTGTTTGCATAGAACGCTGTTTTGCTACAAATTAATATTTATTAATTACTAATCACTAATTATTCCACCCAATCAGCTATGAAAAGATTTGTATCATGCGTTCCGCCATTATTCCGGTTGGATGCAAATACAATTTTCCTGCCATTCGGACTGAACATAGGAAAGGCATCAAAGCCTTTGTCGCGGCTGATCTTTTCAAGTCCTTTCCCGTTAATATCCGTCAGGTACATATTAAAAGGGAAGCCCCTTTTATATTCATGGTTACTGCAAAAAACGATGTGCTTGCTATCCGGCGTAAAATTTGGTGCCCAGTTAGCCTGTTCTAAAAAAGTGATTTGTTTTGGATTTTTTCCATCCGCATCAGCTACCCACACTTCCATGTGCGTGGGGGCTACCATTCCCTGCAATAATAATTCTTTGTATTCTTTTACTTCAGCATCGGTTGTGGGCCTGCTGGCCCTCCATACGATCTTTTTGCCATCCGGACTAAACCATGCTCCCCCATCATAGCCTAAAGTATGGGTTATCCTTTTTTCTTTGCCTGTGGCGATATCCATTATGTAAAGATCAAGGTCTCCATCTTTATCACTGCAATAGATCATTTTTTTTCCATCAGGCGATAAAGTGCCTTCTGCATCATACCCTTTAGCAGTTGTTAATTGTTTTACGATCTTCCCATTCATATCTGCCATGAAAATATCATAACTGTCATAGACCGGCCAGATGTATTTATTGCCGTATTTTGACCTGTCGGGTATGGGTGGGCAGGTATCGGCCCCTTTATGTGTAGATGCATAAATAATGTGTTTCCCATCCGGTAGAAAATAAGAGCAGGAAGTACGGCCCTTGCCACTGCTCACCATTTTATAAGTGAATTTCTCACCGGGTTTCACAGGAACTTTACCAATAAATATCTGGTCGCAATTTAATCCCTCTTTCGGATTGGTTCTTTGGAAAATGAGGTACTTGCCATCATAACTCCAATACGCCTCGGCATTATCGCCACCAAAGGTTAATTGCCGGATATTCTTAAAATGCTTTTCTCCGGCAAATAAAACAGAATCTGCCACCAAAGTTTTGGTTTGGGAAAGAGCATCACAAATGGAGAAAAATAACAAGGCAAGGACAGGAAGTATTTTTTTCATAATTGTTAATATTCGGCAAAAATAAGGGTAGAGATACCGTCATTTATCAAAAACCTGTCAGCACATCGCCTACCAGCATATTTTTGCAATATGAAACAATGGAGTGCAGTCCTGCTATTAATATTGTTTATGGGCTGTAATGATGAGCCCAAAAAAAATACCCCTGATGCGTTGCATAAAGAGGAGATGCCCGATGCTATTAAACAATTATTTAAACAGGTAACCAAAAATCCCGATAGCATGGGCCTGCGTTTGCAGTTGGTAGATGTGCTGGACAGTGTCGGCTCGTACCAGCAGGCTATGCGTCAAATGGATTCCCTTATCCAAAAAGATAGTCTCAATTATGGGCTATGGTACCGGAAGGCACGGTTACAGGAGACCATAAAAGATACGGTGGGTGCCCTGCATTCTTATAAGTATGCCATCCGCGTATATCCCGCACCGGATGCTTTACTGGCTGCAGCAAATTTAATGGCCGAGCAGAAAAATCCAAAAGCGCTACTCTTAACCAAACAGGTAAGCAACCTGCGCATGGGTAGGCAATATGAGGCGCATTGCCAATTTATATCAGGTATCTATTATGCGAGAACAGGTAACCAGCGAAAAGCCATTGCCGCTTTTAACCAGTGTATTTATAATGACTTTAACTACATGGAAGCCTATATGGAGAAAGGATTTTTGTATTTCGATAATAAAGAAATCAACGAAGCGCTGCAGGTTTTTAAAACTGTGGTTACGATAAAGAATACCTATTCGGATGGTTATTACTGGTTGGGCAAATGCCAGGAAAGTTTGAAGAATAATCCCGAAGCCATGGCCAATTATCAAAAAGCAGTAACGCTTGATCCAAAGCTGAAAGAAGCAGCCGAAGCATTGAAAAGATTGGGCGTGAAATAAAATGTCCTGACAAAAATAAAATTGCTCAATTTTGCCATACTAAAATAGACAGAATGCCCATTATTGCCCCATCATTATTAAGTGCCGATTTCCTGAACCTTCAGAAAGAATGTGACATGCTGAATGCAAGCCAGGCCGACTGGTTTCATTTAGATGTGATGGATGGGAGTTTCGTTCCCAATATTAGTTATGGTTTCCCCGTGATAGAACTTGTGCGTAAAGCCACTACCAAAATCTGTGATGTACATTTGATGATACTGGATCCAGGTAAATATGCCGAAGCTTTTAAAAAAGCCGGGGCTGATATCTTAACCGTACATTTAGAAGTCTGCCCGCATTTACACCGTAACCTGCAACAGATAAAAAGCCTGGGTATGAAAGCCGGCGTGGCATTGAACCCCCATACACCTGTTCATTTACTAAGTGATATCCTGCATGATATAGATATGGTACTGCTTATGAGTGTTAACCCAGGATTTGGCGGGCAACAATTCATCCCCCATACCATTGATAAAATCCGTATACTTAAACACATGATCAAAGAAAAGAACCTGCATACATTGATTGAAATAGATGGCGGCATAACACTCGATAATGCAGCAGCCATTGTACACGCCGGGGCCGATGTATTGGTTGCTGGCAATACTGTATTTAAATCTGCCGACCCTTCGGCTACCATTGCTGCTTTAAAAAAATTGTGAATCAAACGATAGTCTATCAATAAAACGATTTCAAAATTTTCCAATTGTTTTTTCCAAAACTCCATAATTCACTTTCCACATCTGTGTATAAGAAGTGTTAGGTTTCGATGTTGTTATGCAATTAAATTTGAAATAGAAGTTTTAAGCTCTTTTTAACTCATTAAACCGTAACAGATTGACTGAAACTATCATTAACCTCGCATCCGTTAATCCCATTGAATTTTTTGGCGTGAATAACGGAAAATTAGATTTGCTGAAAAAGAAATTCCCACTCTTAAAGATCCTCTCCCGCGGGACACAATTAAAACTTAGCGGAGCCCCAGAACAGATTGAAACAGCAAAAGAAAAGATTGACCTCATCATTCAGTACCTCGAACGAAATGGCCACCTGAGTGAAAATTATTTTGAACAGATTTTAGGTGGAGATGATGCCGAAACCGTTGATAATTTCATTGACCGGAACCCCAATGATATTCTGGTATTCGGGCCAAATGGTAAAACAGTAAGGGCACGTACGCAGAATCAGAAAAAAATGGTGCAGGCAGTAGACAGAAACGATATTGTATTTGCCATCGGACCAGCCGGTACCGGTAAGACTTATACAGCTGTTGCATTGGCAGTAAGGGCATTAAAAAATAAATTAGTCAAGAAAATTATCCTTACAAGGCCCGCAGTAGAAGCTGGTGAGAGCCTTGGTTTTTTACCAGGTGATCTGAAAGAAAAGATCGATCCCTATTTACGGCCTTTGTACGATGCTTTGGATGATATGATTCCTGCGGATAAACTCGGTTATTACATGAGCACCCGCACCATCGAAATCGCACCATTGGCATATATGCGCGGCCGTACCCTGGATAACGCATTCATCATTCTAGATGAGGCACAAAATACCAACGACCTGCAGTTGAAAATGTTCCTGACACGTATTGGTGCCAGTGCCAAAGCCATCATTACCGGTGACCCAACACAGGTTGACCTTCCCAGGAATATGCGCAGCGGTCTTGAAAAATCTACCCGCATTTTAAAGAATGTTGAAGGTATTGCCCATATTGAATTAACGTAAGAAGATGTGGTACGCCACAAATTAGTAAAAGCCATTATCCGGGCTTACGAAAAAGAGAAAGAAAAAGAAGATGCTGAGCCGGGGCATACTAATTATAGGTAATCTTATTTATTTTGAACGTTGAATTTTACATGTTGAATGTATTTCCGAATACACATGTCAAATTCAACGTTCAAAATAATCCTATCCTCCCAGTATATCATGCCCTAACTTATCCCTTTTGGTTTCGAGGTATTTTAAGTTGTGTGAATTAGGGTTCATTTCTATCGGCACGATCTCTACCATTTCCAGCCCATACCCTTTTAATCCGGCACGTTTGCGGGGGTTATTACTCATCAGTTTCAGCTTGGTGGCACCTAAGTAACGCAACATTTGAGCACCTACCCCATAATCCCTTTCGTCCATACCAAAACCGAGGTGCAGGTTTGCTTCTACCGTATCCATCCCTTCTTCCTGCAGTTTGTAGGCTTTTAGTTTATTAATCAATCCAATGCCTCTTCCTTCCTGGTTCATGTATAAAATAATACCTTTTCCCTCTTCTTCTACCATGGACATGGCTTTGTGTAACTGTTCGCCACAATCGCAACGGAAACTTCCCAGAATATCGCCGGTAAAACAACTGCTGTGTACCCTTGTCAGAACCGCTTCATCTTTGTTCCAGGTTCCTTTTACCAATGCCAGGTGTTCTGCTCCCGTAATTTTTTCTTTAAATGCCACCAAAGTAAAATGTCCGTATTTGGTAGGCATATCTACCCTCACCAGTTCTTCGATCAGCGAATCAATTTTTAAACGGTAATCTATCAGGTCCTTGATGGAAATGATCCTGAGGTTGAATTTTTTTGCTATTTCCAGTAATTCGGGCAAACGCGCCATTGTTCCGTCTTCATTCATCACTTCTACCAATACACCAGCCGGCTCAAGGCCTGCCAAACGTGACAGGTCTACGGCCGCTTCGGTATGACCTGTTCTGCGTAGCACACCCCCTGCTTTTGCCCGTAACGGAAAAATATGCCCTGGCCTTCCCAGTTCTGATGCTTTTGTGTGCGGATTCACCAATGCCTGTATGGTTTTAGCCCTGTCCTGCGCGGAGATACCGGTAGTGGTTCCCTGTCCGATCAAATCAACCGATACAGTAAATGCGGTTTCATGCAAAGAAGTATTGGAGGTAACCATGGGTTCCAGTTGCAGTTCAATACAACGCTCTTCGGTAAGGGCGGCACAGATAAGTCCGCGTCCCTCTTTACTCATGAAATTGATCACTTCCGGCGTAGTATGCTGTGCGGCGATGATAAAATCGCCCTCATTTTCACGGTCCTCATCATCCACCACTACTACCATCTTCCCATTACGGATGTCTTCAATCGCATCTTCTATCCTGTCTAACATAATAACGAATTAGAAGACAAAATTAACCACATCGCCTTAAATATGCTACACTAAACGAGAACAAGGCAAAATATTTACCTATTGCGCAAATGCATGAATCCTGGATCGCAAAGTTCAGGGGTTAGACAGAAACAGGAAAACCCACTGTTTTTCATACTCACGACTCACAACTCACCCTTCACCCAAAGTATAAACAGCCTTTTAGCGATGAATATAACTGTCCGATTTTGCGTTAAACACCTAATCAACCAAAAAAGATATTTTGCTTCCTTAGCTTTTGAAAACCGAAGCTATGTTTTGTAAAATTAAGATCGGCTTCCTGTTGCTGCTATTGCATTTTTCTTTATCCGTAACAGCACAAAATTATACTGGCAGCATATACGGTTATATAAAAACAAATACCGGTGATGCACTGGCAGGCGCCACTATTAAAGTTATTCATGAATCAACAGGACCAGTCTATTTTTCTCAGGCCAAAATAGCGGGTAATTTCGAAATCGATAATATAAATCCTGGAAGGCCTTACACAATAGGAGTTTCATTACTGAATTATGCCAAAGAAAAAAGATCGGGTATTTACCTGCAGCTAGTTGAAAGTATTCCTATTGATTTTGTATTAATATTTCAATCAACCGTGCTGAAAAATATACCTGTTTTTACTGTCAGAAAATTAACCCGTAACGCCGGCCATGGCGGAACAGAAACCATCATTGGTACAGAAAAAATATCCTTATTACTATCAGTAGGTAGAAATATGTACGATTACCCAAGGGCTGTTCCGCAGGCGGAACTGGTTAACGGAAAAGAAGGTGCCGAATCTATTGCCGGAAAGCATAACCGTTACAATGCTTTTTATGTGGATGGTGCCATACACAGCGATTTATTTGGTTTTGCAGCATCGGGTACAAATGGCGGACAGACAGGCATTTCACCATTACCTATTGACGCCATAGATCAGTTCCAGGTAGTGGTTTCACCCTATGATGCTTCTTTAGGAAATTTTACTGGTGGCGGCATCAATGCCATTACCAGATCGGGTAGCAATAAAACAACCGGTACCGCTTATTGGTATACGATAAATGAAAATCTTTCGGGTAAGACACCCACAAGGTTAAAAGAAGATGCCGTTAAACTATCCCCTTTTTCAAAAAATACGTTTGGGTTTAATTCAGGGGGTGCCATTACGGCAAATAAACTTTTTTATTTTATAAATTGTTGACCTGCAGCGGTATAATTATCCGCAACCATTTGAATTCAGCGACCATAAAGGCAATACAAAGAACCTGAATACCATTAACATCCTTTCCAACACATTAAAAAGGAATTATCATTATGATCCGGGAAGCCTTCTTAATAATGTCGAAAGTATAAATGCAGATTGGATAATGGGCAGGATAGACTGGAATATAAACAACCGCTATAAATTATCATTCAGCACCCGGTATAGGCATGCAGAAAAAATGAATACTAATGCCAGTAACCAAAATACCATTCATTTCTGTAACAACGGATTTTTGTTCTTTACGCATACAAACTCCGTTTCTATTGAATTAAAAACCAAACTGGGCAGGAATGCAGGTAATAAATTTTTAATTACCTACACAAATGCAAAAGACGACAGGGGGCCGGCAGAAGTAGGTGCCAAATTAAATAAAGAACCCTAAAATCTTACTTCTGCGAAATTCAATATGCCTTCCGTATTCAGGGCATCTGAAGCTATTGATAAAAAAACGCAGATTGGTCACCTTTAATAGAAGGGATCTTCAGCAAAAACATTACTGAAATTAATTACACAAATATCAACCTCCAGCCACCTGCCGAAAATGCTGTAGGGCCCGATAACAGGCTTATTTATTCCAGTAATAATAATGGGAAAAT
>JAYSXR010000209.1:0-3734 GCA_043717145.1 Chitinophagaceae bacterium | reverse complement strand
AGGGCAGCTCATGTATTCAAGGCTAATTTCAAAACTGCCGTCACGATGGTGTTTGCGGTAGGCAGAAACAAAAGCATTATCGGCTTTGTCAAAATAATTCAACATGCCGTTGTGTAAGGGTAAACCTGCCCGTAAAATGGTAGTTAATACCGGCTGGAACTCCAATACCATGCTGTCGTGCAATCCCAAAGGGGTAGGTATTTCTACCTTTTTCCATGGCAGCAACTGGCTGATCTCATAAGCCGCAACTTCTCCAATGCGCTCCAGGTTGCGACGAAAACGTAAACGGTCACCCTGCACATTTACATCTCTCAGTTCAGACACCCAGTTGCTTACTAGGCTATGTTGCTCACTTAAATTAACTATCATGATAGGGAAATTGCAGGTTTTTTAAAACTTCAAAACTAAATTCAATCAACTGTAATTGAAAATTTTGTTTTTTGCTGCTTTTTAGGCAGAATTTGCCTGTTTGTTGGAGCCTGTTTACTGAATATCAAATGTAGAACACAGGGTATGTCTTTATATTTACTTTACTATTGCGTATCATAAGCGATTTTGAAGCAAAATATTCTCTTTCGTTAATTAATAAATGACTAAAAATGAAAAAAATATCCATAGTTGCCATATTATTTGTTGCGATATCCGCCTGTAAGAACGATAAAAAAGAGAATCGATTCGATACAAAAACCTATGAGCAGGTAAAAGAAACGCTTGCTGAAAAAGAAAAAAATAATCCCGCCAGGTTTTTAATAGTAAACAACCACGACCGTAAAAATATGATCGGCCAGACGGTCGTTATCGGAACCATTACCAATAAAGCTACCGTATGCTGGTATAAAGATGTGGAATTACATTTGTCATTTTTTAGCAAGACAGCAGTGAAACTGGATGAGGGAATGGAAACCGTTTACGAAAATATCGGCCCCGGAAAAACAGTGAAATTCAAAACAAAATATTTTGCACCCAAGGGAACGGATAGCGTGTCGGTGATAGTTACCAGGGCAACAGGTGATATTTCGAATGCAAAATAAGGTAAGCGTAAAACTGCACAAATATTATATTGGACATAATTACAAATACTTATTCATTTTGTACAAATGAAAATGCATCCCCATCAAACAAACCCTTATCACTCAACTTCAAATGTGGGATCACCAGTAAAGCCATAAAACTCAAGGTCATAAAAGGGGCAGCCAGTTCAGAACCCAATGATTTTGCTAAGGCATCAATTGTAGTGTATGCGTCTGCTACCTTGTAGCCATCTGCCGCACTCATTAAACCGGCAATAGGTAAGCCCAATACTTTAGAAGTGGTATTTGATACACAACTTACGCCACCTCTTTCTGCAATAACCAAGTTAATGGCTTTTAGCAGGCTTTGATCATCTGCACCTACAGCAACAATATTATGACTGTCGTGTGCCACCGACGAAGCTATGGCCCCTTGTGTAAATCCGAAATTTTTAATAAAACATTTTGCAACAGGTGCGGTATGGTAGCGGTTCACCACTACCATCTTCAGCATATCCTGTTCGGTATCGCTAATCCATTCGCCATTTTTTTCTTTGCCGGTTAATTGTAAACGATTGGTAATTAGCTGGCCATCCAATGCTTCTATCACCGGTATTTTTCCTTCCGTTGCAGGATAGTCTTTTATTTTGATAGCCAGTTCAGCAACACTGATCTCTTTGCAATCAAAATGATTTATGGTTGTTGTACTGACAGATTGAATAAATGATTGACCATTTTCTGCCACCAGCTCTCCATCAATAAAAGTTTTTTGGATTTGAAAATTTACCAAATCTTCAGCAACAACAAAATCAGCGGGGTCGCCTTCGCGCAACAAGCCGATATCCAATTTATAATGCAAAACGGGGTTTATACAGGCTACCCGTAATACATTAAAAATATCCATGCCCTTGGCAACGGCACGTGCACAAAGCTGGTTAATATGACCGGCAACCAAACTGTCGGGGTGTTTATCATCGCTGCAAAACATCACCATTTTCGGGTGGTCATCCACCAGTTCAACCAATGCTTCGAAATTTTTTGCGGCACTCCCTTCCCGAATAAGGATCTTCATTCCATACGTCAGTTTGTCTGTCGCTTCTTCAGCTGTAAAACACTCATGGTCGGTTGAAATACCGGCTTCAATATATTGTCTTGCCTGTTCACCCCTCAAGCCGGGAGCATGCCCATCAACAGGTTTGCCAACTGCATGGGCGGCGGAAATTTTTTTCATCACTTCCGCGTCTTTGTATAATACACCGGGGAAATTCATCATTTCACTCAGGTATTTGATCTCCTCTTTTTCCAGTAATTTTTTTACATCATCACTATTCAATGCAGCGCCGGAGGTTTCGAAAATAGTAGCGGGTACACAGCTGGGGGCACCGAAATTAAATTTGAAAGGAACCTGTTTGCCATTAGCTATCATAAACGCTATACCCGCTAATCCACATACATTGGCTATTTCATGTGGGTCACTTACCGTACCTACCGTGCCATGCACAACAGCCAAACGGGCAAACTCACTCGGTATCAGCATACTGCTTTCTATGTGAACATGGCTGTCAACAAAACCCGGCAGGATATATTGACCGATTATCGCAGACCCATTACCGATTTGACGTATAGAATTGATGATACCATTTTCTACTGCGATTTCGGCAGGGTAAATGGCTTTGTTCCAAACATCTACGAGGTTTCCGGAAATAGTAAAAGAGCCTGTATGCATATGAATGATATCTTAAATGATGTGTAAATTATGTTTATCAAGTTGACGCTTTGTATCAAACAACTTAATTTGAGCAACTAAATTCAAAACGAAAGTAAGTATATGAAAAAAATAATAGGGTCTTTGTTTTTGCTGTTAGCCCTCATCGGCGTTCAGGCGCAGACGGCAGATGAAATATTAGCCAAATATGAAATGGCTGTGGGCGGCAGAGAAAAATTGGAAGCCATCAGGTACCTTGAAGTGAATAGCAATGTTAAATTGGGCGTAATGGGGCAGAGTATTGAATTGCCATTGACACTGGTGCGTGAAAAAGGAAAATTATTTCGCAGGCAGATAGGTGGCATCATGGGTATGGGCGATAGTTATACCATGGTTACAGATACATCAGGCTGCATTTACATTCCTGCCCAGCGTGGTTTTGGTGGAGGCGGGGGCGGTAGAGAAGGCGGTGGTTTTGGTGGCGGAGGTGGCCTGCCAAGTGTAGCACCTACTATTACACCATTAAAACCTGAAGAGGTGATTGCCCAGCAATACGAACTGGATTGTGCCGGTGCTTTTGGAGAATTGGTAAACTATACCGCCAAAGGGCATACAGCCCAACTGGTAGGAACCGAAAAAGTGAGTAAGGTTCCGTGTTACAAAATTAAAATGACACTTAAAACAGGCCAGGTGGTAACCTATTATATTGACATACAAACCTCACTGGTAAAACAAGTAGAGGCCATTGGTGAGATGGCACTGAACCTAACGGGGTTTGGACCTATGATGAAAGCTTATGGTAGCCGGGTAGGTAAAGATACCAAAGCCAGTATGCTTATTAAAGAGTACAAAGAGTTTAAAGGAATTCAATATCCTGTTAAGTTCATACTAAGTTTCGGGCCTGTTGAATCTGAGGTTGAGAATACATCCGTGAAGATAAACGAAGGGCTTGAAGAGAAGTGGTACCATGTAAAGTAAGGAGTCTTTCACCTGAAAACTCACAGTGAATTTGATTTTTT
>JAYSXR010000208.1:0-3774 GCA_043717145.1 Chitinophagaceae bacterium | reverse complement strand
TGGGTTGATTTGATAATTGCTTTTCAAAGCTAACTCACGATTCACTGTTCTACTTATGCTTCTTCCTCAACCCCCACATAACTCTTCTCGGGTAGCCGTTTTGCGAGTAGCAGAAATACGACAAAAGACACAGCGAGGATTCCTATAAATAACCAATAATATTTTGCTCCGGTAAATTGGCTGAAGAATCCTTTCCGCACAATATTTCCATTAATCAAACCTACCAGCAGGTTACCGGCCGAAATACCGAGCAGATACAATGCGCTCATGGTGCTTTTCATCGATTTTGGTGAATGGGTATATGCATACTCAAGGCAGGTTACGGAAACCAGTATTTCGGAAGCCGCCAAAAGAATGTATGCCAGTACCTGCCACCATACAGAAGGCTTTCCACCCACATCAATTTTTGCCTGAAGAAGCGCAATGATCACGAAAGAAAGACCGATGATAATAAGTCCTGCTCCAATCTTGCGTAAGGGGGTTGGCTTGATTCCTTTTTTTTCTAAAAATGGAAAAATAAAAGAAGTAAAAACGGGAATCAGGAGTACCAGGAATAATGGATTGATAAAATTGATCTGTTCGGGTAAGATTTTAAAATCACCAACCAGGGTAAGATCTAGGCGGGTTGCCTGCAATACCCATTCAGATAGGTTTTGATCCCATAATGCCCAGAATATCGGCGTAAAAGCAAATACGGCCAATACACGATACACAGCTTTAATGCCATCAATAGATTTTGCAGAATATTTTTGGCCAACAGCTTCCCATACTTTTTGCCCGGGCTTGCGGCTGAATAATTTTCGCATTACATTCTGCAAGTTGATCCACAAAGCATACAATGAAATAGTAAAAAAATTCTCTTTGTTTATACCCGCAGGAGGTACTCTTTTATATTTTTTTCTTCCCAACCAGAAAGTAATGGTAGCCAGTGCCATTAATATACCCGGTACACCAAAAGCAATCTCAGGACCATAATATTTTTTTAATAGGGGAATGAACAAAGGCGCCAATGTACCGCCCAGGTTAATACTCATATAAAACCAACCATATACTTTGGAAAGCAGGTTTTCATTGGATTTATCGAACTGGTCACCCACATTGGCAGATACACAGGATTTGATACCCCCTGCACAACAGGCAATTACAACAAGACCCATACTGAAAATGGTGTAACTACTGCCGGAAACAGACAACATAAAATGACCGAACGTATATACAATTGAAACGAAAAGAATTACACGGTATTTACCAAAGAACCAGTCGGCCATAATTGCGCCAACAAGTGGCATAAAATAAGCAAGCGTAACAAACAGGTGCGACATTTCATTTGCCTTTGCATCAGCTTCGGCTGTTAGCAAAGGGTTCATTGAAGGATTGAAAAATGCAACCGCCATATAGGTGACCATAATAGACCGCAAACCGTAAAAGCTGAACCTTTCTGCTATTTCGCTGCCAATAATAAAGGGAACGGATTTCGGCATCCCGGTTTTCTTTATAACGCTTTCCATTTCACGCATATGTTGTATTTTGGCTTTTAAAGATAATGGGAAAAGTGCTTGGGTAGTTAAAAGGGTTAAAGAGGGTTAAAAAGTTTTTGAATCCCGCTAACTACCCCGACTATTGTAAATACTTTAACCATTTTAGTCTAAACTGC
Organism: Chitinophagaceae bacterium; assembly: GCA_043717145.1. GTDB lineage: Bacteria > Bacteroidota > Bacteroidia > Chitinophagales > Chitinophagaceae > Sediminibacterium. The sequence goes on along the minus strand of JAYSXR010000208.1, from coordinate 2,120 downwards.
CCCTAACGAAAACTATAATTTATGTCCGGAGAAAAAAAAGCATTCAAACCCTTTGTATCGCCCGAAACGAACATGAAGGAGCTTACTGTAAAGTCAATTTTTGTAGGTAGTTTATTCGGTGTCATTTTTGGCGCGGCTACAGTATACCTGGCGTTGAAAGCCGGCCTAACGGTTTCGGCTTCCATACCCATTGCGGTGATAGCCATTACATTGGGCAGGAAATTTTTAAAGACAACGATTCTCGAAAACAATATTATACAAACTACCGGATCTGCCGGTGAGAGTATTGCGGCCGGTGTGGCGTTTACTTTGCCGGGATTCTTATTTCTGTCATCGCCAAGCAGTGCAGAATATTTCAATTATGTAACGATTTTGATATTGGCCATCGTAGGCGGACTACTCGGTACTTTATTAATGATACCGTTGCGTAAAGCCCTTATTGTAAACGAGCACGATAACCTCCCTTATCCCGAAGGAACTGCCTGCGGCGATGTGTTGAAAGCCGGGGAGAAAGGTGGTGATTTTGCAAAGACCGCTTTTTGGGGGCTGGGCGTAGCATTTTCCTATGCTTTACTGCAAAAAGTTTTACATGTAATTGCTGAAACACCTTTCTACGCGACAAAGCAGGTAAATAAATTTTTTCCATCAGCCAAAGTGAGTGGTGAGATTACACCTGAATATATGGGAGTGGGGTATATCATCGGCCCTAAAATAGCGGGAGTTTTGGTAGCGGGTAGTGTGTTAAGCTGGTTGGTGTTTATACCATTGCTGTCAACTTTAGTGCCATCAGATATGATAGCATTACAATTAATTAAGCTGGGTTACCTGGGTGATATTGCTAAAGCAGGTGGTAAAGGTGGATGGGATCCTGTAACACATACATTCGGAGATTATTCGGCTGCCATTTACTATGCATACATCCGACAGGTAGGTGCGGGTGCGGTTACTGCGGGTGGTATCATTACTTTATTAAAAACCATCCCCACTATTGTTAAATCCATCAAAGGAAGTTTTGCTTCCTTGAAAGCCAATAACGAACCCGGTGCTGCCGCTATATTGCGAACCGATAAGGACCTAAGCCTGAAAGTAGTGGGTTTTGGAAGCCTTGCCTTAATTGGATTGATTGCCGTTCTGCCGCAGGTACCAGGTGATAGTGTTTTACAGAAATTATTGATTGGTGTTTTGGTTATATTATTTGGGGCATTGTTTGTAACCGTGTCCTCAAGAATTGTGGGACTGATCGGATCGTCCAATAACCCCATTAGTGGCATGACCATTGCTACTGTGATGGGTACCAGCCTGATTTTTTTAAGTGTTGGCTGGACGGGCCAGGCATTTGAACCATTGGTATTGGTTGTGGGTGGCATGATCTGTATTGCCGCCGCTAATGCCGGTGCTACTTCGCAGGATTTGAAGAGCGGGTATATTGTTGGTGCAACGCCACGTAACCAGCAGATCGCTTTATTTGTAGGCGCGATTGTTTCATCCATCGTAATTGGTATTACCGTAAAATTCCTTGACAGGCCTACAACAGAAATGTTGCAGCAGGGCATCCATCATGCTATCGGTTCAGATAAATATCCTGCACCGCAGGCTACTTTAATGGCCACATTGATCAAAGGAATCTTATCACAAAACCTCGACTGGCAATATGTGGTAGTAGGTATTTTTCTGGCGGTTACCATGGAATTGTGCGGCATTAAATCATTGAGTTTCGCCATTGGGGTGTACCTGCCGCTCGCTACCACTTTACCTATATTTATTGGCGGTGCCATCAGGGGAATTGTTGAAAGCAGACAAAAGAAAGCCAACATTCAATTGAATGCAGAAGAGGAAGAACTGGGTAAAGGAAACCTTTTTGCAACCGGCCTAGTGGCAGGCGGTGCTGTAGCCGGGGTTGTCATTGCCTTTTTAGCAGGATCTGATTTTGGGGAGAAATTCTTAAAGGCTGTAAGCCTTGAAGCGGGTATTTCAGGAGGCTTATCGCAAGGGGGCTATTTTATAATGGGTACTGCATTTTTTGCTTTGATGGGTTGGATATTGTATAGGGTGGCGATGAAGAAAACAGCATAACACCCAATTATTTTTTATAAGAACCTGCAGTAAAACTACTGCAGGTT
>JAYSXR010000207.1:0-11547 GCA_043717145.1 Chitinophagaceae bacterium | reverse complement strand
CACCTGCACGGGTAACACCCCATTGGCCGGTTTGGGAATTAAAAATAATGGTCCAATCTTTTTCACTGGCTATTGCGTATAAACTATACTTTCCCGCTGGTAAAGTTTTTCCTTCAACTTTAATGTCTTTGTCGGTTTCAAAAATGGTCGCCTCATTTGCACCAGCTCTCCATACTTTGCCATAAGGTACTAGGTTAGTGCCATAAACCTGCCTGCCTTTTACAGCTGGACTGCTGTAATTAATAGTAATACTTGCGCCATGTACTTTGCCGGTAGCAGTTGCTGGAGGACTTGGTTTTTGTGACCATGTGAGTGTTGACAGTAAAGATAAAGATACTGTCAAAATAAATCCCTTAGTAATGTTTGCGATTTTCATAATCAGGTAAGATTTTAATGGATTAAATGGGGGCATTTTTTGCAATATAAAGTTAATGATTTTCATTTTGGAATGGTATGAAGCCTTGTTACCGTTCATATAATTTTGGCGATCTATATATTGCCGGGCCAAACTTATACAGGCGGTTGGTTGTCATCCTCTTTCGGTAATAACTGGTTTAACTTAAGATCGTCAATATCCATATCCCGTTGTACTTCTTTAATGGCAACATCGCTAAAAGTTCCTTCTTTGTGCAGTTTAATAAGGAGGTCACGCTGAAACTTGCCTATTTCCACCTGTGCATTCAATAAGGGGGTTAATACAGTTACCGGAACCGGGTTATCCTTTTTTTCATTGCGTTTATGAATGCGGATCTCATTGGCAAGTTTATCGGCACGTTTGTTATATTTATTTTTTAATTGTTTTTTAGTATCTGTATCTATTTGTTGGGGTAGATCTTTATCAATAAAATGCATGGTGCTGTGAACAATGTATAGTTCCAGTTCTTTTTGTTCCTTGTTTTCGTTGGTATCTGGTTTTATATTCAGCACACGTATCAAGAATGGAAGGGTGAGGCCCTGCACTACGAGTGTTACAAAAATCACAACAAAAGCAAGAAATAATATCAGGTGTCGCTCCGGAAATACTTTGCCTGTATGTAACAGAAGCGGAAGGGCCAGTGCAGTAGCCAATGATAATACACCCCGGGTGCCGGTCCAGGCAATGATCAGGATATTCTTCCAGGGAACAGGTTCCGGATCGCCGGAAGTAGCCTCAGACAAAACTTTTTTCGAATGAAACATCTTGGTCGCATAAGCTCCGGCAAATACCCAAAGTATCCGTACAAGAATGGTTACCAAACTGATTATAATACCATAACCGATTAGTTGTTCCGTTGAATAATTGACTACCTGTTTTAAGATAGCCGGCAATTGAAGCCCAATCAAAATAAATACAAATCCATTCAACATGAAAACAATGGTATCCCATATTACCCTAGTGCGCATTCTTGTTTGATAAGAAAATATTTCTGGCGACCGCCAGGAAATAATCAGTCCCGTAGTTACAACAGATAATATTCCTGATACATGTATTCCCTCTGCTGCGATATAGGCTAAATATGGAGTAAGTAAACTTAGCCCTGTTTCTACCAAAGGGTTGTTGGTAATTTTTGTATGAATGAATACCAGAATATAGCCTACAACAATTCCTGCTAATATACCGCCACCGGCTACTATTATAAATTGTAGACCTGCTTCCCAAAAAATAAAACTACCGGTGAGTACAGCAGTAAGTGCATGCCGGTAAGCGATCAGTGCAGAAGCATCATTAACAAGGCTTTCTCCTTCAAGTATGGTCATAACCCTCCTGTTCAGGTTCAATCCTTTTATAATACCACTTGCGGCTACGGCATCTGTAGGAGAAATAATGGCACCTAACAAAAAGGCAAGGGGCCATCCAAAATGTGGCACCAGGTAATGTGCTGTTACTGCCACAGCCATGGTAGTGAAAAATACAAGGGTCACAGCAAGTGCCGAGATGGGCCTGATGTCAGCTTTGAAATCGTGCCAGGAAGTTTGTGAAGCTGAATCAAATAATAATGGAGGAAGAAAAATAAGAAAAATGATATCCGGATCTAATGTAAGGTCTGGCAGGGATGGGATAAAACCAATCAATAACCCCGCCACTACGAGCAGGATAGGTTGCGGGATTTTTATCCGCTCAATTATAGCTGATAAACTGATGAGCACCGCCAATAGAAAAATAATGATCTGAAAATTTTCCATACTGTATAAAAATACGGTTTAAAGTCAGGAAGAAACCAAGTCAGGTAGTGGCAAAATAGGTAAGAAATCAGAAAATACCTGGCATACTTCAGCATTATCCACTTTTTTCAACCCTCTAAAATATCCTATCTTGTATCAGCCAATCAAACTGTTCCGCTATGCCTGTTAATAAAAAACTACTGTTTTTACTTTACTTGTTTAATACGGGTGTTGTTTTTTCACAGAATTCCTTACAGCAATACCAGAATGTTAATTTTTCTCATGTCCAGATTACGGATGAATTCTGGAAGCCAAAAATTGAAAAAGTATCGTTGGTAACCCTCCCGGTTTGTATTGATCAGACGGAAGTAAAAACACCCCGTATTCAAAACTTCGAAATTGCAGCCGGTAAAAAGAAAGGTAAATTTAATGGGATATTTTATGATGATTCGGATGTGTTCAAAGCACTTGAAGCCATGGCTTATTCATTAAAAAACCATCCCGATGCGGCCATGCAAAAAAAAGCTGATGACTGGATAGACCTGATTGCTGCTTCACAATTAGCCGATGGGTACATAAATACTTATTACAGCCTGCAGTTTCCTGAGAAACGATGGACAGATATGAGCATGCACGAAGATTATAATGGCGGCCATTTAATAGAAGCAGCGGTTGCTTATTATGATGCAACCGGGAAAAGAAAATTATTGGATGTGGCCGTCCGTTTTGCCAATCATTTTAATTCCTTATTCGGCCCCGGTAAACGAGATTGGGTAACCGGCCACCAGGAACTGGAACTTGCATTGGTGAAATTGTACAAAACAACCAGAGAAGAAAAATATTTGAAACTGGCCGATTGGTTATTAAGTGAAAGAGGGCATCAAAAGGCCGTGGGGTATACCTGGACAGATTGGAAAGATACAGCCTATGCACAGGATAGTAAACCCGTAAAAGAGCAACAAGAAATTACCGGCCATGCAGTGCGCGCCATGTACATGTACACAGGGGCAGCCGATGTTGCGGCGCTTACCGGTGACGAGGGGTATATGTTTGCCATGAAAAATGTTTGGGAAGATGTGGTGTACCGGAATATGTACATTACCGGGGGTATTGGTTCATCAGGAGGTAATGAAGGATTTACTATTGACTATGACCTGCCCAATGATAACGCTTATTGTGAAACCTGTGCTTCGGTGGGCATGGTATTATGGAACCAGCGTATGGGCATGTTAACAGGCGAAAGCAAGTATGTGGATGTGCTGGAGAAAAGTTTATACAACGGTGCACTGGATGGCATTTCGCTTGCCGGTGATAAATTCTTTTATGGAAATACATTGGCATCTACAGGAAAGAATGCAAGGCGGGATTGGTTCGGCACCGCCTGCTGCCCGGCAAATATTGCACGGTTAATTGAATCCCTTGGGAATTATATTTATGGATATAGTAACAGCAATATCTGGGTAAATCTTTTTGTAGGAAGTAATACAACCTTTGATGTAGGCAACCGGCAGGTTGCGGTATCCATGAATACTCATTATCCATGGGATGGCCAGGTTGAACTTGCCGTATCCCCACAGAAAAAAACAAAATTCGGTTTGCGTGTCCGCATTCCGGGTTGGGCGCAGGGAGATGCGGTTCCGGGTGGATTGTATAATTTTCGTGATGTGCATGCTGCAGGTATTACCGTTAACCTGAATGGGCAACCCATTTTATACCAGATGGATAAAGGATATATGGTAATAGACAGGGAATGGAAACAGGGCGATAAACTTAATGTGAACATTCCCATGGACATTAAACGTGTTACCAGCCGTCCCGAGGTAAAAGCAAACTGTGAAAGGGTTGCCTTACAACGCGGCCCGATCATTTATTGTGTGGAAGGAATAGATAACACGGGACGTGCATTGAATATTGTATTGCCGAAAGCAGCGGATTTATCAACTATAGCGCAAACAATTCTGACTGAAAAAGTAGTATCCATACAAGCGGAAGCCACTGTATTGACTGTTTCAGCTGATGGGGAAACGGTGCACACTGAAAAAAAGAAAATAACCGCAGTGCCCTATTACACCTGGAACAACAGGGGTGCAGGACAGATGCTGGTATGGCTGCCGGAAAAGATTACAGATGTAAAAGTGAATTGATAATAGTTCTTAAAGCGAAGACTAAAGGAAAAAAGTAGGGTTTTTACTACAATATCCTGTTTAATAAGGCTGAAAAAAAATATTTCAGGGTTTCCTGAAAAATTAATGTCGGATTAATGTAATATTTTACATATTTATCTTACGAATAAAAAAACAATTTTAAAAATCAACAGTATGAAAAAAGTTTTCTTATCAATTACGGTTTTGGTTACCTCTGCATTTGCCGTATATGCCCAAACAGCAGATGACATTATTGCAAAATATATTGCAGCTATAGGTGGTTCTGAAAAATGGACGAAAGTACAATCCATCAAACAAGAAGGCCAAGTAGAGGTTCAGGGGGTTGTTATACCTTATACCATGCAGGGAATGCAGATGAAAGGGATGCGTGTAGATGCCGAATTCCAGGGAAATAAAATCATAGATATTGTTACACCGAGCAAGGGTTGGTCACAGAATCCGCTTGCAGGTAAAAATACACTGAGCCCGATCACCGAAGAAGAATTAAAATCGAAGGTGGATGATCTTGACCTGCAGGATCCTTTTGTTGATTATAAGGGAAAAGGATCAACTGTTGAATCTTTGGGAAAGGATGAGGAAGATGGAACGGAATATTTTAAAATTAAGATGACTACCAAAAATAAAAATGAAAAAACTTATTTCTTTGATACAAAAACTTACCTGATTTACAAAGTCGAATCAATTGTAAAACAACAGGGACAGGAAATTAAAGCTGCTGTAAAATACCTCGATTACCAGACAGTTGATTTTGGTATTAAAATTCCATTTAAAACAGACCAGGGTATGATGATGCTTGTTATGAAAAAAATAACGATTAACCCAACGGTTGATGAAGCTATTTTCAAAGCCAATTAATATTTATTAAATACAGCGATAAACAGGGTATGTTTCTTTGATGCCGTTTAAAGGGTATTAAGATATGTATCCTGTTTTTATATAAATCATACACCAATGCCACTTAATTATAAAGTATTTGTCTTATTGCTTTTGTTTACCGTTACGGCAGGCGCACAAACATCCATCAATTCTTCTTATTTCCAGGTGATGGGAGCAAGAACGTTGGGACCTTCTACTATGAGTGGGAGAATTACTTCTATAGAAGGTATAACATCAGACGGGCAGGTAAATTTATACGTAGGTACTGCCGGTGGTGGTATTTGGAAAAGCCAGAACGGGGGACAGTCCTTTAACCCTGTTTTTGATAAATATTGTCAATCAATCGGCGCACTTGCCGTAGAACCCGGCAATGCGAAAGTGGTATATGCCGGCACGGGCGAGAGCAATACAAGAAATTCTGTTTCTATAGGCGATGGCCTTTTTAAAACAACAGATGGCGGTAATAACTGGCAAAAAATCGGATTAGACAGTACGGAAAGAATCAGTAAAATTTTGATTGATCCAGCCGATAAAAAAAATATTTATGTAGCATCACCAGGCCCGTTATGGAAATCTTCCGCAAACAGGGGATTATTTAAATCATCGGATGGCGGTAAAACATGGAATAAAATATTGTATGTGAATGACGAAACCGGCTGCGCGGATATTGCCATGCATCCGCAAAAACCTAATGTCCTGCTGGCTTCTTTCTGGCAATTCAGGAGAAAACCTTTTGCTTTTAATTCAGGCGGACCGGGAAGCGGACTTTTCAAAACCATTGATGGTGGAAAGACATGGAATAAACTAAGTAAGGGATTGCCGGAAGGTGATTTGGGAAGGATAGTAATAACCATTAATCCTTCCAAGCCCGCACAAATACTGGCCATCGTGGAAGCAAAGATTCCAGGTTTATACATTTCGGAAGATGAGGGTGAATCCTGGAAAAAGCTGGCAGCCACTGAAAATATTACAGCAAGGCCTTTTTATTTCAGTACACTGGTTTATGATCCTAAAGATTCTCTAAGGGTTTACCGACCCGCTTTTGATTTTGAATATTCAATAGATGGTGGGTATTCCTGGAGTAACACAATCATTGGTGGTGTACAACCGCATTCAGATCATCATGCATTATGGATTAACCCGGAAAACACAAATATGATGTTCCTTGGAACAGATGGAGGTGTTTACCAAAGCGTAAATAAAGGAAGCACCTGGCAATTTCTCAATAACCTGCCTGTTGGACAGTTTTACCATGTAAGCATTGACAACCAGATGCCTTATAAAATCTATGGCGGTTTACAGGATAATAACAGTTGGATGGCTCCAAATACTTCCCCCGGTGGTGTAACCTCTGCCGACTGGAGAATGGTGGGTGGTGGAGATGGTTTTTGGGTTCAGCCAAGCCCCCTCAATCCGGCAATCATTTTTTCTGAGTCACAGGGTGGGGAAGCAAACCGCATTGATATATCTACCGGCCTAGCATTTGGTATCAAACCCAAAAAATTAGCAGGTGATGATGAACATCGCTGGAACTGGAACACACCTATTGTAACAGGAAATTCTGCTAAGAAAGGGATTAATGGAAAACCATTATATAATCTTTACATGGGGGCGCAATATCTTTTCAGGTCAACAGACGAAGGAAGGAATTGGGAGCGCATTTCTCCTGATCTGACTACTAATAATAAAGGCAAACAGCAACAATCGGAAAGCAGCGGAGGGATTACCGGTGACAATACCAGTGCAGAAAATCACTGCACCATTTTTACCCTTGTTCAACATCCTAAAAATGAAAACATCATCTGGGTAGGTACTGATGATGGCAATCTGCAACTAACTATGGATGGAGGGAAGACCTGGCAGAACAAAGCTTCAGCTATCTGGAAAACCGGTGTACCGGAAAACAGCTGGATAAGCAGTATAGAAATTTCATCGTTGGATGCTAAGCGCATGTATGTAACGTTGGATAACCACATGTATGGAGATAATAATACGTACGTAGTGTTGAGCAATGATGCAGGTAATACATGGAAAAGATTTACCTCAACTGAATTTACCGGCTTTGCACATGTTATCAGGGAAGACATCATAAATGAAAAATTACTTTTCCTGGGAACCGAAATGGGATTGTTTATTTCTCTGGATGGCGGCACTAACTGGATGCGCAGTAAATACCAGAATATGCCTTGGTATAACCTGGTGCGTGATCTTAAAATTCAACCGCAAACAAACGACCTCGTCATCGGATCACATGGCCGGGGTATTTATATTATGGATAACCTGGAGCCATTGCGCGAAATGGTAAAATCTGATCTGAACCAGGATGGGATATTTTATCCGGTACACTCATTTAAATATGATTATTCTGCACAATTCCCCCTACCATCGCCAAATCTGCAGGGATGGACGGGAGAGAACAAAGTAGTATTGCCGTCTATTTATTATTACCTCAAACAAAGAAGTAATGATGCAGTAAAAATAGAAATATACGACGGTGCCAATAAAAAAATCAAAGACTTTAACGGAACCGGCGTGAAAGGATTAAATAAAGTGTACTGGGGGCTCAACATTAATCCGCCAAAAGTTGCGTTAGGCGGGTTTATTACGCAGTCTACTGTGCAGTATTCTTCATTGATCAGTCCAAGGGTTCCTGTAGATAAATACAAAGTAGTTATAAAGGCAGATGGTAAAATGTATGAGCAGTTTATCAATATCGAAGCAAATCCAGAAAAGGGTTTCAGTGCAGAGTCAGTTGAAAAATTATATAAACAGGGGATGCGTTTGTTTAATTTGCATGAGAAACTGGCTGTATTGGTAGATACCCTTGACCGTACCATTGCTACGCTTACTAAAATTGAAAAACAAGAAGATCGTATAAAAATAAAATTAGATAAATTGACGGAAGTGCGTAAAGAGATCATAGAAACCAACCGTAAATCTATTTTCTTCGATGAATTCAAATTCAGAAGAAGGGTGAGTGATTTGTATGTAAGTGTGGCTACCGCTATAGAGCCATTATCTGCTGGTCAGGAAAAAGGAATTGGCGTATTGGAAAAGGAATTTGAAGAATGGAAAGTGAAAGTGTTTGATTTATTAAAATGAATCGAAAAGTAATTAAAAAGAACCTCCTGTGAGGTAATTTGTAATCAAATATTTGTTGGCAGAATGAAAACAAATCTCTGACAGTGCACCGTCAAAAATAGGCGGTGCATTGCTCTGTTAATGGAGCCGACATCGCCTCTTTTAAACTAACCAAATTATTCTTTGACACAGTTCATTTTACAAACCCAGTAAATGCTGTTCGCCACTCAAGTATTGAGAAAATTTTCTGACCATTATATAATCTGATACATATTTACCATTCTATCCTAGGATATTTACCACCGATCCCGGTAATCTTATTAATTATTATAGTTTTTTTTATATCGGAAAGGTATAATTCGATTTAATATAGATTCTGATGACTGAAGGAAGTTGTATGTTAAAAATCTAAGAAGATCAAAATGGAAGAGTGAAATATGTAACTCTTTTCTAGGATTGTGTAACATTTGCTTCAATTAAAAAAGTAGCTTACTCCATGTGAAGATTCATTCACGATTTAAATTTAAAAAAATGAATACAACAGAAATAAAGGGAAACTGGAATGAGCAGAAAGGCAAGCTAAAGCAAAAATTTGCAGCCTTAACGGACGATGACCTTATGTTTGAAGAAGGTAGGAAAGAGGAGATGTTAGGAAAACTTCAAATCAAACTTGGCAAAACAAAAGAAGAATTACATAAGATCATCTCAGCACTTTAGTGATTTAGTCATTTTTGAATCACTCCAGAAAAAGTCTGAAACAATAAAAAAACAATTTTAAAATTTTATTGGCACAGGTTAGTACTTATGGCCTTTAAGTCTGTCCAATAGTTGTTATGTGTCACGCTTGTATTGAGGTAAGGAAGTATCTATATATTTTTTGGTTTCGGCAAGTTTTATCGGTGGCACTGCACTGTGTGTAATTCGAGTAGTAACAATCAACACAACATAGCTGAGGCCGAAAGACTTTTCGCAATTATTCCGCTGTTGTATGGGATCGTGCAACTGGCTGAAGAAGTCCTATGGCTTTATTACCGACACGACGTAAGGTTATAAAAGCAAATTATGACAAATGTGTATGCTGTATTGTTACTTGTAATTTATATGACTCAAGTGCCCTTCGCTATTTGAGTCGTTAGGTAAGCAGTCTTCTGATGCTAAAAATGGGCAATGGCTAAAGAAACCTGCCCTATTTCCAGAAGTTTGCGAAGCATATCGACATAAATGGTTAAAAGGCCCCGCCGCGATTGAATATGTATTATTTAATAATGATTCTCGTAAAAAGCCAAGAAAATATATATGAAAAAATGATTGAAATGGTTAAAGCGTCAAAAATTTGATCTAAAGAGTTGGATATTTTATTTATGGAAAAAAAACATTTTTTATACAAACTATACCCCCTTAGTCCTACATTTTATTCAGACCAAAATGGTGAAGAAAAGGGAATAATGCAACAACATACGCAGTACTGGATGGAACTTAGGGATAAAACAAAAATAATTGTGTATGGGTCAGTATTTGCACCCAAGGGTGTTTATGGCATGGTAGTAATTGAAGTGGAGAGTGAGGAAGAAGCAGATTTTATTGCAGAACACGACCCGGCTGTTTCGTCAAAAATTTGTAATTACGACCTTATACCAATGCTGATAGGCATAGCACAAAAATAAGAATGACCCAATATTCTGATATGTAAAAATCGTCTGTTGAATGAGTAAAGATTTGGATAATTTTTACCTTTGGATTACATCTTGTAATACAACCACATTGCGCGCTTTCCTGCGCAATTACTTTCGCTTAATAGCGGAATTATTTTGGATAATATTATGGTTTACAACAAACATCTGTTCAAATAAAACTTTGTATTCATTATTTTAAATATATAAACAATCGAAAATGACGACTTTAGCTATTAAAAGCGCTTCACATCCCAAAAGAGAACTTCGTAAACAACTGGAGATTCAACTAGGGAAGGTATTGGCAGGATTACTTCATAAAGCTCCTAAGAAGAAAATAAAAAAGCATGTTAAAAAGGCGTCCCAACTTCTTGCTGAAGCATTGGTTGATTATAGTGCAGCTACATTTAGTCATCAAGGAAATGCCCCTATAATTGCAAATTCTGATGCGATAAAGGGAATACGAAAAATAGCCAAGCCAACATTAAAAAAGACAGCCAAACCCACTAAAAAAGTGAATTAAAAAGAGGCATATAATTTTCTCATTTTAGTCTTCATCTAGTTTTCCCCATCTTATTAAAAATATTATAGTTTCTTTTTTGAACTGTTTGATTTGATATTTGGTGAAGCCCAGTCTCTTTCTTGTTTAGGCTAAATCTATCTTAAACTATTTAGTATTCTTTGGAAAACTGGTGTTAGACAAACGTTTTGAGTTAATAAAATATGGGTTTTACCTTTTAAAGATGTTGTAGTTGAATTTTGAATTTTTGTAACATTTATTGCAATTAAATTAAATACAAACCTTCTTTAAAAGTGAAGCTATGATGCATAACAATGGAGAATTGCATTTTTGGGGATGCATTTGTTTTCGTGGTTTTTAATACTTGTTTTTGTTTTTACTATCGTGGTAATGTTGAAAGGGTTCCGAAAAAGAAGATAATATTCGTAAATAGGCACCCCGACCAAATTAAAATTTTCCAATTTTTATAAAAGTCTTAATCATAAATGAATAACAAAGTATTATTGTATGCTTAAAACCACCAAGAAAAAAGGTGCTTTTACCTTAACCAAATACAAAGGGGGCTATGATTTTTATAGCTTTATTTCTTGACCTTAGATGTGTCAACCCCGTATTACTCACTACCGCATTATGTTGAGGTGGGATCACCTGCTTGATCCCAAGCCTATTCAATTCTCGCCTCACCGTCTCTTTATCATATGCCCCAGCTACCTTAAAACTACCTATTGGCTGTCTTATCTGACTCAATAATGTAGCCACTTCTGTTGCATCATCTGCGCCATTAGATGTAAGGCTTACGGCTTGTATTTGCTGACTAACTTCATCTTATGCTAAATGCAATTTCATCCAGGTTCGATGTTTGCCCGCACCATGTTTACGAACCTTCCATTCTCCCTCACCATGTACTTTTAATCCTGTACAATCCACCACTATATCTGTAACTCCTCTTCTTCTCTTAATTACCAAGGTTGACCTATTACCCCTGGCCTCGCCTGCTCAAGGTCGTATACAAGGGCACCACTAATCCCCATTCACACTGCTCAAAAAAATACTTATAAACCCCTCTGTCTGCCGCAAAGCCAAACTGTAAACC
>JAYSXR010000206.1:0-3817 GCA_043717145.1 Chitinophagaceae bacterium | reverse complement strand
GTTGGTGTTTTACCCTGTCGGCCAGTTCCTTTTTTATTTCCCATGCCCTCGATTCGATTGTTTTCATAACACCGGCCGCATCTTTAACCTGAAATAGACTCAAATAAATACGTGCCTCCAGCAGGTCGGGCGTTACTTTTACTGATGAGATGGAGACCATTCCGCCATCCAGCATGCTCAGACCTAATCGCCTGAAAATATCATTCAGCTCTTCCTGCAAGGCTCCGGCCACCTGCCTTTGACGCTTTCCTTCCTCCATATTCTAACATTTGATTGACTACAAAATTACTTACTTTGCTGAGTTTTAACTGTTTTATCATTTATGAAGCGATTTTCAAGGATACTTTTTTACCTGAGGAGCCAGAAAAGGAATATAGTACTCTACGTAACTTTTAATCTTTTATCCATCATTTTCTCGTTGGTTTCACTGGCGATGCTGGCCCCTTTTCTTCAAATGCTGTTCAAAAAGGAAAAGCTGATCAGTGCCAGGCCAGAATGGAGCTTTTCTGCAACCAGTATTCTAGCGTATGTAAAATACCTCATCAGCAATATCATCAACCAGCATAGTGAGGTGTATGCATTAGGGGCTATCTGTGTGATTATTGTTATATCTGTTTTTTTTAAGAACCTGTTTACTTATTTGTCATTCCGGGTGCTGGCACCGATGCGGAATTATGTAATGACCAAACTCCGTTCCGATCTCTACTCTAAAATATTAGAACTGCCGATTGGTTTTTTTACCGAGCAAAGAAAAGGCGATATCATCAGTCGCATGAGCAATGATGCAAATGAAGTAGAATGGAGTGTGATGAGCACATTGGAAGGATTGATCCGCGATCCTTTAAATATCCTTATCTACCTGTTTACGTTAGTTTATATCAGCCCGGCTTTATCCTTGTTTTTATTAGTACTGTTACCCTTAACCGGATTTATTATTGGAAGGGTAAGCCGTTCATTAAAAAAACAATCTACCGCATCACAGGAACAGCTTGGTACGCTTATGTCTATACTGGATGAAACGTTGGGGGGATTAAGGGTGATCAAAGCGTTTAATGCGGAAAAAATACTGCGTACTAAATTCTTTCACACCAATGATACGCTAAACCATATCCGAAACAGGATGAATTTTCGGAGAGACCTGGCTTCGCCCATGTCGGAATTCCTCAGTGTACTTGTTTTATCCTGTATACTTTGGTTTGGGGGTAAACTGGTATTAAATCACCAGGCAGGATTAAATGCAGACAGCTTCATCACATACATCCTCATCTTTACACAGATCATTAATCCTGCCAAATCATTATCAACCGCTTTTTATAACGCACAACGTGGAAGTGCCGCCATTCAACGGATAGAAGAAATATTACAGGCACCGGTAACCGTAACCGATCATCCCGATGCAAAAACATTAACTGCATTCAATCACAGCATAGAATTTAAAAATGTTTCTTTTGCTTATGATGACAAAATTATCCTGAAAAGTATCAACCTCACCATAGAAAAAGGAAAAACAATTGCCCTGGTAGGTTCTTCCGGCGCCGGTAAAAGCTCTCTGGCCGACCTTGTTCCCCGGTTCCATGATGTATCGGGTGGCGAGTTATTGATTGATGGCGTGAATATTAAAAACTATTCCCTGCATTCCGTCAGGAGCCTGATGGGTATTGTAACACAGGAGCCTATCTTATTCAATGATACCATTGCTAGTAATATTGCATTGGGGGTTGACAATGTAACCACGCAACAAATCGCAGATGCCGCAACCGTGGCTAACGCCTTACATTTTATCCAGCAAAAGGAAGAAGGTTTTGATTCCAATATCGGCGACCGCGGAAGCAAATTAAGTGGTGGTGAAAAGCAAAGGTTAACTATTGCAAGGGCAGTGCTAAAGAACCCGCCGATTTTAATTTTGGATGAAGCTACTTCTTCATTGGATACCGAAAGTGAACGCCTGGTTCAGGATGCTATTAATAATATGATGCAGAACCGGACATCTCTTGTAATTGCACACCGTTTGTCTACTATCCGGCATGCAGATGAAATTATTGTATTACAAAAAGGCGAGATCGTTGAACGAGGTAATCATGATCAGCTGCTGGCACATAATGGCATTTACCGGCGGTTGGTGGATATGCAGGAAGTGAAGTAACAGAAGTATATTAAAAAAGGCCGCATACATGCGGCCTTCCCTGTTTATAGAAATTCTTTATTTGCTATTGTTCCACTGTAGGCTTTACCAATCCTAGTTTTGCTTCCAGGCTTAAGGTTGCATGAGGTACGGCTCGCAAACGGGCTTTATCTATCAACTTACCCGTCACGCGGCAAACGCCATAGGTTTTGTTTTCAATACGCATCATGGCTTTTTCCAAGTGATCAATATAAGTGATTTGGCGACTGGCCATCTGGCTCAGCTGCTCCCTTTCCATGCTCATACTGCCGTCTTCCATTGTCATGTATCGGGCATCGTCGTTATCACCACCCATTTCATCCTTCCGGGTAATCAATCCCTGCAAATAAGTAAGCTCCTTTTTAGCTGCTTCTAATTTTTTAGTGATCAGTTCCCTGAATTCATTCAGGTCATTATCACTATATTTTACTAACGGATCGCCATTACTTCTGGATACATCTGTTCTTTTTTCTAATTGTGTATAGCCGGGCTTATAAGGAACACTCGTTCTTGTATTGATCTTAGGAACTTTCACGTCTTTGATGGGTTCGGGTTGTTTTTTGACAGGTTTAACGGGCGGAGCCGGTGGGGCTTTCACCTCAATTTTTGGTTTCATGGGTGGTGCAGCAGGTTTAACCGGTGCTGGGGTAGGTTTCGCAGCCACAACAGGCTTCGCAACAGGTTTGGCAGCAGGTTTTGCAACAGGTTTTGCCGTCACAACAGGTTTGGCAGCAGGCTTCGGCACTGCTTTCGCCGCTTTGGCAGGAATTGCTTTAACAGGCGCAGCCTTTTTTGCGGGTACCGCTTTTGCAGTAACAGGTTTAGGCGCAGGTTTAGAAGCCACTTTCTTAGCCGGAACTGCTTTCTTAGGTGCAGGTTTAGGCGCTGATTTCTTAACCGGGACTGCCTTTTTAGGCGCAGGTTTAGCAGCCACTTTCTTAGCCGGGGCTACTTTTTTGGGAGCGGGCTTTGAAGCCACTTTCTTAGCCGGGGCCGCCTTTTTAGGCGCAGGTTTCTTAGTTGGCATACAGTTTTATCCTTTTTTGATTACTACCACTCTCAACAGAATGTCATTGATTTCAACTTCAGTGCCATCCTGCATTTGGGGCACCCAATCAATGGAATCTGCCAAAATTTCGCGGCAAATATAGTCGTTATACTTAATAATAGACGGCTTCAGGTTTTTACTCTCAAGCACAGTCACGAATATACGGTCTGTGAGGTCAAAACCGCTTTCTTTTCTGATATTTTGTATTCGGTTCACGAATTCACGGGCATCACCTTCCTGTTTCAGTTCATCGGTAAGGGTAATATCCAGGGCCACCGTAAGACTGCCTTTACTAGCTACACTCCACCCGGGGATGTCTTCGGCTACTATATCTACATCTGTCAATCCAACGGTGATGAGTTCTCCTTCTACCGTTAAATTATAGCTGCCTTCTTTTTCAATCATAGCCATATCCAGTTGGGAAAAATTACTGATAGCCGCACTTACTGCTTTCATCCTGGAACCCAAACGGGTACCCAATGCTTTGAAATTAGCTTTTATTTTTTTGCTGATCACCCCTTCTGTTTTGGTGATGTACATTATTTCTTTCACATTCACTTCGGCTTTGATAAGGTCTTCGATTTTTTCCAATTGTGTTTTCATTCCGG
>JAYSXR010000205.1:0-3840 GCA_043717145.1 Chitinophagaceae bacterium | reverse complement strand
TACTTTACAGATTGTGGGTTCCTGTGTCATAACAGCACCAATCAATAATCCACCATTCGATTCTCCCTGGATGGCCAGTTTATCGCGTGATGTATATTTATTGTCGACCAAATACTTGGCAGCTGCAATAAAATCATCAAATACATTTTGTTTTTTTGTTTTGGTACCTGCTATATGCCATGCTTCGCCGTACTCACCACCGCCGCGTAAATTGGCTACGGCATAAATACCACCATTCTCCAATAATATAATATCACTGGTGCTGAAATATGGAGTAATACTTATTGAAAAACCTCCATATGCATATAATAAGGTAGGATTAGTACCGTCAAATTTTATTCCTTTTTTATAGGTGATGATCATGGGAATTTTTGTACCGTCTTTAGAAGTATAAAAGACCTGGCTTGATTGATAATCATCACTCACAAACTTTACCCCCGGTTTTTTATAGACATCACTTTTTCCTGAGGCAATATCCATTTTATAAATAGTGGCTGGGTTTATGTAAGAAGTGAAGCTGTAATACAATTCTTTTTCGCTATTTTTTCCGGAGAAACCGTAGGCACTGCCTAAACCAGGTAAGCTGATATCCCTTACTTTGCTGCCCTGCATATCATATTGAATTACCCGGGTAATGGCATCTTTTAAATAACTACAAAAAATATTTCCGCCGGCAGTACTTGCCGACAATACTTCTGATTGTTCCGGAATAAAAGGTTTCCAGTTTTCAGCCTGGGGGTGGGCGAGTGGTGCCACTACAATTTTACCTTTGGGAGCGTCTTTATCAGTCTGGATATAAAAATACTGGTCATCCGCAGTAAGGATACCGGATTGGTTATTCATATTTTTAACCACAGGTACAATAGGCGCTTCGGTTTGGGTCAGGTCCTGAACATATATCTCACCTCCATAAGTACTATTGGCGGCATAGATCACCAGCCATTTTTCATTTTCTGTTACCTGGGCACCAATATATCTTCGGGGAGTAGTACTTCCGCCAAATACCAGTTTATCCTGACTTTGGGGTTGGCCAAGTGTATGAAAATATAATTTATGCTGGTCGGTTTTCCCCGCAAGCTGACTTCCTTCTTTGGGTTTATCATAACTACTGTAATAAAACCCTTCATTTTTTTTCCAGGCGATACTGCTGAATTTCACATCCTGTAAAGTGTCACCAATCTGTTTTTTTGTAACTGCATTCAATACGAGCATTTTGTGCCAGTCGCTGCCTCCTTCCGATATTTGGTATGCGGCCAATGAACCGTCTTTTGTAAAATTAAACCCTGCCAGAGACGTAGTCCCTGTTTTTGAAAAAGTATTTGGGTCAAGAAAAACTTCTGCTTCCTTATCACCCTCTTTCTGCCGATATAAAACACTTTGGTTTTGTAGTCCCGCTTTCTTGGAGAAATAAGTATATGCACCTTCTTTTGATGGTGCGGAATAGGAATCATAATTCCATAATTCCTCTAACCGTTTCCGGATATTTGTACGGAACGGTATTTGTGAAAGATACCCCTGCGTAACTTCATTCTCCGCTTTTACCCAAGCCTTGGTATCCGCTGCCGTATCATTCTCTAACCAACGGTAAGGATCGGCTACCCTTGTGCCAAAATAATCGTCTTTAATGGTGGTGTCTTTTTTTGTTTCGGGATATGTCACGGCAATGGTTTTAAAATCTGTTTGTTGGTTGCCTGTTTTGCATGCAGCAAATGCAAGCAACGAAAGCATGAGTTGAAACGATCGTTTCATATATAATTAATTTAAGGTTTTAAGATACGCATTGCAGGTAGTTTTCTGCCATAGCGGTGAATTTAATTTTTATGGGATGATCAATGCATATCGAATGTATTTACAACACTATGACTCTTTTCTCCTCACTGCTTTTAAATGCCGCATCAATGACCTGCATTACATGAATGCCGTCTAAAGCAGTTACCTGTATAGGGTTGCCGTATCTTATTGACTGGTATATTCCATCATAATAATCATAATATCTGCCTTGCAGGGTAGGGATCTTTTCACGGATTAGTTTCCCATCTTTTTCTGTATGCAATAACCCTTGTTCCGTTTGCGGTTCTGTACCCCAATCGGTTAAGTTTGGTTTTTGATTGGCTAGTAAATTGGTTTCCTGCACATCTCCACGGCTTTTTAAAAAAGAACCTTTTCTGCCATGCACCACATAAGATGCAAAAGGTTCCCTTACCTGGTAACCCGCTTTTAGCCTTACCCGCAACATAGGATAATACAAAAGTATTTCAAAATAATCATCTACCCTCGAACCAGGTCTCGTAATACGAAGGTCGGCGAACACAGCTTGGGGCAAGCCGAAAAGATGTAATGCCTGGTCTATCAAATGCGGACTTAAATCGTTCAGTATACCTGCACCGGGGGCTGGTATTTCTTTATGGGGTTTTGGACTTAACTCTTCTTTAAAACGATCGAAATGAATTTCTGCTTCCATGATCTCGCCCAACCAGCCTTCCTGTACTATTTTTTTAACTGTTTTGAAATCACTGTCCCACCTGCGGTTTTGGAAAACGGAAAGTTGTTTATGCTGTTTTTCAGCTAATGCTTTCAACTCAATGGCTTCGGCAACTGTGGTGGTAAAAGCTTTTTCTACAACAGCATGTTTGCCTGCTTCCAATACTTTTTTAGTAAGATCAAAATGGGTAGCGGTAGGGGTATTTACAATCACCAGTTCAATAGAATCATCACTCAATATTTCTGCAAGTGAACGGAATATTTTTATTCCTGGATAGAATTGTAAGGAGTCAGATTTGCTTCTTTCCCAGATCCCATATAATTCAAACCCCGGGTGCAAATGGATGAAAGGTGCATGGAATACTCTTCCCGACATGCCGAAAGAGAGGATGGCTGTTTTGATTGGAGGCATAATAAATATTATTTGCGGATTATTTAAAATTAAAAAACCTGCTTGATATAGAAGCAGGTTTTATTTCCTTTCCAGGACTGATTTTATTTTCCTTCGGTTTGTTTGTCCCGCTCTTTCATTTTATCAAGATAGCTAACACCGTCGGTTATCCATTTTTCGGCGGGCTTACCCAGCAGGTAATGATCAAACCACTCTTTTTGTCTTTTCTGGTAGTCTATCTGGTTCTCTTTTTTCGCTAATCCGTGGTTCTCATCAGCATACACAAGCATTACATGTGGTTTTTCCATCCTGCGCATGGTTCCATACATTTCAATGCCCTGGTGCCAGTCAACTGCCCCATCCCTGTCGCCAAAAGCTACTAATAATGGTGCTTTAATTTTTGAGGCGTTGAACATCGGCGAGTTGCGGATATGGTCCTCCGTTCTTTCATACCATGGCCCGTCAAAACGCCCCTGACTGGTTTCGAATATTTTCTGGTCGGGCGTGCCGCTGTTCCAGTAAATGGAAAGCGACATACTGATCAGATCGGTTAACGGCGCGCCTGCACTGGCTGCTTTAAAGATATCTGTTTGTGTTACTAAAAAAGATGTTTGATAGGCACCCCAGCTATGTCCCATCAAGCCTACTTTATCTTTATCAATCATCCCTGTTTTTAAAACTTCCTTTACAGCTGGTATCACACAATTAACTGCACTCATGCCCGGGTCATTGGTTTGGTAAACAATATCGGGCCTGAAAATAAAATAACCATTGGTAGTAAAGTTGGTTGTATTATAAGCACCTCTAACAGACGGGGTAGTATATCCATGTACTGTATTGGAAAGCAGTTCATAAATATAAACGATCATCGGGTATTGCTTACCGGCTTCATAATTAGCAGGGTAGAAAAGTGCGCCCTGCATTTTTTTACCGTTCTTGTTGGTATAACTGATCAGCTGGCTCTTACC
>JAYSXR010000204.1:0-11721 GCA_043717145.1 Chitinophagaceae bacterium | reverse complement strand
AGTGCTGCCCATTGTTGGTATTGTTTACCCGATGGATGCAGCCCGTCATTTGCTGTAAACGACTGATCATTCGCAGCCAGACGGCTCGTTGGGGTAACATCAGTATAACTTATCTGATACGTTGCTGTTACCTGCTTGTTGATATTGTTGAATGCATCTATTTCCTTCTTTACCCTTTCCGAGCCACCACCAAAAGGGGTTACACTATAATCGGGGATGGATACGACAAACACATGTTTTATTTGATTATCTGCCAGCTGAATGGCTTTTTGTAATAACTGGGTAAAATGAACACGGTAACCGGCAGTGTCTAATCCCTCGTATTGGTCGTTAACGCCTATTAAAAGGCTTACAATATCATATTTTGATTTTAAGGTTGCTTTGCTGATGGCATTCTGCAGGTCAAGCGTTGTCCAACCTGTTTGTGCAATGTATTGTGGATCTGCCACCTTACTGCCATGGCTTTTTAACAGCGCAACTGTTTGTGTAGGAAACCTTTCTGCACTGCCCACAAATTCACCAATGGTATAAGAATCGCCCAAAGCCAAGTATGACTTTAAGAGGCTATCTGTAGCAATAGTCGTTAACATATTCGTGCCCTCTTTTGCACAACCCGGTACCATAAAAAGGCCAATAAACTGAAACAGCAGGGTAACCGGTAATATTGATAGAGATTTCATGATTGATATACGGTAAAAATGCGCTTAATGTTTGCTATCCCTTTAAAAGACAGAAAGTGCTACATTTGTGCTCGTTTTTTACATTAACCAAAACGACTATTCAATGACACAAAAAATCAAAGTTGTTAACCCGGTAGTAGAATTAGACGGGGATGAAATGACAAGGATCATATGGAAGTTTATCAAAGATAAATTGATCCTTCCGTATATGGATGTGGATATTAAATATTTTGACCTGGGCATGGAATACCGTGATCAAACCAATGACCAGGTTACAGTTGATGCCGCCAATGCCATTAAACAATATGGTGTGGGTATTAAATGCGCCACTATTACACCCGATGAAGAACGTGTGAAAGAATTTAACCTGAAACAAATGTGGAAGAGCCCGAACGGAACGATCCGGAATATTCTGGATGGTACCGTATTTCGCGAGCCGATTGTATGTTCTAATGTACCAAGGCTGGTGCCTAACTGGACCGCACCAATTTGTATCGGCCGTCATGCTTTTGGCGATCAATATCGTGCTACGGATTTCGTAACCAAAGGCAAAGGAAAACTGAGCATTAAATTTGAAGGTGATGACGGAACGGTTCAGGAGTTTGAAGTATTTAATTTTGAAGGCAATGGTGTTGCATTGGCTATGTATAATACAGATGAGAGTATCAAAGGTTTTGCCATGAGTTGTTTTAATACGGCTTTGGCAAAAAAATGGCCTTTGTATTTATCTACCAAGAATACAATTTTAAAAAAATATGATGGCCGTTTCAAAGATATTTTCGAAGAGATATACCAGAATGAATTTAAAGAGGCCTATGCGGCAGCAGGTATTACCTACGAACATCGTTTAATTGATGATATGGTTGCCAGCGCACTTAAATGGAACGGTAATTTTGTATGGGCCTGTAAGAATTATGATGGCGATGTACAAAGTGATACGGTGGCACAAGGTTTTGGATCATTGGGTTTAATGACTTCTACCTTAATTACACCCGATGGTAAAGTAATGGAAGCAGAAGCGGCACATGGCACCGTTACCCGCCACTTTCGCGAGCACCAGAAAGGAAAGCCAACCTCTACCAATCCAATCGCTTCTATTTTTGCGTGGACAAGGGGATTGGAGTTCCGCGGTAAATTAGATGGCAACCAGGAGTTGATTAATTTCTGTCATGCACTCGAAGCTGTTTGTGTTGAAACTGTAGAAAGTGGTAAGATGACCAAGGACCTTGCGGTATGTATCCACGGAAACAAAGTGAACCATGGGGAACATTATCTTTATACTGAAGAATTCCTCGATGCTTTGGATCAGAACCTAAAAACAAAATTAGGGGAATCGTAAACGTTTATTTTTAGTGAAAGCGCTCCTTTATGGGGCGCTTTTTTAATGATCAGTATTTGACGGGCGTAACTGTATAGCCCATGGTAAGCAATGTTTTTATTATGCCGGTTTCACCCATAAGATGTGCGCTGCCAAAAGCAAAAAAACATGGGTTTTGCTCAATGGCTTTTTCAATAATCGGTACCCAGTTCCTGTTTCTTTGGTACAGGAAAGATTCTTTGTCTATAAATAAGGATTCTTTAGGTTGGCACGTACTTTTATAACTGTATTTGCCATTTAAAGATTTCTCCAAATGATCCAATTTCGTTTTTATTGAGGTAGCCTGTTTTTGTAATGGGATGTCGTTGATAGGCCGCATATGTTCTTCACCTATTTCCAGTGCTAACAAATTCTGGCCTGCTGTATTCGCAATTTTCCATAGTTCGATATCGTAAGAAGTTGTTTTACATGGCATCATAGCCCTTGTTATTTCCATTGAGATTATAAAAGTGGGAAGTCTGTTCAGTGTGTCTTCAGGAATCGGGGTAACGGGTTGTAATATTTTTTTTATTTTTCTTTTTATTTCCAAAATGATGAATGGACAAATTGTAAAGTAAGTGGTATATTTTAAGTAACCTCGAATTATAGAAGGTAAATGTAACTGCTGATATCCTTTGTTTTAAAATGTATTAGGATAGATATTTGCACATATTGCGAAATATTTTTCTGCGTTTACATGCGCATATTTAAGTATTACCTACTTAATATAACTGTTTATGCCCTACCTCTTTTTTATCCTCATCATTGTATTTGTTTTCGTCATTGTTATGCAAAGCGGGATGACGGCTAGGCGAAAAAAAATGTTGGATCAGTTGAAAGCTGGGTGGGGAAAACTAAAAACAGATGATTTTAATTTTGATGAAATAGGTTTGTATACGCTCCAAAATCATCAGCCTTCTTTCCATCAATTAATTGAGCAGACTCGGGTAGATATTGATTTTAATGAGCTTTTCGCTTTTGTTGACAGGACTAACAGTCATGTGGGCCAGCAATATTTGTTTGACCGGATGCAAAAACCAGGAAATAACATTGCAGAACTAAAGTCGCTGAGTGATAAAGCCCGGTTCTTTACAGACAATGTAAAAGCGAGGGAAGAGGTTCAGGAAATATTGGTATCGCTTAATAACAGCAATAGTTATTATATAGCCGCTTTATTGAATGGCAAACTGGCCGAGAGGCCGAAATGGTTTAGGTTACTGATTATTGATACTGCTATTGTAATATCGATATTACTTCTTTCTGTAAAATTTTCGGTGCTTTTAATCTGGATGATGATTCCGTTCGCGTTAAATATGGGGCTGCATTTGTGGAATAAAAATAATACTTATCGTTTTCTAAGGTCTTTACCGCAGTTAAATAAACTGATTCGTGTAGCTGATAAACTTACCGGCAAACAACTTCCTTTTGAAAAAGAAAAAGTAATGATAGCCATCTACAGGCTAAAAACATTTCAACGGAAGATGCGCTTTCTGAGTTTTGGACAACAGGGAATGGCTGCAGAACTAACGCAGGTATATTATTATTTTATAGAATTGGTTAAAGCGATTTTTTTGATTGAGCTGCATGTTTTTTACAGCATTGTAAAAGAACTGGAAGATAAGCAGGATGCAGTTAATGACGTATTTACCTATGTCGGCATTATTGATACAGGCATGTCTATTGCCTCATTGCGCGCAGGCAGCCAGCAAATGTGTGAACCGGAATTCATTAATAATGGAAAGAAGATGGCGGCAGTAAAAGTCTATCATCCTTTAATCGAAGATTGTGTTACTAATGATCTGACCGTTACCTCAAAAAGTATCCTAATTACAGGTTCGAATATGTCGGGAAAGACTACATTTTTGCGAACAATCGCTATTAATTCTATCCTTGCACAAACATTGTATACCTGTTTTGCAGAAGTATTTTCTGTACCTATACTTAAACTGTCATCTTCTATCCGCATTGACGATAGTGTAACAGATGGGAAAAGCTATTACCTTGAAGAGGTAGATGTGATGAGTAAACTGATCGGGCAGATAAAACCAGATCAACAAAATTTATTTATCCTTGATGAAGTATTTAAGGGAACCAATACCATTGAAAGGATAGCTGCAGGGAAAGCTATTCTCTATTACCTGAACCGATTCAACAATATTGTGCTGGTGTCAACGCACGATATGGAACTAACAGAAATGCTTGCCGGTGAATATGATCTCTATCATTTTGTGGAAATTATTCAGGAAAACCAGTTATTCATTGATCACCTGTTAAAAGCCGGGCAGTTAAAGACAAGGAATGCCATCAAAATATTGGAAATGTCTGACTATCCTGAAGCGATTATTACCGAAGCAAAGGAAATCAGTATACGCATAACGATGTTGAATATTACGTAATAAGCCCCCTTTGTAAAACCACAATAAATAAGGGCTTGCATGATGCAGGCCTTTATTTATAAAACTTAAATACTTCTAAAATGGTTAGGCTGTTTTTGCTGCCAATACATCCACAAACTCTATCAATGGATCTTTCGATAATAAATGAGATGCATTTTCCATGAGTGCAGCTGCTACACTTCCGGCAAGGTGCGCCGTTCTGCCTTCATCATGGGGGAACGTGTCAAAAATGCCAAAAGTAGAAGACCCTAATTGAATACCATACCAAGTAATCGTATCCGGTTCTGACTGAATAAGTGGCAGGCCACTACGCAAAAAATTGGCAACTTCTGCTTCTTTACCGGGCTTCGCTTCCAGCCGCACTAACAAGGCTTTTTTAATCATTATGGCAGTTTTAATTTTTACAAGTATCATATGCAATTTTGCAATCAGGCTTTGCCTTTTTTGTCTGCAGTTTTTTCACAGGCATCTCCGCATACATGGCTTTTTTAGCCATGCGCATATGCATGAGCACCTTTCTTACAGGCAGCATTGCATTCGTGTTCCTTCAATACTTCTTTTTTAATGTCTTTTTGCGCAAAGGAAGTGGTTCACAAAAAGCCTGTAAATAACAGCATAGCCGCAAAAGTTTTAACTGTTTTTGTATAGATTATTTTTTTTGCGTTGACGAAATTTTTAATTCTCCTTTCAGCTATTTGCTGATTTAACAAACTCTAACATACGGTCGTGCAAATTGTTTGGTTTTGTAAACGTTGTATTCTTTTTAACAGGCGGGTACTGGCATAAAAAATACCATCCAACTTTTAGGTGGGATGGCATTCTTATGAAATTGTCCATGATTTATTGTCTACTTTTACTTCATCACATCTTCAATCACTTTACCCACACTGCCGCTTGGCATTTGAATATGTAATAATGCGGCAACGGTTGGAGCGATATCGGTCATGTAAGTTTCCCGATTTGTTTTTCCTTTTTTTATGCCCCAGCCATACCATAATAAGGGGATATGAGAGTCATAAGGATACCATAAACCATGGGTGGTTCCTGTTGCGCTGCCTTCAATGTAGCCGGGTTTTAAAATAACCTGCACATCGCCGCTGCGGGTAGGGTTAAAACCATTGGCTAGCATTTCACGTAATGTTTTATTGATAGGTGTTGTCATGATATCTGCCGTTGCAAATACATTGGATACCGCCTCATTTTTTTTCAGGTATTGAATGATCCATTTTGTAATCAATTCATCATTAATTTTTTCTGCATCAATTTTAGGATGGTTCAGGTACACCTGGTAATTGTACATGCTTACAATTGCATTATCCACGCCGAACTTTTCTTTGATGCGTGTATTCATTTCTTTCATCGAACTGGCATCATCCATTACGCCGCCGGGTAATTTGTTTTCTTTCATAAAAGCGGGAATATGCGCTACGGCATGGTCGGCAGTTAAGAAAGCAGTGTATTGGCCTTTGCCAACCGTTGCATCAAGAAAAACGAATAATTTTCCAAGTTCATCGTCCAGCCGAACATAATCATCTACCATTTCCCAGGAATTGGGACCGAATGAGTGGCCGATATAATCCGGCGATGAAAAACTAACCGCCAGGAAATCGGTGGCAGGACCTTTGCCTAATTTTTCGGCGGTAATAGCTGCTTTTGCCATTTCTGCGGTTAAAGTATTTCCGTATGGGGTAGTAGATATTTTAGAGTAATCTTTTTCTGCAAATTTGGAAAGATCGTACGGAAAGCTGGTGGCTTCTTTGCCGAAAGGTTTGTTTTCATAATCTTTCATGTCTGCTGTGGCATATTGTGAATAAACGTCTCCGGGTAATGAGGTATTCCAATTAAGCCTGTATAGTGAATCAACCAGTTTACGGTTGTTAAAACGGGTTACCCAATCCGGTAATGCATTCATGTAATAGGTGCTGGTAATAAAATTGCCCGATTTGCCCTCATACCAATAGGCTGCATTGGCCGAATGGCCGGCCGGTAAAATAGAGCCGCGGTCTTTCAATGCCACACCAATTACTTTACTTTGAAAATTGGTAGCCAGCCGCAGTTCATCGCAAATGGTAGTAGTCAACATATTTCGAGGGCTCATCTGGCCTTCTTCTTCTCCTTTTCCACCAACCCCTTTAACGGTTTTGTCTTCGCTGCAATACACGCTTTTCATCAGTTTATTATCCCACCAGGCATTACCGGTTATTCCATGTATCGCGGGCACACTTCCGGTATACACACAGGTATGGCCACAGGCAGTAACGGTTGGGGTGTACGGAATAAGGGTATTATCGCATGAAAAACCTTCGCCCATCATACGTTTGAAACCGCCTGTGGGTTTAAAAAGCGGGTTAAACCGGTAAAGATAATCCCATCTCATCTGGTCAATTACGATACCAACCACCAGTTTTGGGCGTTGAATGGATTCAGTAATATTTTTTTGCGCCTGGGTAGCATTAGCCAATAAACAGGCAAAAAACGGTAAAATCAATCTTTTCATGGAGATAATTTGTGTTGTGATAGCCACTTTTTTTGTTAAAAACAATAAACAAGTTGCTAAGGTAAGTTAAGGTGAATAATTACGCTTGCCCTTTAGAGGCTAAAAGTTTACTTTTGCACAAATTTTTACCAAAGTAACAAATAGATATTATGGCAGACATTTTTGAAAAACTGATCAAGAATTCCGGTCCGCTGGGCCAACATCGTGAAAGGGCGCATGGCTATTTTGCTTTTCCGAAGCTGGAAGGCGAAATAGGCAGCCGGATGATTTTTCGCGGTAAACAGATGGTCGTTTGGAGTTTGAACAATTACCTGGGACTAGCTAATCATCCAGAAATACGTAAAACCGATGCGGAAGCTGCAGCCAAATTTGGTCTTGCTTTACCCATGGGTGCCCGTATGATGAGTGGAAACAGTAATTACCATGAACAGTTGGAAAAAGAACTGGCAGAATTTGAAAGCAAGGAAGATGCGATCCTCATGAACTTCGGTTACCAGGGTATCATGAGTGCCATTGACGCGGTCTGTGGCCGACATGATGTGATTGTATATGACGCAGAAAGCCATGCCTGCATTATTGATGGTTTGCGACTACATCCTGGCCACCGTTATGTATTTAAACATAATGACCTGGAAGATTTTGAAAAGCAGATGGAGCGTGCGACTACTTTAATTGAAAAGCAAAAAACCGGCGGCATACTGGTAATTACAGAAGGCGTATTTGGTATGGCAGGAGACCAGGGTAAATTAAAAGAGCTGATTGCTTTAAAAGATAAATACCAGTTCCGCATATTGGTTGATGATGCCCACGGATTTGGCACCCTGGGTAAAACCGGAGCGGGCGCAGGCGAAGAGCAGGATTGCCAGGACGGCATTGATTTGTATTTTTCAACTTTCGCCAAGTCAATGGCTTCTATCGGTGCTTTTATGGCTGGGGATAAAGTGATCATTGATTTTATCCGCTACAATATCCGTTCACAGATATTTGCGAAGAGCTTACCCATGCCAATCGTTATCGGAAACCTGAAACGCCTGGAGTTGCTGCAGACCCAACCCGAGTTGAAAGAAAAATTGTGGAGCAATGCCATGAAACTGCAGAAAGGTTTGAAAGAAAGAGGGTTTGATATTGGCAATACCAATACCATGGTTACCCCTGTTTATATGAAAGGTGGTGTAGAAGAAGCAACAGCTATGGTAATGGACCTACGTGAGAACTACCATATATTCTGTTCCATTGTAGTTTATCCCGTGATACCAAAAGGGCATATCATTTACCGTTTAATTCCTACCGCTTCACATACAGATCTGGATATTGATGAAACGCTGAAAGCATTCACTGAAACGAAAGCTAAGCTGGATGCAGGTGCGTATAAGGCAGAGATGATTCCCGATATGGCAGAAGCGTAAAAGAAGTCATTTACTTATATTATTTCAGAAGGGCTTTCCAATATGGAAGGCCCTTCTGAAATAATATATCGTTGGAAATATTTCTAAAAAATAATCTAATAACTATAGGTAAAATTAGCCACAAATCCACAAGGTATAATCTGCGAATCTGCGGTTAAAAAATAAAAACAGTTGTATTACAATTTTTTGATCAGGTCACTGGCCTGTTTCACATAATCATCATTCTTTGCTTCGGTAGCAAAAATGATGCATTTTTCTGCACTCGCTTTAGCCGCAACTTTATCGCCCATATCGCGCTGGATTTTTGCCTGTTGCAACAGCAACCAAAAGGCTTTTGGATTAGCCTGAATAGCTTTATTCACGTTAGCCAAAGCTTTGTTCATATCCTTATCCCACTCATAATAAAAAGTAGCGGCAGAAGAATATGCTGCCGGGTTCACTGTTTCAGCACTTAAGGCTTTTACTACCTGCGCGCGGATACGGTCTTTCACATTGATGCTCAGAGGGATACTCACAGCTGTATTGCCCCACATAATATTCAGTTGGCAACTTTCTGCCATCACATTGGCAAACTGCATGGTGAAAGTTTCTATATCCATACCTGTTTTCTCTGTCTTTACTTTAAAACGGTTAACGTCTTCACTTTCTTTGTAGCCATCTGTTCCCCAATTACTAATGCCTTTGTTTATTACAATCTCCCAATATTCTTTACCTGGTATAGTGTATAAAACATAGGTACCGCTATCTAATAATTTACCGCCCATCATCACTTTATCACTGAACACTATGCGGGTAGCCGCATTGGCACCGGTGCGCCATAATTTACCAAGGGGGGCGAGGTCACTATTTTCTTTCAACAGACTTCTGCCTTTGATACTTGGGCGCGAATAGGTAAGTTCAACTGATCCGACACCGAATTCCTGCGTGATTTTTTGTGTAGGACTGGGCGCCGGCATTTTGATCTGTGCAAAAACTGTCATGCTGCAAAGGGTTGCCGCCAATAAAAAGATTTTTTTCATATGGTACTTGTTTAAAATGTTTAAGAGGAGTAAAGCTACATCTTTTTCCAACGGGACGCTTAAGCAGCCTGAAGGAAAATGGAAAGACATAAAAGAAGATTGTATAAATAATTGCCAACCGGGCATTTAACATTCAGGTGGCTTTAGCGTCACGACCATTAAATGAAGGATGAAACCGTTGTAAGGTATCCCTTAAAAAATCCCTATCGAGGTGCGTGTATATTTCGGTTGTGGTAATACTTTCATGCCCCAGCATCTCCTGAACGGCCCGAAGGTCGGCACCGCCTTCTACCAGGTGTGTGGCAAAAGAATGCCGGAAAGTATGGGGCGATATATTTTTAGTGATGCCTGCTTTTAACGCCGTGTTTTTAATAATATAAAAAATCATAACCCGGCTAAGGATGGTTCCCCTTTTATTGAGAAAAAGGATATCCTCAAAACCGTTTTGGATGGATTGGTGTACACGGATATTTTCTTTATAGAGCTTAATATATTTCACTGCATCACTGCCAATCGGCACAAGTCTTTCTTTATCCCCTTTTCCAATTACACGGATAAAACCTACGTCCAGGTATAAACAGGATATTTTCAGGTTCACCAATTCACTTACCCGCAGCCCGCTGCTGTACATGGTTTCAAGTATGGCTTTATTGCGACTTCCATCGGGTGTGCTTTGGTCCAGTTGCGCGATTACCGTTTCTATTTCTTCGAACGTTAAAACATCGGGTAGTTTTCTGCAGGTTTTAGGCCCTTCCAGTAAAGTAGATGGATCTGTTTTAGTAATTTGTTCTATCAGGCAAAACTTATAAAACCCGCGTATGCCCGAAATGATCCTTGCTTGTGAAGTGGCGGTCATTCCCAATTCACCCACCCATTTTACAAATCGCTGAAGGTCCTTCAACTCAATTTCTGAAGGTGATTTCAGGGTATTGCTGATCTGTAAATAATCAGTAAGTTTCCCTACATCATGCAAATAGGCTTCCACCGAGTTATCACTAAGTGATTTCTCTAAGCGGAGATAAGCTTTGTATCCTTTTTTATAAGCTTCCCACATGGAGAGGGTTGGGGTATGGGTGAATGAGAAAATCGGGAAATTTTGGAATTGAAGGCAAGGTACACGATATTGCGATTTCAAAATATCCAAATTTCAACATTTCTCAATCGCCCTAATGCAAGTCAGTATCCGTTCGTTCAAACAAAAGGTCCGTTATCATCAGAAAAAATTCAAACGTTATTTGGGAAAGATAGAGAAGAACCCGCCACGTGACTTAGATATCATTGCCGCTTCTATTGATGCAGAAGTATGGAAAGAAGTGGATTGCTTAAGCTGTGCCAATTGCTGTAAAAAAATGACACCAACATTCAAAGCTGCCGATATCAAAAGAATTGCCGCGCACTTTGAAATAAGCCCACTGGAGTTTAGAGGAAAATGGTTGAAATTTGAAAAATCAGATGGCGACTGGGTAAATAAAACACAACCCTGCCAGTTTTTAAACCATACTACGAATATGTGCAGCATATATGAAGTTCGTCCCGCTGACTGCGCAGGTTTTCCTTACCTCAAGAAAAAGAAAATGTCGGAATATATCCATGTTCATCAGCAGAATATCGAGTACTGTCCAGCCACTTATATGATGGTTGAGAAGATGATGGAACGTATATAATTTTATTGTGAAGGGGTAATCACCATTTTGGAGAAATGATGAGAAGCGATGGTGAAACCTTTATTCAGGTATAGCCTGTGGGCATCATAGCGCTGATGGCCCGAATCAAGGGTGATTACTTTATACCCATTTTGTTTGGCCAGCTCGGTTACATGGTCTAAAAGCTTACTTCCATACCCTTTGCCTCTAACTTCGGGCAGGGTAGAAAGGTCATCAATATAAAAATGTTTACCGTTGAAAGTGAACTGTAAGTACCGGAAGCCAATGATGGATACAGCATAACCATTTTCCCCTTCAATAAATGCCAGTTGGTACCCTTCTGATATCATTTCTTTAATGGCAGGCAGAAAATTATTTTCTAAAAGATGCGGACGGAGTTCTTTCAGGGCTTTCCAGCATTTAAGAATATCAATATCTGAAACAGCTGTTTGTATTATCATGGGTGAATTGTTTTATAACGCAAACTTTTTAGGCCAGAAGGTTATCAAAATCCAGGACTCAGATTATTATGTAATTGATCACATGCTTTAGCATGTGATCAATATTTTGGCAGCTATTGAAAATACACATCTTCAGTCATAAAGATCTCGTTTACTTCTTCATTAATCAAGGTCATTGCCAATACATCAAACTGAATGTATTTCCATTCCGGTTGCTGGTATGGGTACTCTTCGGCAACGTATTTCAAGTTAGACATTTTGT
>JAYSXR010000203.1:0-11749 GCA_043717145.1 Chitinophagaceae bacterium | reverse complement strand
AGTTGGGTTTCAGCTACTTTTCACTTTTCTAACCCGTTTTAACCCATTTTAACTCCTTTGCCACCGATGTTGTAGCTTAGATGTTTAAAACCTTTTGTATGTCTATTCTTTTACTTACTATTTTATGGCTCGCAGCAATCATTTATACGATCAAAGGAATTTTTGAACGAAAAGATATGGAGCAAAACACCCAATTACTATGGACCATATTAATTGTTGTGGCCCCGATTCTTGGGTTAATAATTTATTATGTATTTGGTGATAACAGGCGGGAATAATCCGTACTGATTTACCCAACCATTGACTAAACCATTTGTTATTAACGCATGAACTATACATCATTAGAAGAATGTTTACTGGATCTTGAAAAGAACGATCATTTGATACGTATCCGGGAGGAAGTAGACCCATACTTGGAAATGGCGGCTATTCATTTGCGCGTGTTTGAAGCAAAAGGACCGGCCTTATTGTTTGAGAAAGTAAAAGGATGCCGTTTCAGGGCCACATCGAATATTTTCGGCACGATAGAACGGAGTAAATTTATTTTCCGGAATAATTTACAGTTGGTACAGGAACTTATAAAATTAAAAGACAATCCGTTACAAGCATTAAAGCATCCCCTGGATAATTTTACAACCGGACTGGCAGCCATAAAAGCTTTCCCGTTAAAGAACCCGTTATCGAAACCTGTTTTGTATGAAGAGATCCATATCTCAGACCTGCCTTTGATCCAGCATTGGCCCATGGATGGCGGTGCGTTTGTTACACTTCCACAGGTATATACAGAAGATATTGACCAGCCCGGCATTATGAAATCCAACCTTGGGATGTATCGTATTCAATTAACAGGCAATGAATATGAATTTAACAAAGAGATAGGGCTACATTATCAATTGCATCGTGGCATTGGGGTGCATCAAACTAAAGCTAATGCAAAAGGGCTACCCTTAAAAGTTAGCTGTTTTGTCGGTGGCCCGCCGGCACACGCAGTGGCTGCAGTAATGCCTTTACCAGAAGGAATAAGTGAAATGACTTTTGCAGGCGTGCTTGGCGGAAGGAGATTCAGGTATGTATATAAAGATGGTTTTTGTATCAGCACCGATGCTGATTTTGTCATCACTGGAGAAGTCTATCCCGGCGATAATAAACCGGAAGGGCCTTTCGGTGATCATTTAGGGTATTATAGTCTGAAACATTCTTTTCCATTGATGCGCGTGCACAAAGTGTATGCGAAAAAAAATGCCATCTGGCCTTTTACTGTAGTGGGTCGTCCCCCTCAGGAAGATACCAGTTTTGGTGAACTGATTCATGAGCTTACCGGTGCTGCTATTCCGCAAGAGATACCAGGTTTGCAGGAAGTACATGCAGTAGATGCCGCCGGCGTACATCCCCTTTTATTAGCTATTGGCAGTGAAAGGTACACCCCATATACACCGGTTAAACAGCCCGCTGAATTATTAACCATTGCCAATCATATTCTGGGAACCGGGCAATTAAGCCTTGCTAAATTTTTATTTATTACTTCCGATGATAGCAAGCAACTCAAAACAAATAATGTAAAGCAGTTTATGGTGTACTTGCTGGAGCGAATAGATCTTACAAGGGATATACATTTTTACACAAACACAACCTTAGATACCCTGGATTATTCTGGTACCGGATTGAACAGCGGAAGCAAAGTCGTGTTTGCTGCTTGTGGCGATGTAAAAAGAAAACTGTACAATGAGGTACCACAGGTATTGAAAGAGTTGGATGTATTTGAAAACGCAAATATGGCCATGCCGGGTGTTATCGCTTTGCAAACCCATGCATTTCTTTGTTACGAAAAAGCACATGTTGAAATGAGTCTGTTGAATGAGAAATTGCAGGGCCGGGTAAGTGAACTCGAAGGCGTGATGTTGATAGTGATATGTGATGATGCTGGTTTTACTACACAAACCCTGCGCAATTATTTATGGGTTACTTTTACCCGTTGTAATCCATCGCATGATATATATGGGATTAGTACATTTACTGATAATAAGCACTGGGGCTGTTGTGGCCCACTGGTAATTGATGCGCGAATCAAGCCACACCATGCCCCACCGGTTGAAAAAGATCCTACTGTTGAAAAAAAGATCGACAGGTTATTTGAGAAAGGCGGCAGTTTGTTTAATATATTAAAATGATGAGAGTTTTGTAAGTGCCCTAACAAAACTTCGTCAAACAGCATAATAAATTGCCAGTTATAAAAAAGGTTTGTATAAAAAAAATATGCCTTTGATGCAACAGTTTAGCGTGTTCGGAATGTTGCTATTACTGGTATTTGCCTCATTGGTATTATTGAGTTTTAAAGATATAAGACAAAATTCTCTAAAAATATCCGTTTCCGACTATTAACCTCTAGTGACACTGGAGCTCTTTCCCAGCCAGGGATGTAGCAGTTGCCCTCCTGGCGATGCGTTATTGGCCGAGTATGCAATAGCCCATAACGAACATATAATACCCATTACTTTTCATGTTGATTACTGGAACCGTTTAGTATGGACCAATCCGGTTAGCAATAGTGCATATACTGCCAGGCAACGATGGTACAGTCAACATTTTCCTAACGAAAGTGTGTATACTTCGCAATTAATTGTGAATGGCAGGGGGAAGCAGTAGGTAATAACAGGAATATTGTGAGAAGCCTTGTGTAAAAAGAATTTACTACTAAACAAACGGGTACAATATCAGCAGAAGATATAGGCATTGGAAAAAATGCACTCACATTTCATTATAAAAATGCCGATGCAGATTTAAACAATATTATCAATATTGCATTGGTGCAGAAACTGGCAATAACGAATATTAAATCGGGAGAGAATATGGGAAGAACTAGGACAAACAATAATATAGTACGCTCATTTATAGGCCAGACAATCAGCAATGAAGGATTGCAATTGATAGATCTCCCCGCTTCATTTAAAGCAAGTGAGTATTCGCTGGTACTATACCTATACCTGCAAAACATAAAAGATCTTTTGATCACAGCTGCAGTGATCAAAGATTTGCAATGACGAATCACTAACTAATCTCTACCCATGTATGATCAGCCAGAAGCCTTACCGATGAAATAAATTGTTTAAATGGCCCGGCACCACCCCATTCCTGTGGTGCTATCAAAGACAGCATATGTGCACCATCTCTTTTTTCATACAAATGATAGGTATGTCCTATCTGTGGTTTGAAACCCAGTCTTGCGTCATAAATTATCATGCTGAGTTCTTTTCTTTTGCGTATTTCCTGCGCCTGTCGAGCTAATAATTCTATCTGCTGCCTTATTTGATCTAACTGCATATTAGTTTGTTCTTCCATGGCAGCTAACGCTTTGTGTTTGATCACACCTTCTTTGTTAGGTCTGATAGCTACGCTGCCCACTGATGAGGCATAAGGCAAAACGCTCAATTGTTTATGATAGATTTCAATATTTATAAAAGGACCTTCTTTGCTACTTTCTCCTTTCTGGGTTACTTTCATATAGCCGTTGGGTAATATTTCGTTGGTTACTTCCAGTACTGTTTTATCTTCTTTGCTAAAAATGATCAGTATAGCAGAGGCATTGAGGATCGTTACTTTTATGGTATCTGCTATTTCCTGGTTCTCAAAAGGATGCAATTCGCCATCTGGCACGATATCATATTGCGTATAGAACGCTTCATTATCCATACTCACCCAGTTAATACTCACATTTAAGGCGTGGCCATTGCGGATGCTTTCTATTTTATAGTTTCCACTTTTTGGCGTAAGTCCGGACTGGAAATCGCATTTTTCAGGAAATAATTGCCAACTGGCTAAAAAATTATAGGCTTGTACCATTTTTAATATACTTACTGTACGCGCTGTTAAGACAAATTTTGATAACAAAGGTTCTTTTTTCAGGGAAAAAAGGCAATATTTTAATGTTGTGTGTATATTAAAGGGTTGTCTGGTGCCTAGTCAAAGGAAAAAGTTTATTTTAGGGATAAAGATTGCTACTGGCGCTTATTTTTCAAGTTATATGAAACTTCTTTTTATTACCCTTTTTACAATAAGCAACTCATGTCAGGTTTTTGGGCAATGTCCCAATGGCGTTATTGTTTTCAGGGAATCGTTTGGGGGTAGCTATTCTTCGGTTGATATTGGCCCTGCTCTTGCATCAACTACTTCTCAATATATATATAGTGGTAATAATGGGATTGCAGTGGGGGAATATGGGTTAAGAAAGCATACCGCGGGCATCTACGGCTGGGCCGAGGGCAATGACAATACGGGGCAGGGTGGTTATATGATGATGGTACGCAGTAAAACATCGGTCCCTACTTTCTATGAAACCACTGTACAGGGTTTTTGCAGGGCACAAAGTCAGGCCATCTGTTTTGCAGCAGCCAGTTTAAATAAAACAGGGGCAGGTCTTGATGTGACCATTCATGTTGAGGCAAGGAATGCCACCAATAATAATTTGCTGGCAGCATTTACTTCACCTGTTTTAAAAAATAATGATTCAATAAGCTGGTCAAATTTCTCTTTTACATATCCCTTACCCAAGGGTGTGAGTTCGGTAAAAATTGGATTTTCTTTTACCAGCGGCAGTTCTGTACCTGATGATTTTGCGATAGATGATATACGTGTTGTGAATATCGGTGCTTCTTTCAGCAATGGGAATGCCACAAGCGACTATCCATTTATTAATGGCCGGTATGAGTTTCCTGTATTTGCCTGTTTGAATGAACGCGTTGTTTTTTCTATGGGTGGACCGGTACCTGTGGGGAAAGAATTCCAGTGGGAGCGTATCCTGCCTAATCATAATTATGAACCTATACCTGGTGCCATTGCATATACCTATGTGATAGATTCTGCAAAACGTTCTGATTCAAAATTTTACAGGCTGCGCATGGCAGATTCAGGCTATATCGGATCGGTAAACTGTTCTTCTCCAACCAGTCCTGTTGGTTTACATGTAGATCCCGAACCTGTAATCTCGGGAATTACCCCAATTTGTGAAGGTATTGACCTTAATATTTCAGTTGATGAAGGATCCTATATAACCTGGTCGGGACCCAACGGTTTTAAGGCTACTGGAAGGAAAATAACTATTCATAATACAACAGTTGCCAATAGTGGACTCTATACCGCTAATGTAACCTACAATGCCGGTTGTCTTTTAAATTTTCTTTCGAAAAAAGTAATTACTGTAACTAAAAATCCAATACAACTCTCTTTACCTGCTGATACTACCA
Organism: Chitinophagaceae bacterium; assembly: GCA_043717145.1. Classification (GTDB taxonomy): domain Bacteria; phylum Bacteroidota; class Bacteroidia; order Chitinophagales; family Chitinophagaceae; genus Sediminibacterium. The sequence goes on along the minus strand of JAYSXR010000203.1, from coordinate 6,512 downwards.
TTTGTAAAGGTAGTATCATTTCGCTGGATGCTACCAATGTTGCAGGGTCATTATATGTTTGGTCAACTGGCGAAAATACAGCCGGTATAAAGGTAAAAGATGACGGCCTGTATGCTGTAATTGTTTATACAGGTACCTGTACAAAAGAAGATACAACAAGGGTTCATATTGTGGAGCCGCCTGCTGTTTCTTTACGCAGAGATACTGTATTATGCTTGGGCGATACCTTATTGTTAAACGCGGTAACCAATTATGCAACCAAATACAAATGGTCAACAGGAGATATTACACAGGGTATCACCATTACGCAAAAAGGGCAATATTTCTTGCAAGTGTCCAATAGTTGTGGTAGCAATACGGCATCAGTAAACATAGGGTTTATTAGGTGCTCAGATGAACTGCTTGTGCCCACTGCATTCACACCCAATAAAGATGGCTTAAATGATGTATTCAGACCGATACAGGATGCGAGTGTAAAACAATACCATATGAAAATTTATAACCGATGGGGACAAACAGTCTTTGCATCCAATGAGATTAATCGGGGATGGGATGGCACTGTTAACAAGATTCAACAACAAAACGGGGCTTATGTTTGGGTGATAGTATACACCAGTAAGTCAGGAAAAAATCATTCCATTAACGGAACAGTTACTTTAATCAGGTAATAAAAATGTTTTCCCGATCAATTCACTACGACAAAATCCGGCCGTTTGATCAGCTGACTTACATACCTGAAACGTAGGTCGGTATTTAAGGTAATATTCCATTGACTCATGGAGCCGGTTGTGCGTGGGTAATAATAAGCTTTTAACTCAATTGTGCCAAATACAAGATTTTCATTACGGGTACGAACCCCGCCACCGATAGCGGTGTATAGATCACCTGTGTTTAAATTGCGGCCGATCGTTTTCAAAAAGCTAATATTGGTAAAGGTGAATGGTGCGAAACTGAATCCAACAAATTTCCAGGTATTGTAAAAAACAGATTCCGCATTAAAACTAACACGGGTAGAAGCTTTGAGGTCTGGATTATTTAATTGAGGAATACCATAATCACTAGATAAACGCAAGGTCTCATTTAAATAGGTATTTGCCAATTGTGTAATGCTTCCGCTCAGGAAATGCCTGATCAACCAATGGCCGGTGCCTATTTTTCGGAGTTTTGTAAAATATTCCAAACTGGTTAAGAAACTGATATCTTCAAACCTTGCTCTATTGTAATAAGTGCCTAAGCGTATTGTGTAATTAATATAATTTTTTCTGTTGGAAAAATAATTCCGTTGGTAATCAAATCCCAAATAAGGCCTGGAAATGTTGCTGCGTTTGCTCCAGCCACCAGTAAAGGATAAGCTAAAACCTTCGGGTACATCCTCATTGCGGCCAAAACCATACAGGAAATTGGTATGGTAATAGTCCTGTTCAAAAATGGTAAATGAACCGAGTACACTAATCAGGTCTGAATAATCTATTTTATAAATGCCTTTATATAAGTCGGGCAAGTCCAGGAAGGTCCTGTGTATTCCACGTATCGAAACCAAACGACGGAATCTTGAATTAAAATTTTGTTGTAATTGCTTTCTGGCTCCGATATTGTGTCCTATCCAGCCATCGTACAAACGGTAATTATATTTAAAATCAGACCGGTACAAAGAATCAGGTGAATAAGTATTCTGTGTAGCATGTGAGGCTATTTCAAAAGCACCTGTCCATGAATGATAAGGGCTTACCAGCGGTAACTCCCCTCTGAGGTAAATGGCTTTTTCTTCCCTTAGCCCGGTGTTATAAGTGGGAGCCTGATTCTGGTAACCTGCGGCAAGGTTAATGAAGGTACCCCTGAAATTTCTTTTGAGAAATTCTATACCAAAACCATATCTAGGTTTCCTGTCCACATCAAAAAAATTCTGCACCTGCAAACGGTTACCACTTCCTACAAGGTTATCATCATTTACTTCGAAGCTTATATTTTTTGAAGACCCAGCATCCATACTTCCACCTATCGGAAACACATCTTTACAAATAATGGTTACATCCACAGAATCTGCATTGTTTTCAATGGGTTTTACTACAATCCGGGCATCCTGTAAATAAGTAAGGGCTCGCAAAAACCGTTCATTATCGGCGAGTAATGAGGGATAAAGTGTATCACCAGGTACAAAAAAAAGATTATTTAAAATAACCCGCTTCGCAGTACTGGTGTGCATGGCATCACCAATATCATTAAAAAAATTCTTTACTACTTTTACTGTATCATTTACTGATTTATTAAAGCTTAATTTTTCTACCAGTATATGTCGGATAACCTTCCCTTTAAATGGACTGAAAGTAGATTCATTCTTTACTGCACCCTCCGACGGGAAAATTGGATCAGGATTATTTACAGATAAACTTCTACCGATCTTTCCCAAAAGCCCTTTCTTATGTGCCAGAAAAAAAACGGTATCGGGTATGCCGGTTTCCTGCGCTGAAAGTTCCCCGAATACCATACATAACAATAATAACCCTATAATTTTTTTACCGGTATGAATCGAATACAAGTGCATGATAAGATGGCCGAAGAATGATAATAAAAATCATTTGAAGATAATTAATCAAACGGTATGCCACAGGAATACTGTTTGATAAGGCTGTTAAATCAACAAAGTCCGGTTTAGGGAACCTTATATTGGTTTTTCCATTACAATAAAATGTAAAGGTTGTTTGGGTAAGCCAAAAGCCGGGCTGGTAGGGAAGGGTTCTGTTTCGCCGGTATCACAGTAACCATGCCTTTTATACCAGGCGATCAACTCCTGCCGAACGGAAATAACGGTCATGGTTATGGCAGTGCAGTGGTTTTGTTTTGCGTAATTTTCTGCGGCAGCCAATAATTGTTTGCCTATACCCCGGCCCTGCAGTTCAGGCGAAACGGTAAGCATTCCTAAATACAGTTTCGTTTGTTGTATTTGAAGATAAGCGCAACCCAGTAACCCGCCATGCGCATCAATATATTTAAAAATAACACAGCCGGGGGTTTTCATCATAGCCGTTAATGAAACACTATCTGTTCTTACTCCATCTAGCAGGTCCGCTTCGGTGGTCCAGCCTTTTTTAGAACTGTCGCCACGGTAAGCACTGTTTACCAAAATAGTAAGGGCTGCAGTATCATCAATACTTGCAATTATTATCTCATCGGTGTTAATCATAGGATAAATATATTCGAAAACGCAATATTTGCGAGTATGGGTCAGTTATAAATGGTGAATCCTAAGTCTCAGGGAAACTTACCTAATTGCTTAATCATCGTTCATTTTTTCCTCCATTATAAAGGCTTCCCCTGACGTAAAATGTAGGCTCACACCGCTCTTTTTTTAGCATTGGGATAGCGATTGTATAATAAAATCAGTAATTTTTTTCAAAAAACAAATAAAAAGCTGCAAATTGTTGCATAATAAGTAGCGTAAACTAGAAAAATACCGCAAATGAATAAAAACCTGACCACGTTATGCAATATTGCTTCCAAAAAGTCTCGTTTGATCATCGGCTTAATGAGCGGTACGTCATTGGATGGTCTGGATGTGGCTCTATGTCGCTTTACAGGAAGCGGTCTGGATACAAAGATTGAGATATTACAGTTTGATACGGTTGATTACGAACCCTCATTCAACGAAGAAATACGGTCGGTATTCTCAAAAATTACAGTTAATCTCGAAAAGCTTTGTTTGCTCAATGGGTGGGTGGCCAAAGAACATGCTGCCATGATACTGCAATGTTTGCAAAAATGGAAGATATCTGCTAACGAAATAGACCTTATTGCCAGTCATGGCCAAACTATTTACCATGCGCCTAAATGGTTGCACCAGCAAGAAAAGTTTGGTAATGCAACTTTACAAATCGGCGACGGCGATCAAATTGCCGTAGCAACAGGTATTATAACCGTTAGCGATTTTAGGCAAAAACATATTGCCGCAGGTGGGGAGGGTGCACCTTTATCCGTTTATGGGGATTATTTTATTTTTAGCAAGAAGGGCGAGGACAGGATTATGCTGAATATTGGCGGGATAGCCAATTTCACTTATTTACCCGGTAACCTCAATGCCGCAGACATCTTCAGTTCGGATACCGGCCCCGGCAATACATTGATAGATGCCTATGCACAGGCACATTTCCAGGTTGCATTTGATAAAAATGCTGTAATTGCTTCACAGGGGATAATTAATGAAGATTTATTACAGACATTAATGCAACATTCTTTCTTTAAAAAGGATTTTCCAAAAACAACAGGTCCGGAATTATTTAACCTGGCTTATCTCGAATCGGCCATACTGGTTGCAGATGTTCAGTCTATTGCGCATGTTGATGTGATGGCTACGCTAACCCGGTTTAGTGCCATAACCATTGCAGCAGCTTTACAAAGAACCCTCAATAAAGAGGGAAGTTTTGTTATTTACACAAGCGGCGGCGGTATGCACAACCCCTTACTGATGCAACATATTCACTCGCTTTTGCCGGGCTATCGTTTCTTTACAACAGATGCGCTTCAAATAAACCCCGATGCGAAAGAAGCTTTACTGTTTGCTATATTGGCTAATGAATGTGTGGCTGGCGGAGAATCAGCGATTGGTAACGGTACAAACGATATCCCATCTGTAAGAATGGGCAAGATCAGCTTTCCCTGGTAATCAAAATCATATGGTGTATACATAAAAAATCCCGCACAAAATAGGCAGGCTCTTTTTTGATAGACACAGGAATAATAGTATTTTCTTGTTTTAGAGAAAACACTAATAGAACCGGTTCTGGTAATTTCCAACGCGATGTTCTCGTTTTTGGCAGCAAAGGACACATAATAATTGGTTTCATTATTATTGACGTTCAGAAACTCAATACATTCCTTCACCTGGTAATCAGGAAATGTATATTTGGTAGTAATCGTTTAAATGGCAGATTTTGGCAACATATTAAAGGCAATTGCATTGTTGGTACCAATAAGTTCGCCCTGCATACTATAGAAAGCATCTACTTTTTCATTGTTAATTACAAAACTTACCTTGTCAAAATGCGCATCAGTTTTCCATGACACGTTTTGCACTTTGGTAATTGTGTTGGTAAAATGATTGGTTACTTTAGCACTAATACTTTTTGGACCGGCAAAAGCAGTTGTTCCGATTGCGAGGGCTACGAGCGCCGTAATAAATAATTTTTTCATTGTGTTTAATTAAATGGTTTAAAAATATTTGGTTTTGTTTGTTTCCATTTGATATGTCAAAAGTAGAAACGGAGGATTAATGGACGTAGCTGTTTGTGATTAGTTACAACCAACAGGCGGGTGTTATAACGAGTGGTGTTAATGCAAATGTTAACGTAAGGTAATGACCAGGTAAAACCCAATGCCAGTAACTATCTGCGGCGATTTCTCAATAAAATCATAATGAGCCTTTTTGTGTGACGAGTGCGATGACACAACTGTACGTTTAAGGACGAACGGTTTCACTATCGGCGAAAAATTAAACCTTTAGCAGAGAAACAGTATGATCCGTATGCTTGGTACTAATAAAAAAAACCGTTTCAAGGTCTGAAGCGGTTTTTTATTAATTGACTATTGTCCATGTGCCATGGCCTATTTCTGCTGCACAGTAGGATAATGGTCTATCGTTTCAAATACATTCCGCTTATCCTGTTTTAAAAGAAAAATGAACTTGCTTAATGAATCAGCATACTGTTTTTTCTCAAATAACCTGTCATGTGAAAGGATAACAATAGCATTTTGCTGGTTGGTATTTCCATCGTCGAATTTCTGGTTAATTCTTTTCACCATTTCAACGGCACTTTCCTGCGGAGCTTTCATTTTCTTTTGTTGGCCCCATTCCAGGTCCCAGCCAATGATCTTATAACCTAATGAGTCCAGTTTCTTTATTAAAGGGTTGTTTGCTTTTTGTCCGTGAATCTCACCCTTAGATGCCCATGTATTGTTACCCGGCAACCGGATGATCTTTACGCCAATTTGTAATTCGCGCTCATTACGTAAGAAATCACTTAATGCGCTGTCGGTCATGGCGGGTGAATAGAATTTGGCATATTTATCATTAAAGCCATGACTAAAGCTGTGATTGGCCAATAAGAACATTGGGTAACCATTGCGGATAGAATCGATCAGTCTTTTTTTAAACGGACCAACCTGGTTAAACCCAACGGAGAAGAAAGTAGCTTTCACACTTTCTGACTGAAAAATTGCTTTACTGTTTACTGTTCCGGGGGGCTGAGGTGAATCATCCCAGGTTAGGTAGATATATCTTTTAGAGCTATCATACTTAATAGGTGTACCGGGAACCGGCTTGGTTACTGCGGTTTTTGTAGAATCTGTCCCCTTTTTATCGGCGGAACTATTGCCATTACAACTGGCCAGTAATGTGAGTGTAAGTAAACTCATACCAATATGAGCGATTTTTTTCGATAAATGCATAGTAAAGGGATTGTTTCAGCTCAAAGATAAGAAGAGGGACAATTTATAACACCGGTTATTTATCCTCAGATGTG
>JAYSXR010000202.1:0-3884 GCA_043717145.1 Chitinophagaceae bacterium | reverse complement strand
TATCCAATGTTTTTTTTGCGCCCAATAACCTTTTGATAGCGGTAATATTGGTAAGCACAGCCATAAAAGCAATAGGTATGGTGAAAATTGACATGGTTTCGAGTATATGAAAGGAAACACCCGGCAAATACCATTTATAATCACCCCCGATATAATGGGCAGTAACGCCGCAGATCATGGCAGTAAGGCCAATGGTAACTATTCTTTCAGGCCTCTGCATTAGCCCATCTTTACATTCAATACCCAAACCTTCTGCCCTTGCCCGCGTGTAGCTTACCATCATAGAACCGATCAGTGCGATGAAAGCAAAAAGGGAACTTAAAAAATAATGGTGGGTCACCAGGTAATAACAAATACCCAGAAACATAATCAGTTCACTATATCTGTCCAATACAGAATCGTATAAAGCACCGAAAGAAGAACTCATATTACCCAGTCGTGCCACTTGCCCGTCAAGCATATCAAACAAGCCTGCGAATAAAATGAGGCAACCCGCCCATCCTACATAAGAGAGGTCGCCGCGGTTTCCCTCTTCCGCACCAACCACAAAAATAACAGCGACACCTATATTCAGAATAAAACCAATAGTAGTAACCGCATTCGGAGTGAGCCCAAGTTTAATGAGGAGTTTAACAAAAGGGTCTATTACTGTATAGATACCTTTTTGCAATCTTATTCTGAGTGGGGCTCTTTCCATTAACAGCTTTCTTTTCGGTAACAAAATAACTAAAAATCAAATTTAAACCTTGCCCGCACACCTAAGCTGGCCACATATGGGTTGTCAAGATAATTAAACCTTTTAACCAGGTCAATACGTATCAGTTTGAAAATATTGGTAATACCCACGCTTCCTTCTATATATGGCTTTTTATCTAAAGAGAAGGTGGTGGGTGCTCCTTCAAAAGTGGGGTATTTAATTAATGATGGGTCTTTTACCGGATTGTTTTCATCCCTTACGCCGCCCCACAATGCTTTTAAGGAAACTACTTCACGCAGCTTTAATTTCTTCAATAAGGGTACCCGGTTAAAGAATAAGCCATTGAAGTGATGGTCTAAATTTATACCCGCGTAATGGTCGCTTACAAACTCCTGGAAATTCATCAGGTTATAAGAATTTAACTGGTAAGCATAGGTCTGGTTGGCCCGGTGGATAGTCATTAAAGGGTAAGGCAATTTGCCGAAAATATACCCACTTTCCAATACAATATCGGTATACCCTAATTGTGACAAATATGCCCGTTTTTCGAACCGGAAGTTGATATTCTGATAATTGTATTCGCTGTTCAAAAATCCTTTTACACCCGCGATAAAACGAAGCGTAAAAATGGGATATTTATTAATGATGGGAATGCGGAATACCTTTCCCTGATAAAACTGTTCATTAGGTGCCCAGCGCAATTCGGCTGAAAACTCACTGGTGATCAGGTTCGTAATGTTGATGTTGTTACCATTTACCAGTTTTGAATATACGATAGATCCGGCCGGTTCCTGCTTCCAGTTTTTGAAACCAAGGGTATAGGAAAGATGACTGGGTAATTCATGCACATATTCCAGTTTTAAATTCCTGTTGTAAAGCCATTTATCATTTTTGCCTCTTTTAAAAGATAAGAGGAAATTATCCTCCGATACAAACTGTAATTCCTGCCCGGGTATTTTGGTATCATATTGATAGCTGGCGCGGATAAAGTTGAGGGGGTATGTATAAATAGATTTATTATTTAAAGAATAGGTTGAACTGAGAAAATACTTCCATCTCTCATCTTTAAAACCATACGCACCATATCCTTCAAAAAAAATACGCTTGCTCAGCTTGGGTGTGGTTCTTCCCCCCAACCGTAACTTAAAACCTTCAATCGGGTTGAAACTGTAAAAAGCAGCAGCAGGACCCAGGTCGAATGGCCCCAAAGAAGTATAGCCTGAAAACAGGAACGTTGCAATGGCCAATGTTCTTCTGAAAGAAGGCATTTTCTCCAGGCTGTCTATATTGGTATATACTTTTGATTCTGCTTTGGTTAATGTATCATGCCTGTTTTGTTGCCAATACGTATCAGGATGTTGGTCTACCTGGTCGGCTTTAACTAATGCAAGGCCTGCATACAGGCTATCCGGCATTTTTTTATTGATAGCAAAGTTTTTATAGGATACTGTTCGCTCCCCAAAAAAGCCACTACCCGCCCCTTTGGTTACGCCCGCATCTGCCATGGTATTTGTTTTGCTCAGATGATAACGGCCATCTTCGCTTTTTTCAAAGTCAAGATCAATATGCAGTTCACGTACAAAGTTCAGGTTGGCATTCTTACTCAGGAACATGTTCATTTTCTGTACCGCATAATTTCCATCAAGGGTTATATACATATTACCCCTGAACAATAAATCATTTGTGTTACGCGGTGTGAAATACAGTTTAATCAGCTTCTGTCCGCTGGCATCTGTAATCGTATCCTTAATATAGAACATGTAAAAAGTAGGGGCAAGGTCTGCAATCGGACTTAAAAACTGGTAAGTGAACAGCGGGATATCATTATCATAAATATCAATATCCATGTACAAGCGGTTCAGGTAACTGCTTACCCCGGGTACATCAACATATTCACCAAAGTTTACCCTTTTTTCGCCCACCACGATTGTCTTGGTTTTTTCCGGGCTCTTACGGAAATATTTTTTCGACAGAGTTTCTTCCAGGTAAACAGGGAGTAATGATTTACCCTCCAGCTTGCTTGTATCCTTGTTCTCGAACATGAACTGGTACTTTTTAAGCAACTTGGAGTTGGTGAGTTTGTCAGAAACATTACTTAACGAAAGTTCTAATTTTTCATATTGATCGTACTGTACATAATCGTAATGCTCTGTTCTGTTGATAGGCTTGTTTTCGATAACACGCTTGATCAGTTCAACAGCGGGGTTTCCCTTATTACGGTAGGATGCCCTTTTATTAGTGGTTACAGTTACATTGTTAACTGCTTTGGGGTCTGTTTCAAGCTCAAAATTGAGCGTTTGCGTAGTGCCGGGTACGATATTCTTTAGAATTGTTTTATACCCAACATAGGTAACCTGTACGATGGCAATATTTCCGGATGACCGTAGTGTAAATCTTCCCAGGCTATCGGTAACCGTTCCCCGGCCACCCTTTAAAACAACACTTACATATTGCAGTGGTTGATTATTGATTATATCTGTAACCACACCCTGTATCACAGTTTGTGCGAAGCCCTGTACCAACCCTGCTAACAGTAATAAACCAACCAGGACTCCTTTTATCTTTTTACTTTTCATTATTCCTTATTTAAAAACGAACCTTTTTTGAAGCGCATAATTATACAATATGCCTACTATAAGAGATACGGTAATTTTTGATACCAGGTAGCTGATGCCACCATAATTTGTTAAAATAAATACCCCTGCTGAAACCAATACCAGGTTGCCTATCCATACCAGCAGGTATTTAATTGCCTGAAAATGAATTTTTTTATCCCTTGCACTGAACACCCATCTCCTGTTCATTGTAAAATTTACAATACCTCCGCTTAATGTGCCCAATACACTTGCCAGTAAATACCAGCAATGAACCCACTCTTTCAATATAATGGTAACAGCAAAATCAACCACTGTTGCAGTTAAGGATGCAGCCTGCGCTTTGATGAATGTGGCCATTGGTTACAAAACTTTACAATATATTATTAACTGCAACAGTATATTGGTATATGTACCGGCAAGCACATCGTCCATCATTACACCCCATCCGCCGGGCAGTGATTCTGTTTTGCGGATGAGTAATGGTTTCAGTATATCAAAAAAACGGAACAGCAATAGTCCCGTAATCAAATACGTAAGCGTTACCGGTACAAATAACAGGCTGATGCACATACCCGCTACTTCATCAATCA
>JAYSXR010000201.1:0-3888 GCA_043717145.1 Chitinophagaceae bacterium | reverse complement strand
TCAATTCGTTTAAAATGATACGCTTCTTTTTTTAGGTACGCAATCAATTCTTCTAACCTGTTATACAATTTATCTTTGCGGCACGGGTCCGTTCCGGCATGTATTAATAGGATACCACCACTCAATCCATCAACATTACTTTCATTAAACTTTTTAATGGATTCTATGATAGTGTTGTTGCTTCGATAAGATGCAACCATTTCGGGGTAAGTATAATCAGCATTGCTGGTAAGGCCTGGCGTAAAACTGAAAGGCTTAACACCCATTGCTTTTATTTATCGGGCCGTTTCATCATTCCACCATTCATTTGGTGGGATAAAAAAAAGAGGCTTGTAATCTATCGGCCTGATTCCTGCTTCAAATATTGCTTTATCATTCTGCAGATAGTCTGATTGAAATGAATCATGCGAAACTAGGGTACTGTTCCTTTTGCGCCAGTCGCAATATAAAAGATGTTTATAAGAATGTGGACCCAAAAATTTTTTTTGTTGATATAATTTTTTTATCCCTGTTTGAAAAGAGGCATTCCGGTAGAAGTTCCCTGTAAAAAAAAGAAGCTTTTATTTCCCCCCATTTTTAATGTATTGGCAATAGAAGTAAAGCCATCCCCGAATTCATCACCTGTAAATACAAGTGCCAACTTTTTTTTCTATTACGCCCACATACAATGGCACCAAGAGAGGATTGATACAAAGGTGCCGCTGCCATTTTGTTTGCTGGCGTTTCTTTTGCCGCCAGCAAATAAATCAACGATGCTGTTCCATCTATGGTAGGTTCATTCGTGCTATAATCGCCATAATCATCATGGTAGACAGGTAGCCCCCTTTAAAATGCTGCATATTCATCCGCATCTTTTAACAGGATGCCAATCAGTCCTTTAAAAATGGATGTATGTACAAGACCGTCAACCAACCCACCATCTATCGGATGTTTCTTCAGATGGGTGAATGCAGAATGGGGTCAACAGGTGTATCGCCATTGGCGGGTAATCCATATACCATACTGGTTCCCCAAGGATTGCAGCCGAAGAGCCAATCAAAATTGGCTTGTTCTAATTGTTCAAATCTGTTATCGTTTGCTGCTTGCCGATACCAGTAGCAAGCAATGGTAAGGGAAGTTGTCAGTTTATTACAACACCAGATAAAAGGCACCCTTCTGTCAAAAGCATTTTTTTGACTTTTTCTGAAACCCTATCAATCACCGATCTGCTCGTTAATTCCAGTTCCAAGTTATACGCATTAAATCCACGTGCTGCTTCCATTGCGTAGATCCCCAGATTATTATTGGGATAATACTGGTAATGCGCTGCGGTATCTTTCCCCATCCATTTAGCAACAGAATCCTTTACTAAATATTGATAAAAATCCTGTTCGTATCTTTTTTTTCTGGTTAACCCATACAACTGTGCAGCAGCGAGTTCCATATCATCGGCCCAATCGCCTTCTGCATATATTTAAGGTTACCGTACAGAAGCTGTATGTGCAACACCTGGTTTGATTATACCAACCCGTAGGCATCAACCGGTTTCTTTTGTAAAAACCTTGCAAACACAGCATCTTTTTTTTAATAGATAGCCGAATCCAAAGCAAAGGCACTCGCAAATTTTCCGGCAATTGAAGCGGTACCGGTTGTTGCATTCATAAACCTTCCTCGCTGCTGGGGTTTGCCACTTACAAAATACACTGGCCGCTCAAATCCTTTTCCATAAAAAATATCTTCTTTTGGTATCCGCATTCCCATATGGTCACGGTCATCACCTAACTGGTTAAACATCCAGTTGGACTTGGGGTTCATTTTTATCATACAGTCCAGTCCCCAATTGGCTTCATCTAGTACATCAGCTGTACCGTTTCTTCCATCCAGTCCATTTGCCTGTTTGATATCTCCAAATACTTTCGGAAAATCCCGGTAAGTTGCCAGTAAATGCCAGGTTGCATTGGCAGAGGTGGTACTGTATAGCAGGTAATCGCTTGCATCGTGCCAACCACCACTTACATCAATATGCATACTATCGGGCATGGGGCCATACAAAGTATATCCATCATGGGTGTGGTAACTGTCCTTTAAAAAAGGATTGAACCCAATACGCTGCTGTCGCATGTATTGTAAACAAAAATCTGCTGCGCCTTTATAAACATCATTATTAATCGTAAAAAAAGGTGACTGGATTTTTCCAGTTCTTAGAAAATATTTGCCTGATTTATTAAAAGATGAAAAATCCAATTAATATGTTTCTGTGAAAGGTCCCTAAGCCCCAAATGCTTTTCCTGCAGTATGCCTGTACATTGTTTTTTGTGTACCCGCATCCACCAGTTCAAATTCTGTTAACTGATTGGTTAGTTTGCTGCACCATACCGCTACTTTACTACCGCCGGGTGTATAGCCTAATTGGTTAATGCGTTTCCAGTAACTTTCCTGAGCCGGCAACAGGGAGGGAGGCATAAGAATCTATAAAAAAAATAGCGTACGTCTCTTTTCATAGCAGCCAAATTAGGTTATTAAAGATACTATTCATAGCGGTGAGCCCCATTTTTTAGGCTATTTTCGCTCCTTAATATTGTTTGTACATGAAACTTGTTTCTTACCTCAATGATGGCCGCGATCAATTGGCATTTTTAGTAGAGGGGCTTTTATTCGATTGCGACCTGCTGTACCCGGAACTGCCTAACAGCATGAATATGTTTTTACATTACTGGGATGATATGTACCCCATTGCCCTGCAGGTAAACGCTGCCATAAAAAGCGGCCGCATCAGTAATGAACAAGGATTGCCAATAGAAGGAATAGAATTATTGGCACCAGTTCCTTTCCCTACATCATGCAGGGATGGATATGCTTTTCGCCAGCATGTGGCCGCAGCGCGCAGAAACCGGAAAGTAGATATGATTACTGAATTTGACCAGTATCCTATTTTTTATTTTACTAATCACCACAGCATTCAGGGGGCCGGTGAAATCAAATGCATGCCGGATCATTTTGAGAAACTGGATTTTGAACTGGAAGCGGCTATTGTAATTTGCAAGCAGGGAAGAAACATACCAGCCCAAGAAGCAGATTCTTATATCGGTGGATTAATGATCATGAATGATATGAGTGCGAGGCAGTTGCAGATGGAAGAAATGTTGTTAAACCTTGGCCCGGCCAAAGGAAAGGATTTCGCAACAGTGATTGGTCCTTGCCTGGTTACATTGGATGAATTGGAAAATTTCGAAATACCCTGCAAAGAAGGGCATACCGGTAAAAGCTGGAACTTACCCATGAAGTGCTGGGTAAATGGTGTGCAGGTGAGCAGCGGCAATATTGGCGATATGGACTGGACCTTTGCCGAAATTATAGAACGTTGTGCATACGGTGTAGATATACACCCCGGCGATGTAATCGGCAGCGGCACAGTAGGTACAGGTTGTTTTTTAGAATTGAATGGAACCGGAAAACTGAATGACCCTAATTATAAAGAGCACTGGCTGCAGGAAAACGATGTTGTGGAAATGGAAATTGAAGGACTCGGCAGATTGAGTAATACCATTGTTAGAGATGAATCTTCATTTTCTATTTTGGCAAAAAAACATGCAAGCATCACCTGAATTTGAATAGCTATACGGCCTTATTAGAGGATTCTTTTGTATAATTTAGCATTATGTATTCCTCAGCTCTTTTCACCGCAAAGATGGGGAGTTACATGCATTAAACGCAGAGAATTACAAGTAAGAAACATTCGTTTCAGAACTATTGTACCAGTTGATTTAACTTATAAAGGATCATCCCTCGGTAAAGCTTATGTAATGGATGTTTTAGTATAGGAATCAATTAATAAGGAAATAAAATCGGTAGAATCCAATATTTGAATCGCAGTTGATTACTTATTTATGATTAGCTGATAAAAAAATT
>JAYSXR010000021.1:0-6276 GCA_043717145.1 Chitinophagaceae bacterium | reverse complement strand
GTGCAGTTGCAGATAGTTTTTCCATTGTGTTTACTTATAAAAAAAACGGGAAGCAATTAGAGTTTGACCAGGCGCATTTCCCGGCTGATTTTGATTCTACGTATGAATACTTAGCCCGGCATGACCGGCTGTTGAAGAAGGGCAACGGCTTACAGGCTAAGATTGTTGATTTCTCGCTAAAAAATATGAATGGTGTTGATACAACGGCTGCCATTCTAGGCCAGGATAGCCTGTACATACTGGTAATGGCAACAGATATGAATCGTATTGAAGAGTGGAGAATCGCATTTGAAAATATTGTCAGTACCGCACAAAATAAAAAAATACCTGTTTTTTTCGTAACCGCTGATGCCGAAAATGCAGTAAAGCTGCTCAGGGATGTACCTATCTTGACATGTGATGCAACGGTAATTAAAACAGCCGCCAGGGCTACACCTACTTATTTTTTGATGCAGCGGGCTACCGTTATTGCCAAGATCAGCTATGCAGATAGTCATATCGTATTACAGCAGATGAGTAATATTACTGTTAGAAGAAAAGGGACATAGCTTTTTACTTTAATCCTGTTATACAATAATACCTAAACCATCACCATGCTGCAGTTTATCACACGGAAAATACTTTATGGCTTATTGGTACTGGTAGGGGTTGTGGTGATGGTATTCTTTTTATTCCAGGGTTTTGGTGATCCTGCAAGGTTGGTACTCGGGCAATCGGGCGATAGTACTACTATAAAAAACATCCGTAAAGAACTGGCATTGGACCAACCTAAATGGAAGCAGTTTTTGTTATACCTGAATGATGTATCACCTATTTCGGTTCACACAAAAGAAGATATCCAGAAAAAACAACTCAAAGGATTTTTTATCGGGGGCAATTCTAAATTGGGTATCAAGATTCCTTACCTGCGCCGTTCTTACCAAACTAAAAAAGATGTAAGTGATGTGCTCCTTGAGGCATTGCCAGGCACGCTGATACTTGCTTTGGCAGCCATGCTGATTGCAACAGTTGTTGGCATTTTATTAGGTGTTCTGGCAGCAGTAAAACAAAATACATGGATGGATACCGGTTCTATTTTTGTGAGCGTATTAGGTATTTCTGCTCCTTCTTTTTTTATGGGTATCGTATTGGCCTATTTGTTTGGGTTTGTATTTAGCCAATACACAGGTTTACACATGACAGGAAGTTTGTTTGATATAGATCCATTCACCGGTAAGAACCTGCAACTAAAAAATTTAATCCTTCCGGCGATTACTTTGGGAATAAGGCCAATGGCCATCATCACCCAATTAACACGAAGTGCTATGTTGGATGTACTGGACCAGGATTATATCCGCACAGCTTATGCAAAAGGGCTAAGCAAAAAAACAGTGGTTTTCCGCCATGCATTGCGTAATGCACTAAACCCGGTAATCACTGCTATTACCGGTTGGTTTGCAGAATTACTGGCAGGCGCTTTTTTTGTAGAATATATTTTCGGTTGGAAAGGAATTGGTAAAGTAACCGTAGATGCTTTGGAAAAATTAGATTTCCCAGTCGTTATGGGCAGTGTATTAATTACCGCCACCTTTTTTATTGTTGTAAATATATTGGCTGATGTATTATACGGAATAGTTGACCCGAGAGTAAGTATCAAATAGTTTTTTAAGGGCACTATAATAAATGCAAGAATTTTCGATAAACGAAAAACGAAGAGAAAGAGCAACAACGGCTACTTGATAATCACCTCACTGATTACTTTTTCTCCAAATGCTTCATTCACCCTGTCTATTATTTGCTGCTTTTGATACATCAGTTCATTCTTCAAAGGTCCCACAGTTGTGGTGATAAATAATTTCTGGTTGATGATCTGTATTTTATCTGTGTATTTGGCAATGGTCTTGCCCATCAGTTGCTCCCATATTTCTTCTATCTGCACGGCACGTATACCATTACGGAGGTGGCTTTTGTGAAGGAACCCTTTGATTGCATCGCCAATATGAAATTCTGACATGTTGTAAAGTTAAGAATTAGGCATTAGAAGTCCGGCGTTATTATGCCTGAATTTTTACGTCCCATTCCGGACTTTCTACTCCTCACTTTCAGCTAAGTTCAATCAACTGGTACGTAACATCAATTTCACCCAATTGCAACCGGAGCCTGTCGGCATGCGTATCTGTAATAAATACTTGCCCGTCACTTTCTGTACAAACCCAATGTAATAGTTGAAACATTCTGTGCTCGTCTAACTTTTCAAATACATCATCCAGTAACAAAATAGGGGTGAAGCCTTTTTTATCTTTTAAAACCTGCCACTCGGCAAGTTTTAAGGCAAAGAGCAAACTTTTTCTTTGCCCTTGCGAAGCCTCCGTTTTAAACGCGGCCGTTTCCATGAAAAATAAAATATCGTCTTTATGAATGCCCGCTGTTGTTCTTTGTAACAACGCATCTTTTTGCCGGGTAGCCTGTAACAGCTGGTCAAAATTATCATGCAATAACTGGCTTTCATATTGCAGGATAAGCCCGTCGTCCTTTCCAGCGATCCTTTTATAAATAAACAAAGTGAGTATCAGAAAATCTACGAGGAATTCTTTCCTTTCGTTGAAGATGGCATTGCCGCTTTGGCTTAACTGTTCATTAAGCACCAGTAATAAAGCTTCATCGGTTTTACCAGATTCGGCAGATTGCTTCAAAAGACTGTTTCGTTGCTGTAAAATTTTTGTGTAACGGATCAACTGTTGCAGGTATGCTTTATTGATTTGTGAAAGAAGGGTGTCTATGAATTTCCTTCTTTCTTCACTGCCGCCTGTAATCAGTACAATATCATCAGGCGCAATCATTACACAGGGAAGCTTTCCAATATGGTCGGAGAATTTTTTATACTCATCATCATTTAACACCAGTTCTTTGCGGTTGTTCTCGCGCAAAATACAGGTCAATTGCTGGGGTTGGTCATTTAATTGATAATTTCCTTCCAGCCGCATACCAGCAAGGCCATGATGTACATTCTGGCTATCGGGCCTGGAAAAATAACTACGTGAAAAACTCAAGTAATATACAGCATCTAACAGGTTGGTCTTGCCCGTACCATTGATGCCACAAATGCCCACAATCCTTTCTGTAAAAGAAAAATCCTGCTGCACATAATTGCGGAACTGTACCAATGATATAGATTGAAGCCTGAGCATTTCTCGGGCAAATTAAACCAGAACGGCCTTAATAATTCAGTTAGAGTATGCGAGAAAGCATTTATTTTTATTAAAAATTCAGTTTTGAAGACGATACTATCCGAGCAACAACTGGCACTCACCGTAAAAAGGCTTGCACACCAAATACTGGAAAATAACTTACAACTGGCCGATACTGTCATTATCGGCCTGCAACCCCGTGGTATTTTCCTTAGCGACCGGATCGTAAATGAACTGAAAAAGATAGCAGAACCCGGATTAATCCGGTATGGCAAACTGGATATCACTTTTTACAGGGATGATGTGCGTAAAAGCCTGCATATTGCCAATGCTACCGATATCCCTTTCAGTATCGAGAACAAAAAAGTGGTGCTGATAGATGATGTATTGTACACCGGCCGCACCATCAGGGCCGCTTTAGATGCCTTACTCGATTTTGGACGGCCCTCCAAAGTATCGCTTTGTGTACTGATTGACCGAAGATTCAGCCGCGAATTACCCATTCAGCCAGACTACACAGGCAAGGTCATCGACACCATCATTTCTCAAAAAGTAAAGGTCTTATGGAAAGAAAAAGACGATAGTGAAGAAGTAATACTGTTGGATAGCTGAAATCTTTTATCTTTGATTTTTAATGAAACTATCTACCAAACATCTTCTTGGTATCAAAGATCTCAACAGGGAAGATATTCAGTTAATCCTCTCCACTGCCGAACAATTCAAGGAAGTTTTACAGAGGCCGGTTAAGAAAGTCCCATCACTGCGCGACATAACAATTGTGAATCTTTTCTACGAGAATTCTACCCGTACTCGAATGTCTTTTGAATTAGCAGAGAGAAGGTTGTCCGCTGATGTGCTCAACTTTGCTGCCAGCAGTTCCTCATCCGCCAAAGGTGAAACCCTGTTAGACACGGTCAATAATATTTTAAGTATGAAAGTGGATATGGTGGTCGTGCGGCATAGCGCTTCCGGCGCACCACATTTTTTGGCCCAACATATTCCTGCTGCCATTGTAAATGCAGGTGACGGTATAAACGAGCACCCCACACAGGCTTTGCTGGATGCCTATTCTATGCAGGAAAAACTGGGTAAACTGGAAGGATTGAAAGTAGCCATCATCGGGGATATCATGCATAGCAGGGTGGCACTGAGTAATATGTACCTGCTACGCAAAATGGGAGCCGAGGTAATGGTTGCCGGACCGCCAACGCTGATCCCTAAATACATAAGTGAGGCATTAGGGGTGAGGGTTGAATACAACCTGAAAAAAGCCCTGCAATGGTGTGATGTGGCCAATGTGCTGCGTATACAGTTAGAACGGCAGAACCAACCCCTGTTCTCATCACTTCGTGAATACAACCTGGCTTATGGGATTAAAAGAAAATTACTCGAAAGCCTGGGTAAAGATATTGTAATCATGCACCCGGGCCCAATTAATCGTGGGGTGGAATTAGACAGCGATGTTGCTGATGGCCCTTATTCTATCGTTTTAAACCAGGTAGAAAACGGCGTAGCCGTGAGGATGGCAGTTTTGTATCTGTTAGCTAATAGAGAAAGCTAGATTTAATTACGAATTATTAATTAGGGATTACGAAGTGATGGTAGTTTGGTGTTTTAGCTCGTACTTCGTAACCCAAGACATGTAATGGAAATTATAAACTACGAAACCAGATGGTCAACTCAAAATTCGTAATTAATAACTCGTAATTCGTAATTCAAACACTAACTATGCAAAGAATCTGCCTCTTCCCCGGAACCTTTGATCCTGTAACACTCGGGCATGTGGATATCATCAACCGCGCCATTCCTTTATTTGATAAGATCTATGTGGGTATTGGCATCAATTCTTCCAAAAGCCCTATGTTCAGTGCCGAGCAGCGGATGGAATGGTTTAAAGAGATTTATAAAGATGAACCCAAGGTAGAAAGTGTTACCTATGATGGGCTTACCATTAACTATTGCAAAGTGATCGGCGCTAATTTTATTTTACGGGGGATACGGTACGTGAGTGATTTTGAATATGAAAAAACAATCGCCGATGCCAACCGTACACTTGACAAGGATATTGAAACGATCTTCCTTACCGGTGAACCCAAATATACCTCTGTGGCGTCAACCATTGTAAGGGATATCCTGCGTAATGGCGGTAATGCATCCCCATTCCTGCCGGATGCAGTGATCAAATCTTTATCACACCAACAATCTTAATTTCTACAATGGTTATCTGGCATAAAAAAGATTTGTCCCTGCTCGATTTCGAACACCTAGGAAAGAATACGATGGGCGAACATATTGGTATCCGCTTTTCTGAAGTGGGTGAAAATTATTTAAAAGCAACCATGCCCGTTGATCACCGCACGCGGCAACCTCACGGACTTTTACACGGAGGTGCTTCTGTTGCACTTGCCGAAACCTTGGGCAGTGTAGGAGCTGCCATGGTAATAGATCTGGAACAATCTATATGCGTAGGGCAGGAGATCAATGCCAACCATATAAGGGGTGTAAAAAGCGGATTGGTAACCGGTATTGCCGTGCCTGTTCATTTAGGGGCAAGTTCGCATGTTTGGGAAATAAAAATTTATGATGAAGCTGAAAAATTGGTCTGCATCAGCCGCCTCACTGTAGCTATATTAAAAAAGAAAATAAACGTTCCTTAAGGATCAGGGGTCAAGAATCAAGGACCTATTTCAACTCCTCAATAACCAAATTCCGCCAATTCACTTTTATTCCTCCGCCATCATGTATTTGCAGGGCAATAAAACCTTCCCCTTTACCAATCTTCTCATCCTTCAACTCAACAATCGGGTGGCCGTTTAACCAGGTGTTAACTTCATCGCCATTCACATAGAGCTTCATCGTGTTCCATTCGCCCATTTTCAGCCATTGTTCGTCTGCTGGTTTGGGTTGTATCAACCAACCCCGGCCATAAGATTCATAAATGCCGCCGGTATGTTTGCCGGGAGGGGCTACTTCGCACTGCCAGCCGCTGATCTTTACACCATCAATAGAAGAGCGGAAGAATACACCACTGTTTCCATTGGCTTCCTGTTTAAATTCCAGTGTAAGGATAAAATTCTTGTATAATTTTTTGGTTGATAGATAACCATAC
>JAYSXR010000003.1:0-6662 GCA_043717145.1 Chitinophagaceae bacterium | reverse complement strand
TAACACTATCAGTCACACAAAAGAGAACAATGGCACACGGATTACACGGATTACACGGATAAAACAGGTAAAGGCGGATTGCCTTTACTAAGCAAATCTGTAAACATCCGCTTAATCAGTATCATCGGTATGCTATTAATAGTCTACACGTACTTAGTAACCCCCGGAACAGCCACAGGATAAAAGCCATCTGCATTAGGTAACACCGGTGGCATCGCATTCCAGTCGTACACTTTGGGGTGTAAGTCCAGGCCGGAATTAATGGCCTTGTTCCACTCAACAACCTGTCCGCTGTAAGTGGCCATCCTTCCTAAAATGGAAGTCATACTGCTGTGTGCACCATTTTCTGCATCGGCAAATTTATATTCGCCTTTGGCAATAGCAGCAAACAATTCATCATGTTCGGTTTGATAAGGATTATTTTCTTTACTCCTGTCGTACTGATAAATCGTTTTTCCGCTTGCATCGGTGATCCGTCCCGCGCCGCACATAATCTTCCCTTTGGTTCCTACAAAGAGTTCATCCACCTTACTCATCGTTCCAGGAATGTGGCGGCACTGGCTATTTAGTATTGAGCCATCAGCATATTCAAACTCAACAAAATGGTGATCGAATATTTCGCCATTTTCTTTTCCATTGCGTACCTGCCTTCCTCCCATGCCTTGTGCTTTAACCGGGTGTCCGCCTTTGAACCAGTTAATTACATCCAGGTTATGAATATGTTGCTCGGTAATATGATCGCCGCAGAGCCATACAAAATAATACCAGTTACGCATCTGGTATTCCATTTCTGTTTGGCCAACTTTGCGTGGCCTCACCCATACTCCATCATTGTTCCACCATGCCTGGGCAGAAGTGATATCCCCAATCATATCCTTTCTTTGAAAAAGTTCACGGTATGAATTCTGATAATGCCTTTGAAGGCCCACCACTACATTTAGTTTTTTCTGCCTGGCAATAGCTGCTGCGGCCAACACGCGTTGGATACCCGCAGGGTCGGTAGCTACGGGCTTTTCCATGAATATATGTTTATTCTGTTTTACAGCTTCTTCAAAATGAATGGGACGAAAACCGGGAGGCGTTGCGAGTATTACTACATCGGCCAAAGCAATTGCTTTGAGGTATCCATCAAACCCGGTAAATTTTCTTTCCTCCGGAACATCGATCCTGCTTTTGGCAGCCATGCCTTCTGCACTTTCATCGGAATTCAGATTTTTATAACATTTATCCAGGTTATCACCAAAGGCATCAGCCATGGCCACCAGCTTCACATTCTGCTTGCTTAAAAGTGCCTGCATAGCGGCACCTGTTCCACGGCCACCGCAGCCTACCAGTGATACTTTAATAACATCATCAGCACCAGAAAAAAAGTTGGCTCTCGATAAAAGTGGTGCAGTTATAAGTGCACCGGCAAGTAAGGAACCTTGTTTTACAAATTGCCTGCGGGAATTGTGGGAAGCATTGTTAGTCATATGGTTTGCTTTTAAAAGAATTGATAATTATTGTTCAAGATATTTAATAAAAAATTCTTCCGCCTGTTCTTTTGAAGGTTGTTGCATAGGCCTGATAATTCTAAAGCCTACCGCCCTTGCATCCGTAAGCCACCATTTGCTTCTGGGTATTTGCGGATCGCGGCGGTTCCATACGGGATCAGATTTTAATCGTTTAGCAGAACGCAATCCTGCCGCATCATCTGTAAACCCTCCACCACGCAAGGTTTTGGGGTAACGTGAAGCATTCGGCACAGCCATCGGATTATTATCAACAATAACTGTATAATAATTTTCTGTAAAATGATCAAGTGTCCATTCCATCGCATTGCCCAGCATATCATACAGGCCCCAGGCATTCGGCAGTTTTTGGCCTACCTTCTGAAACTTATCATCGCTGTTTTTACTATACCAGGCATAGTCGCCGAGTTTAGATGCATCATTACCAAAATAATAAACAGTAGTGCTGCCTGCGCGGCAGGCATATTCCCATTCAGCTTCTGTGGGAAGGCGATAGAAAATGCCTGTTTTCTGGTAGAGCCAACGGCAATACATCAATGCCCCATACTGCGACATGCTATTGACCGGAAACCCACCTTCTTTACCCATACCCCAGCTAAAGTCAATGTATTGCGCACTGGGCCGGGTGATGGCATCTACTTCAGAATTGAGGCTGGTGGATTCATCTTTTAAAAAGACGTCAAAAGCATCGCGGGTAACTTCGTGCGCACTCATCCAGAATGCATCAATGCGTATGTTTCGTTGCGGGCCTTCATTGGAAAGCCTGTCTTTTTCTGTAGCAGGGCTGCCTATGGTAAAATGCCCACTTTTAACAGGCACCATTTTAAATTGAAGGGAAGAGCCGGGAAGTTTTTGATCGTAATTACCAAAGTCCCTATTATTTTTTTGCGCGTTCACGACTGCGCTTAAAAAAAAACAAGATAGGAAAGTAATAAATCTTCTCACGGGCTTATTTTAGCGAGGTTAAGATAAGGAATTTTACAACCAGAAGGGTGAGTAGATTTAGTGAGTCATAAGTAGGTATACTTGTTGAGTCTGCATATATTACTAATGCCTACTCAGTTTCGCCAATACCGCTCAAATTCCCCAAAACTGTGATATACAACCTTCCCCTTTTTCAAAACCGTTACCAGCACAGAAGCATTGTTTTCAACCGCCAGTTTTTTCACCAATTCAAATGATACGATGCTACAAGCTGTAGCCAACCAATCAGCATCGGTGCCATCTTTAACTATCACTGTTACATTTCGTTGGGAAGTAATACCGTAACCGGTTTGGGGATTAGTGATGTGCGAATATTTTTTACCCGCATGTTCCATATATTGATAAGCATCGCCGGAGGTGGAAACGGCTGTATTTTGCAGCAATAATTTTTGTGGCAGAAGATTATCTGTTTGTTCAGGTGCGTTAATGCCGATTACCCAGCCTTTTGTGCCGGGAGGCGCATTGCTTATGGCCATATCGCCACTGGCATCTACCAGTGCCTGGTTAATACCAAATGTTTTTAATAAGTCAAGCACTGCCTGTGCAACATACCCTTGGGCAATACCACCCAGATCAAGCAGGGTATTCTTAATAGGCAAATCAACTTCCTGCCTGCCAATATCTATTTTTATAACAGAAAAATTGACCAATGCTTTTCTCTTCAAAACTTGCTGCGCAGGTGGAAATATTTTTTCTTTTCTCGCCTTACGCCATAATTGGCTGAGGGGACCAATGGTAATGTCAAAAGCCCCACTGCTCATAGTATATGCTTTTTTTGAAAACAATAATATATTCATCATTACTGCCGATATCATTCGCGGGCCTGAACCTGCGCTGGCACTAAGCCGGCTGAGTTCACTTACGCTATCATAATCGCTGAAATGCGCATTTAAGGTATCTACCAATACAAAACAATGATTGGCCACTGAATCGGCCTGTATTTTATCATGGGCATAAAAAATAAGATTGAACGGGGAACCCATTTTTTCTGTGGAGTAGGAGAAGCGGGATAACTGACCCGTACATTCCTGCAGAATACAGATACAAAAAAGTAATAAAAACAGGCGGCAGTACAAAGTCGGGTATTTATATTATTCTTTGAAATATAGAAGAAAAATCAACTCATCCCTTACCCTTTTTTGCTGCGCAAAAATGGGTAACGAACGGAGAACAATTGTGTAAGACAATAAAACCTATTACTGATACACAAACTTCGCTTTCTTCCCACCAATCATCACTTCAAATTCTCCAGGCTCAGTAACCGTTTTTAGTTTCGCATTCACGAATGCAAGATCATTTTTATCAATTGTAAAATATACTTTTTTAGCTTCCCCCGCTTTCAAATTGATCTTCTGAAAAGCCCTTAAACGCTGGATACAAGGGGTAATACTGGCATAAAGATCTCTTGAATATAATTCTACGGTGTGCTTACCATCCAGGCTGCCGGTATTTTTTACTGTGATATTTACAGTAAGTTTTGTATTGGCAGTAAGTATGGCGCTGCTTACCTGCAGGTCGCTGTATTCAAAATCAGTATAGCTAAGGCCATGACCAAAAGGATAAAGGGGATCATACCCTGAATTTACATTATCATTAAAAACTTCTCTCACTTCTTCAGTGGGCTTCCTGTCGTACATTACTATTTCACCCATGCTGCGTGGATAGCTGAATGGCAATTTACCATCTGGATTATAATCACCAAATAATACATCGGCAACAGCTTCGGCGGTTTTCTTTCCGCTCCAGTAAGCCATAAGTATACCCCTCATAGATGGTTCGATACCCGTAATAAAACGCGGCCTTCCTTCTGTCAAAACCAATATTACCGGCTTACCTGTTGCCGCAGCGGCTTTGGCAATGGCCAGCTGTTCATCGGGCAGGGCAAGATCCCTAGTATTACCCGGACTTTCCGCATACGCGTTTTCGCCAAGGCATAAAACAATCACGTCGGCATTGGCAGCAGCCGTTGTTAATTTGGCTGCATCATAATTCATGGGATCATCGAAGCCTTTACGGGTTGAGGTTGTAGTATTGATTGCGCCGATTTTATCTTGTATGGCTTGTAAAATCGTTTTACTGTCGGAAGGATACCATTGTTCTTCCTGCCCCTGCCAGGTATAACTCCAGCAGCCGTTCAATGCACTGATACTTTGCGCAGACGGTCCGGCCACCAATACTTTTGTATTTTTGGCTAACGGCAATACCTTGTTTTGATTTTTCAGTAATGTCATTGCTTCATGCGCCGCATCCAATGCCAATAACTGGTATTCAGGTTTACCAAAATTATTCTTAGCAAGAACTTCGGGGTAAGGGTTATCGAAAAGTGCGAGTTTATATTTTAATACCAGGATCCTCTTTACTGCATCATCAATACGGCTCATGGGCACTTCCCCCTTTTTTACAGCTTCTATGAGCAAATCATAAAAAGAGAAATCGCTGGGTACCATGCTCATGTCTATTCCGGCATTGATAGCCATCACCACTGCCTGCCTGGGTGTAGCAGCCACATTATGCCTTTCATGCAGGCGTTTAATATCTTCCCAGTCGGTAACAATCAAGCCTTCAAAACCTAATTCCTTTCTCAATACATCGGTCAATAAATATTTGCTGGCATGTACCGGTTCACCATTTATTTCACCAGAGTTGATCATGATAGTAGATGCCCCTGCTTTTACAGCTTCACGAAATTGAGGCAGATAATACTCCCTCATTTCTATCTCGGGCATATAAGTGGGTGTTCTGTCTTTTCCATTTCTTGGTGCTGAATAACCCAGGTAGTGTTTCATACAACTGGCTACTGCTGTTGGATTTTTTAAACCATCTTCTTCATACGCTTTTATTACCGCGGCTCCCATGGTTTTACCGATATACACATCCTCGCCATAGGTTTCCGGGAAACGCGACCATAAAGGCTGACGGCCGATATCCAATACCGGTGCGAAGTTCCAGCGTATGCCCGAAGCCCTTAGTTCGTTGGCTGTAACTTTTGCCATGGATGCCGCCAGTGCCGGGTTCCGTGTTGCCGCCATCCCAATATTCTGAGGAAATAAAGTGGAGTTTAACGTATACGTTTGCCCGTGCATCCCATCCAATCCATAAACAACCGGTATTCCCAATTTTGTTTTTTTTGCTTCATCCTGTATTTGTGTAATGATCTGTCGCCACACATCTACAGATAATGCATGGGCAGTTGTATTCAGAACAGACCCTACATTATGATCAATAACTGCTTTCTTCAATGCCACCGGATCTACCGCACCATCGGTATTACTCCACCCCCCTTTTGCAATCACGGCAAAAGTAACCTGTGTCATTTGTCCTACTTTTTCTTCAAGGCTCATTTTTTTGATCAGTGTTTCAGCCTTTTGCTGGTTTGTTTGTGCATGAAGTTGCACATGAAACCCGATAACAAAAAGCAGGAAGAGTAGTTTTTTCATAGCAATAGAAGTTTATTTTTATTGATTGTATGTTGGTGATTTTTTTTACATATATTATCTTTCCGGAACTTCTCCGTCATATCTGTCATTTCCTTGTTAAACACTATACCTGTTTAGTAGGGTGATGAAGATATATAATATTTCTAAACTTTATAGTAAAGTCTATTTCCCGACCAAATGGTAATCTGAATTGCGTAATGCCGACCAGGTTTATATTTGTTATACTTACTTAACCAAAGAGAGGAAATACAGGTAAGGCCACGACTTCTCATAAAGAGCAATATATCATTAGCGTCTTATTATAAAAAAAACATATTCAATTGGTTAGGATTGTGTTCTTTGACATATTTCGGATAATCGTTTAAAATTACAAAGCTTTGCAATCCTTATCCAGCGATATTTTCAAAGAACTATGCTGTTTTATAACAAGACGCGAAAGACATTATATACTCAATTCTTCCCTGTATTCGATAAAACTTACTGTTATCTGCTGATTCTTGTAACCCATTTGATACCAAAAATTCCAGGTGAGGGATCTGATTTGGGATCGGGGGGAGATCTGAACTAAAATTTTGCTTAGACCTGTTCAGCCTATACATTTGCACTCCCATGGGGGGTTAGCTCAGTTGGCTAGAGCGCTTGCATGGCATGCAAGAGGTCGTCGGTTCGACCCCGATACTCTCCACTTGATAATCAAAGACTTACATGTAAAATGTAGGTCTTTTTTATT
>JAYSXR010000200.1:0-3890 GCA_043717145.1 Chitinophagaceae bacterium | reverse complement strand
CGACCAGCCGCCACTGATGCCGGAACCGATTACTATAGCATCGAAAGTATTTTGAGCAGCATGGGTATCCTTCATACCGTTGCGGGAAGAATCTGTTGGCATAGCAGTCAGGGTTGTTATGGGGTTATGCGAATTTTGAAGTTACATATTTTATACATACAAAAGCCCGAGTAGGACTGTAATTAATAAAACAGGTTTTTATTCAATCTATTCTGAGGCAGCACAGTTTATCAACATCAGAAATTATGCTGAACCATCGCATTTCTTTCCTGCAAAATTACGTTCCCAGTACTCTTGGCAGGGAATCACTCTTGATGAAAACCGCAGGCTTATGATGCATTTAATGAGTAGCTTTGTGCAATATCATGAAAATTATAAACATCCTGCTGCTTACTTTATTCTGTACTGCCGGTTTGTATGCTCAACCCGCTGATAGTTTATCCGTTGTAGATACCTCCGGGCCCTATGCCTTGGTTGCAGGGGGGAGTAAGGGAATTGGCTTTGCTATTTCTGAGGCACTGGCGAGGCGGAAGTATAACTTGGTTTTGGTAGCCAGGCATATGGACAGTTTAGTTTCTGCAAAATCTAAACTGGAAAAAACGTACGGTGTTCATGTAGAAATATTAGTTCATGACCTTGCTAAGGAGGAATCGGCGACCGAAATCGCAAACTGGTGTATAGCTAAGAACATAAAGTTGAAAATGCTTTGTAATGTAGCTGGTATTGGAGGTGCCAGGGATTATTTATCCTTACCGCTAGATACGCTTCGTTACATGATCAGGTTAAATATCGAGTCATGTATGGCTCTTTCACTCACCCTGTTGCCTTTACTGGAAAAAAATGCACCTTCGTATATTTTAAATGTGGCGAGTATGGCTGGCTTTGCACCCATTCCTGTAAAAAATATATATGCAGCTACCAAATCGGCGGTTATTTTTTTTAGCTATGCACTACGTTATCAGTTAAAAGAAAAAAATATTAGTGTAAGCACGCTTTGCCCGGGACCAGTATTTACCAAACCAGAGATTAAAAAAGATACAAAAGCAAAACTCGGCTGGTTTGGTATGCAAATGTCAGTGCCGCCCTTTAAAGTTGGGGAGATCGCCGTACGAAAAACATTGCGTAAAAAAATGATCATAGTACCCGGCACACTCGCATCAATAGTGTCTGGTTTTATTCGTGTAATGCCCAGAAGAACCATCACCTCTATTTATAGTAAAGTAGGAAATAAATAACTGGTTGCACGAAGAGAAAAACTCATTTTGTTTTCGATTTATGTATCAGCTAGGCTTTACTATTGTTAAGTTAAGTATAATATGACGCATTAAGAGTCCATTTGAAAAACTTTATTCAAATGGTTATACGCTATACAATCAAACTAACTAAGTCGGAAGTAGAAGAACTACATGCTATAATTAATAAGGGTTCGCACACGTCCCAAACATTCCGTGCGGCTTATATCCTTTTGAATTGCGATGTCGGTAAATATTCAGATAAAGTAACCAACGAGCAAATAAGTAAAGTATTGAAAGTGGGAATGCGTACCATTGACAGAGTGAAGAAACAATTTATTGAAGAAGGTTTTGAAGCTGTTTTTGAACGCCATCTGTCTACCCGGATTTATGAAGGTAAAGCAGATGGAGATATGGAAGCAAAGTTAGTAACGCTTTGCTGTAGTGAACCGCCTAAGGGGTTTTCTAAATGGTCTTTACGCTTACTTGCAGACAAGATGGTTGAATTAAATTATGTGGAGAGCATCTCACATGTAACGGTAAGAACTGTTTTAAAAAAAAGGAACGTAAGCCTTGGAAGGTAAAAGACTGGGGGATCCCTCTTGAAAAAAATAGTGCGTTTGCAGCGAACATGGAAAAAGTATTGGATGTATATAAACAGTCCTACGATGCTCAATTTCCGGTGGTATGCATGGATGAATTACCTAATCAACTGATAAAAGAAGGGAAGCCTTCTATTGAGATCAAACCGGGTCAGGAAGCTAGAGTAGATTATGAGTATGTAAGGCATGGTGTTGAGAATATGTTTATGGCAAATGAGCCATTAAGGGGGAAGCGTTATGTACAAGTAACGGAATTTAAAACAAAAAAGGACTACGCCAGGTTTGTAAGAAGAATCGCTGATGAATGGCATCCCAAAGCAAAAAAAATAAAATTAGTAATTGACAATTTTAAGTCGCATCAGCATTTTATGAAACATTTAAACCATTAGAAGCAAAAAGGCTTTGGGACAGATTTGAATTTGTATATACTTCAAAACACGGTAGTTGGTTAAATATGGCTGAAATAGACTTCCCTATATTAAATGGCCAATGTCTTAATAGACACATATCTACCATAAGCAGGATAAAAGAAGAAGTTGAAGCATGGTAAATTAATAGAAATAATAACAATAGAAAAATCAATTGGCAGTTTACAAACAAAGAAGCAAAAATCAAATTAAAAAAACTCTATCCGTCAATTGATAATTAACATAACACTAGTATGAATTTCAATAACTATCATAAAGCGAGAATACCGGTTTCCTATACATCCATTGCCCACCTGTAAAATCAGGCACTTCTACCGTTTGGTTGCCCAGTTCAATAGACCTTTCACTTAAAGGTGTGATAGAACTCCAGGTGGCAGCATCATATACATCCATGGGGGTAGGTGTTTTACGTTTGATGGATTCCACGAAAGCATGGATCACAAAGAAATCCATTCCGCCATGACCGGCACCTTCTGTATCCTTGCTCCATTTTTGCCATAGCGGGTGATCATATTTGTCCAACCATGTTTTGGCATCATCCCACTGGTGTGCCCTGGATGATTTTTCCTGGATATAAATACTTTTGTTTACATCCATCCACAAGCCTTCTGTACCCTGTACCCTAAAGCCTAATGAATATGGGCGGGGCAGATTGGTATCGTGTTGCAGTAAAATAGTTTCACCATTGGCACAATTAATGGATGTGATAACCACATCACCCAATTTAAAATTCACTTTTGCATTCGGATGGCTTTCACCTCCCTGTTTTACAATATGGTTATGCAGCCCCCTTGCTTTTGATGAAAAAGAACAAAGCGAAAGGAAACGGTTGCCCCTGTTGATATTTGCATAATGTGCTAAAGGCCCGATACCATGCGTTGGATAGAGGTCGCCATTACGATGCACAGAATGTTCAGTGCGCCAATGTGCTTCTGAATAGGCTTTATCCCCAAATTCTACGCCATGGCCATACATATTAATCCCATCATTAAATTTTACTTCACGCAGGTCATGCTGGTAGCCGCCCTGTAAATGAATAATCTCACCAAATATGCCTTGCCGTACCATATTTAATACTGCCATAACATCCCGGCGATAGCAAACATTTTCCATCATCATCACATGAGCATTATTTTTTTCTGCGGCTTTTACTACATCCCAATGATCTTCTAACGTAATTCCTAAAATAACTTCCGTACCTACGTATTTTATACCGGCATCCAATGCACCCAGGATCATGGGTTTATGTAATTCCCATGGTGTAACAATCAGTAAGCCATCGAGGCCTTTTACTTCTATTAATTTTTTCCAGGCATTCACATCACCGGTAAATATCTCTGGCATTTTCTTGCCGGATTTAGCTATCATATTTTTAGCAATACTTAATGCCCTGTCTTCTATTTCACAAATGGCCACCAGTTCAACATCATCCCTTCTTAATATAAGATCAAGGTGGTTTTGTCCACGGGCACCTATCCCAATAATGGCCAGCCTTACTTTTGAATCGGCTGTACCGGCAAATACTTTAGCGGCCGGAGCTATGGTTATTGCAGCAGCTGCGAAGCCAGTGTTCCTGATAAAATTTCTTCTTTTCATTACTATTAGTTTATACGATTTCTGTTTATTTC
>JAYSXR010000199.1:0-3894 GCA_043717145.1 Chitinophagaceae bacterium | reverse complement strand
TGTAACAGAAGAGGAACTGGTTGAGTACAATGGATTTTGCCAGTTATTACCTGGAGCTTCTTCTACGCAAACGCTTACCCTTATCGGTTATAAAAGAGGGGGCATACCGCTGGCGGTGCTGACGCTGCTGATCTGGATACTGCCTGCCTGCACCATAATGGGTGCCGTATCTTTTTTGCTAGACTATTTTGATGATATGGGTGTAAATACCCAACTATTCAAATTCATCCAGCCGATGGCCATAGGGTTTATTGCCTATTCCACTTTCCGGATATTTGGCATAGCCATACACAATACCATTACAAGGGTCATATTGATCGCGGCAACAATTGCCACTTTCCTGGCTTTTAAAACACCGTGGATATTTCCGGCATTGATCGTAGCGGGTGGCATCGCTACCAACTTCAGCGACAGGCGTATCCCGCAAAAGGGCGTTCCTCCGAAAAAGATAAAATGGGGTAATATGCTCATATTCCTGGCACTCTTTGCCGCTGCCGGATACTTATCAGAGACCGCCAGCAGTCAAAAATGGGCTGCTCAAAAACCTATCAATCTTTTTGAAAATGCTTACCGTTTCGGAAGCCTGGTTTTTGGCGGTGGCGATGTATTAATGCCACTGATGTACGAACAGTATGTTACCCGCCCCGAAACCAAAAGGGTTCAGGAAACCAAAAGGGCTGTCCTTCGACTTAGCCGGGAAGATTTTTTAACGGGCTCAGGTATCGTGCGGGCAATTCCCGGCCCTGTTTTCTCTATTGGTTCTTTTGCCGGTGGGATGGTGCTGCGTGAAGAGGGGCCGGGTATGCAGTTGCTTGGCTGTATAATTGGTATGGTGGCCATCTTTTTACCCAGTGCTTTGCTGGTACTGTTCTTTTTTCCGGTATGGCATAACCTTAAAAAATATGCTGTCATTTACCGCTCGCTCGAAGGCATTAATGCGGCCGTAGTAGGTATTATGGCCGGTGCCACCTGTTACCTAATAAAAGATACTTTTCTCAGCTCATTAGTAGAGGGTAAAATGATTGGGGTTTGGGACCTCCTTATTGTTGCCGCCACCTTTCTCCTGCTTAACAGTAACCGTATACCTGCACCCTTTATTGTACTGGGCTGCCTGTTAATGGGATGGTTGCTATGACGACTTACCCTCATGATCAACATAGCCGGAAAAAGCAAGGATATTGCACAATTACAGAAATCTTGTATATTAGAGTATGGTCACACTAGCACTTTACAACCTCAAAGGTGGTGTAGGTAAAACTGCTGCCACAATAAACCTGGCGTATTTAGCTGCCAAAGAAGGCTATAAAACATTGGTATGGGATATGGATCCGCAAGGGTCTTCCTCCTTTTACCTTGGGGCGGAAGCCGGTACTAAAAACGAATCCAAAAAACTGTTAAACAGTGAAATAGATTTGTTAGCTGCAGTGCAGAATTCTGCCTATCCAAACCTGGATATCATCCCGGCCGACCTTTCTGCCCGTCATGCAGACGTATTACTGAGTGAGATGAAGCAATCCAAAAGGAAGATTTCTTCTTTGCTTACCTCCTTAAAAAAGGAGTATGATGTGGTAATACTAGATTGCCCGCCGGGCATTTCCCTATTGCATGATGCAATTTTTTTTGGTGCCGATTGGGTATTGATGCCTAATATACCTACCACATTGTCTATCCGTTCATATGAAACTGTGCTCACTTATTTTAAAGAAAATGAGTTGGATAGTGCCAAACTAAAAAGTTTCTTCAGCATGGTAGACCACCGAAAAAATCTGCACCATGAAGTGATGAATAATTTTTATAAAGACAAATTGTTTCTGAAAAGCTACATACCCTATTTGAGTGATGTAGAAAAAATGGGCATCCGCGAAGCACCGCTGGAAACCTTTGCTGCCAGCAGTTATGCCGCACAGTGTTACCGTGATCTTTGGAAAGAGATCAGAAAAAACTGTATTGATGATTGATTAACAATTTTGCCTCACTACAGGCAGGTTTGAGAGAAAACACGTTTACATGAACAGAGAACTCAATTCGTGGTACAGCCCTGCTTTGGATAAAGAAATGCCTATTGTATCGTATGGGCATTACGGGTTTGCCTTACTATTAATTCCTACCGCAGCTGCAGATTATCTGGAATATGAACGCTTTCAACTCATAGATGCCCTGGCACCCTATATTAATGCAGGTAAATTAAGGGTGTTTAGTATTGACAGCATGAACAAAGAAAGCTGGATGAATAACGAAATGGAACCTGCACATAAGGCGATCCGTCATAACCAGTTTAACGAATATGTATTTAATGAAGTGATTCCCTTTATCCGCAATACCACCAGTCAGGATACCATGGTATATACCTGTGGGGCTTCTTTCGGTGCACTTCATGCGATGAACCTGTTTTTAAAACGTCCGGATATTATTAATGGTGCCATTAGTATGAGTGGTGTTTATGACCTTACAGAATATACCAAAGGTTTTTTTGACGACCAGGTGTATTACAATAGCCCTGAACACTACCTGCCCAACCTTACCGATGAATGGTATTTAGATAAAATCCGGGCCAGCCACCATATACATATTTATACAGGCAGCGGCTCATTTGAAGATCCCGATGCCTCCAAACGGTTTGCCGGGCTACTATATGCAAAAGGTATTTGGTACGACCTTGATCTATGGGGTGCCGATATCACCCATGATTGGCCTACCTGGCGGAAAATGTTACCATATATTATTGATTTGAAGTTTTAAGTTGGTCCATGGGCAATGGATCATAGTATGAGCGTAACGGATAAGGGTCTTTGAACCATCTACAACCTATAGCCTTTCTGCAAAAACCGCGTTAATTTGCAACACAATTCTTGTATTCTGCCAACCCTGCTTTAATATTACAGCCTAAACTATGGATTTAAGAAAAAGGCTACCCCCTGTTACACTTTTGATTGTGTTTGCACTGGGTTGCTTGTTGCAAAAAGCCAGTGCCCAGTATGTAACCATCAGTGGTACTGTTTATGATATTTCGGCCCGCCGTCCACTGGAAGCAGTGGGGGTATTAAGCACTTCTGGAAAGGGTGTGATTACCGATTCTTTAGGCAGGTATACGATCAGGGTATTGACAAAAGACTCCATCTGGTTTTCGCTTATCGGCAAAACAACAGTGAAATACCCTGTGGATACGATTTCCAACCTTGAGAATTTTAATGTGATGATCCACCTGCGGGCAACAGAACTTCCCGAAGTTAAAGTGCGAAATAGCTATTACCGGTTTGATTCTATCCAGAACCGAAAAGACTACGCTAAAATATTCGATTTCAAAAGGCCCGGCCTTCGTTTGAGTAATAATCCGGGTTATAACCCAGGTGGGTTAACGGTAGGGTTCGACCTGGATGAAATTATCAATATGTTCCGTTTTAAAAGAAACCGGAGCATATTGAGCTTGCAGAAAAGATTGGTGGATCAGGAACATGAAAAATATGTAAACAACCGCTTCAGCAAACAGTTTGTAAGAAAGATTACTAAACTTCAATCGCCCGAACTTGATTCGTTTATGGTTCGCTACCGGCCAGATTACGAATTGGTAACTCAACTGAATGAACTGGAGCTTGGCTATTACGTAGAGAAAAATTTTGATCAATATAAATCTGTAAAATATAACTGGCGGGGCGGGGGGTTGCGAAGGAGGGATGAGTAATGAATATCGAATAGGGAATCTTGAATGTTGAGGTAGCCCGGGTATGTTCATTCAAAATTCTGTTTTCGACATTAGTAGGCTGGGCTAGATCTCACCAGTATTAATTGCCTGCATGGCTTTCTCTCCAGATAATTTTATCATAGGCAACAAAGCCCCGAAGCGCGGATCCTGGCTGTGCCCCTGTTTCCAACGATGGTAAATTTGTTGTGCGATCA
>JAYSXR010000198.1:0-11881 GCA_043717145.1 Chitinophagaceae bacterium | reverse complement strand
GAGTATTGGTCGGTAGCATCAAAACAATTTAAAGTGCCGTATCATCCCAATGTAACAATGGGCTGGGATGCGTCGCCCAGATGTGATACAAGTAAGCTGTTTGTAAAAGGAGAATATCCATTCTTTTCTATACTTACAGGCAACACACCGTCAAAATTTAAACAGTCATTGCAAAGTGCAAAAGATTTTGTTGATTCCACTAATTCAGCACACAAAATAATTACCATCAACTCCTGGAATGAATGGACGGAAGGGAGTTACCTGGAGCCTGATACAATCAATAAGATGAAATATTTGGAAGCAATAAAAGGAGTGTTTGGTGAAAAGAAATTCAACGAAAGAAAATGACACGGAACCTGTTTTTAATAATGCTGTTTTTTTTCACTCAATTGGCTTTTGCTCAAAAGCCAGTAAAGAGTCCGGTTATTGGCGGCATCCGCTGGGATGCCTGGCATGGAAAAAAAGATGGCGTGAATGATGTGATGGAAAAAACGCTGGCACTTAAGCAGTTTCATGAGCGGCTTCCTTTTTTTGCTGAAATAATAAATGATTCAACAGTGCGTATTGATGGTTCAGCGCAACAAATAATGGATAAGGAAATTGATTATGCAAAATATGCAGGACTTGATTATTGGGCATTTGTATTGTATGCAGAAAATGATATGTTGAGTTTAGGATTAAAAACTTATTTGCAAAGCAAACATCAAAACGATATTAATTTTTGCGCTATCACCGAACAGGGCAGGTACAGCTTTAAAGACACAGCTTATATCAACTATGTGATCCGATTAATAAAAACAACCGGTTATCAAACAGTATTGAATAGAAGGCCGCTTTGGTATTTCGGTTTTATCAATGTTGAAAATGTAACTAAAACCTGGGGTAATTTTCATAACCTTAAACTGCATATTGACTCTGTGAGAAAAGTTATTATTGAAGCCGGTTTACAAAATCCTTACATGGTCATCATGGATTTTGATGCAGCCACAGGCAAAAAATGGTGCGATTCATTGGGAGCCGATGCCATCAGCAGTTATGTGGCTCTTAAGAATTCAAAGCTTGGTACTTATCAGCAGTTGGCAAATGAAGCAGCAACTTTTTGGGATGAATGCAAAGCCACCGGCAAACAGGTGGTGCCGGTGTGGGATGCAGGATGGAACCCATTGCCAAGAATTTTGCATCCAACGCCCTGGCATGTTTATCCGGACAAAGAATATTACACCAATGCCACAGCAGAAGAACTGGCACAGCATTTTAAAAATGGTATGCAATGGCTCAAAAATAATAAAGAAGTATCGCCGGCACAATGTGCCATCATTTATGCCTGGAACGAATTTGATGAAGGTGGCTGGCTTTGCCCGACAATTGGAAATAATACGGAGCATATAGATGCCATTCACTCCCTTTTAAAACAACAATAAGCTATATGAAAAAGCGATTAATTTTTACGGTCTGTTTTTATTTCTTTGCTGACATTGTTGTTGCACAAAGCAACCATAACGTTGAGCAGTGGACTTCTGCAGAGATGAAGTTGACGAGTACAAAAACTTATGCAAACCCATTCGATGAAGTGGAAATATCAGCAACGTTTACCGGGCCAGATGGAATAACAATCAGCCGCCCTGCTTTTTGGGATGGTGGTAATACATGGAAAATTCGTTTTGCCCCAACTGCAACCGGCGACTGGAAGATGACTACAACCTGCACCGATAATACCAATACAGGGTTGAACAATATTTCACAAACAATCAAATGCATTTCTTACAGTGGCAACCTGAAAATTTACAAACATGGGTTTTTAAAAATCAGTGATAACAAAAGATATTTTGTGTATGCAGATGGCACACCTTTCTTTTATCTTGGCGATACCCATTGGATATTTATTCATGAGCGCTTTAATACATCCAATGTAAAAGGAGTTCCTTCTCAGTTTAAATATATTGTTGATAAAAGAGTAGCCCAGGGGTTTACTGTATATCAATCAGAAGCTATTCAACATCCGCATGGACAAAATACATCCGTTGGCGGCGGCAACCATTCAGCAAAAGATGAAGAAGCGTATTGCAATTTTAGGGATGGATTTGATGATAAGGATTTAGAAGGGCTCAGGAATATTGACCGCAAGTTTAAATACATTGCTGATAAAGGATTGGTTAATGCCAACTCTTCTATTTGCTGGGCATTAGACCCTGCAGAATTTCCAGCTTCTTATCCCGAAAAATACATGTATAAATTAAGCCGCTATTGGACGGCAAGGTTCGGTGCATTTCCTGTTATGTGGACTATTGCACAGGAGATTGATAAAAACATGTATAAAAAATATGACAGTGTTACTATCAACAAATGGTTTGCTGTTGGTAAAGCCATTGATGATAATGATGGGTATCATCATCCATTAACGGCACACATGGAAAACACTTCCCATACCCGTGCGGCTGACTCCTGGTGGGGTGATAAGCCTTACCACAACTGGTGGAGCATACAATGGCAGAGCGGAATTAATGATGATTTGTTTGCTGTTGGCAAAGACTTCTGGAACAGTCCAATTACCAAACCTTCCGTATTGTATGAATCTGCTTATGAAGGTTTTTGGACGGATGCCAAAGGAGCAAGGGAAGCAGGTTATAAAGCATTTCAAAATGGCATTTACGGTTATGGCTATGGTGCTAATGGTGTGTGGAATGATCTATATTCCAAAAATCCACCTGATTATGGAACAGATTACGAAATGCCTGTTCGGTATATCAGTTGGTATGATGGTGCAAATCTGTTAGGTGCCCAACAATTATCACATCTCAAAAAATTCTACACAGCTATTAATTGGTGGAAGTTAATTCCAAGATTTGATGATACTGTCTGGTCATCTTTTGTGGACAAAAACCAATCATTCATAGCTTCAGATGGGCAAAAAACTTATGTAGTTTATTTTGCTAACAAAGTGCCATCTACGGGTGAGTTGAAAAATTTATTAATCAATAAAAACTATTCGGCCAAATGGTTTAATACAAGAAATGGTATGTACACCAATTTAAAAACCTTTATCACATCTACAGGAAGTTGGATGGTGCCAGACAAGCCAGACAGCGAAGACTGGATATTGCTTGTGAGACGATTGTAGATTTCTTCGGATTGACATTAAATCCAATAAATAGTTTAGGTTTTTAATAATTTATAATGTTGAAAATTAATTTTTAAATCAAATGAAATACACTTTTTTAATTATTTGGCTTATTTGTGGCTGCACTACATCCCAATCGCAAAACCTTTTTTCCAGCTCCGGGGAACAACCATTAGATTTTTCTAAATTAATAGAGCGGGAAAACTTTACGCCTTCCACTACCTTGACAAAAGAAATAGCTAATTTTCAGTCTTTTAAAAAAGGCTGGCTTGTAAACTTTAATCTCAATGTATTTATTGGAAGTTATGGTGAGCAGATAAAGGCAGGTGTTAACCCCCCGCCACCGTTAACATACAATTTAAAATATGCAAATGTGGATGCATGGGCAGATAGCGCAGTAGCAGATGGTATTAATTATATAGTTGTGACGTTTGAAAACGAATATGGTTTTAAGCTTTGGAATAGCCGGACTCCTTATAAAATGAAACGAATAAGCATGCCGATAAAACCTGGTGGTTTCCTGTCTCCTTTTTATGACGATTACGACGTTCAAAACAATTTCGATACCGGGTTAGTTAAAAGGATTGTTACTACTTTTCGAGCAAGGGGAATTGAGGTAATTCCCTATATTAATTCTGTCAACGATTATAATGTTTTGGGAGGTAGCTTGCCTAATACGAATATTCCAGAAAGCAGAATAATTGAATTTATAAATTATAAGTGCCGGCTACTGCAAGAACAAATTTTGACATTTAATTTTCACTATGTATGGCTAGATTACGCAGCCTCGGTTCCTGTAGGGCTTGCCCAGGCCTTCTACAATGCTGTCAAAAGCGTAGATTCTACCTGCCAAATTATTGGCAATGTTTTAGGCACAAGTGCAGATGGACGCTGGCCATTCGATATTGCATCAACCGAAGAACACGCACTCTATGCTTCAAATACTTTTTATAAATCTGATACGTATGTTCACAATGGTACTACCTATTATGGAGGCCAGGAACTTGTGGCCACCCCTTATGGAGAAATGAGTCAATGGTACTATTATGATCAACAGGTCTCTTACCTACCTGGCGAAAATCCATTTACAAACAAGCCCCCTTGGTACAGTATGTTAGAGACCGAAAAAATTAAATTTCAGGGTATTGTTACATCAGGCAGAAATTACAGCCGTCCTTTTCTTGCGGCTGTGTTTGTTGATAGGGCTGGTGTATTAGTGCCTGCAACTCTAAATTATTTACGACAAATAAAGTTCAAATGACTATTATAATTTTTCCAAGTTTTGGGGTTCTGTTAAAGTGTATCCATAGAAATTATGATGCTAAATCTTCTAAAATATTGAATCATTTATGGAATTTTTAAAGGCAGCCTGGCAAGAGGTACTCAATCTCTTTAATATAACGGAACTAAAAAAAGTGTTAGAGCTGAATGATTTTAGTTCTTTAAGTTCATTTTCGAGCATTGTAACTATTCTTCGAACGGTATTGCCTATAATGCTTTTCGTTGAGATATTTATTAATATGATTTTAAAAA
This sequence comes from Chitinophagaceae bacterium, assembly GCA_043717145.1. Classification (GTDB taxonomy): domain Bacteria; phylum Bacteroidota; class Bacteroidia; order Chitinophagales; family Chitinophagaceae; genus Sediminibacterium. The sequence continues at coordinate 7,230 of JAYSXR010000198.1, read as the reverse complement.
GGCTTAAAATCGGCGACTACAAAATTCCTTTTTTAAACTATGTAGTGAATGCAGTTTTAGGGCACATGATTACCCTTTCGGTAATGCTTGTAACTATTGGTTTTTTTCAGCATTACAAACTGATCACAACCTCTTTCACCTGGTATTGGTTTATTTATGGATATATCATTTATGAGTTTGCAAATTTTCTTCATCACTTTTTGGCACATAAAGTTCGCCTATTATGGTGCTTACACTCTACACATCATTTTCCCGGAACCATTAATATTGCAGTAGCGTATAACAGGTTTCTGCTGGAGCAACCCTACATCGATTTTGTTAAAACGGCTATTTGTATATTGATGGGCGTAGAACCCGCCGTATTTTTTTTAATCATAACCATTGATGCTGTTTGGGGATTATTTCTCCATATCCGTGAAGATTTTTTACCCAATGGCCGCTTAGGTTTTTTAGAACGGTTGGTATTTACGCCCTCTCATCACCGTGTGCATCATGCAAAGAACCCACGGTATATGGATACAAATTTTAGCGTACTGCTCAATATCTGGGATAGGCTTTTTGGTACTTATCAACCCGAAATAAAAGAGGATAAGATTGAGTATGGTATAACTAGGGAAACCAAACAAAATAGTTTTATTGATAGCTATTTTGGAGAAATAAATGCTTTGGTTAAAGACGTTTTAAAGGTGCCTGGTATTAAGAATAAAATATTATACATTTTTATGCCCCCTGGATGGAGCCCTACCGGCGATCATAAAACTGCCAGTAAAATTAAGGGTGACTACTTAAAGCAACATACTGGTCTACAGGCAAAGCCAAATAATCATACTGAAGAATTTAATTTAATAAATAGTAAATAAAAGTACATAAAAAATGAAAAAATCAACTTTAAAACACATGAAATCACTTATTAAGTATGTAGTCGTAATATTTTTAGCAACTGTGTCATTGGCAGCAAATGCTCAAATAAATCAAAAGGTCAAAAAAGATGATTACCAGGTAGCCGCCTATTATTTCCCCAACTACCATCCAGATAGTATCAATGCAAAATGGCATGGCAAAGGTTGGACAGAATGGGACGTGGTAAAAGCAGCAAAGCCAAGATTTAAAGGACATGAACAACCCAAAGTTCCGAGCTGGGGTTATTTTAATGAAGCCGATCCCAAATGGTCTGCAAAAGAAATAGACATTGCCGCAGATAACGGTATTGATTGTTTTATTTACGATTGGTATTGGTACAGCAACACCGGACAGTATTTGCAAGAAGGATTGGAAAAAGGTTTTTTAAAAGCCCCTAACCGTAACCGGTTAAAGTTTGCATTAATGTGGGCAAACCATGATTGGTTAAACATACAGCCAGCCAGTTTTGATAACAGTCGTGTGGCACTTACACAAGGTGAAGTATCGGCGGCATTGTGGGATACTATTTCTACGTATATAGTAGACAAGTATTTTAAACAACCTAATTATTGGTTGATAGATGGCAAACCTTATTTCTCCATTTATGAAATTGTAACTTTTATAAATGGCGTTGGTGGTATTGAAGAAGCAAAAAAAGCTATTCAGTTATTGGATGTAAAGACTAAAGCTGCAGGTTTTCCTGGTGTACACTTTAATATCATGAGCTGGATGGTAAATGATGATTTTGTAAAAACCATAACCGGTCCGGCAGCTCCAGCTAACGCAAGCCAGATGATTAAGGCCTTGAATGCGGAGAGCGTCTCTACTTATTGCTACATTCATCATTACAGCAACTACCCTACCGATGGTTTCCCCACTGTGCCGGTAGAAAAACCATTTGCATCTGCTAAAGCCTACTGGAAAGATTTCACAAAAAAATACCCAGAGGTATTGTACACCCCAAATATTTCTATGGGCTGGGATGCAAGTCCACGCTGCACACAAAGCGATAAATTTGAATTAAGGGATTATCCGTGGACACCCGTATTTGTGGGTAACACGCCTGCTTCTTTTCAAAAACAATTGGCCGAAGCAAAAAAGTTTTTGGATGAATACAATCCCAAGCATAAAATAGTGGTGTTGAATTCCTGGAACGAATGGACAGAAGGAAGTTATTTATTACCGGAAAAAAAATATGGAGATGCTTATTTGAAAGCCATTAAAGCAGTATTTGGAAAATAAGTTAAAATTTTAAATAGAAACTATTATGCAATCTAAACTCACACAATAACAAATTGAATCGTTCCATGAACAATGGCCACTTGTGTTGGCGGAGGATTGAAATCATTTAAAGCAGGAAGTTTTTCAATACAGCTTTCACAAAGATTGGATGTCCTGTTGCTTAAAGAAAAAGGTATGTGTCAGGGTTATGTACAGGACCGGGTTGGAAAAATTCCTGATGAACTTAAAAAATAACAAATAATTGGAAGAGAATTGCTTTACCTGAAATGCTTGATTGAAATTTAATTTAAATAATCGTCATACACATTAAACAAACAACATAAAATATCACCAGTAAATACTTAAAAAACGAAATGGTTTTTGGCAGGTGACTTATTATTTAAAAAAATATAAAAATGAAACTTATATCCAGGATAGTTATTTTTTTAGTGGCCGCATTTTTTATAATAGCGTGGGCAAGTGACAATACTAAAATTTCTAACGAGTCTCTTGAAAGCGGCTTCATTAATCCGCCCGACTCCATTCAAACCAGTGTTTACTGGTATTGGATATCCGATAATATTTCAAAAGAGGGGGTAATTAAAGATCTCTATTCAATGAAAGCTGCGGGTATTAACCGGGCATTTATTGGAAATATTGGGTTGAGCGATGTTCCTTACGGGAAAGTAAAAATGCTTAGTGATCCGTGGTGGGATATCCTTCATGCGGCATTGAAAACGGCAACTGAACTGAATATCGAAATCGGCGTATTCAATTCACCTGGCTGGAGCCAATCTGGTGGCCCGTGGATTAATTCGGGGGAGGCCATGCGATATCTTACCGCTTCCGAGCTTCGTGTAACGGGACCACTTAAAATTTCCCAAAAACTGATAAAGCCGATTGATATCTTTCAGGATGTAAAGCTTATTGCTTATCCTGTTCCAAAAGATGACCAGCTTGTATTGAATAACAAAAACGGAACAGTAACTACTTTTCCGAAAGTGGCTGATATTGCAACAATTACTGATGGAAACAAAAGTACTGGTATCACTTTGCCAAAGGGAGATAAATTTATTATCGACTTTACTTCAAAAAAACCTTTCACAGCGAGAAGCCTGTCTATCCGTCCTACAGAAAAACCAATGTTGGCAAAGGTTCAATTTCAGGTTAAAGCTTCCAATGGAAAATACCGTAATCTTTCTGAATTTGAAATGAATCGTTCTAATCCTGCACTAAACGTTGGTTTTGATCCCTATGCCCCGGTTGTTATCTCATTTCCGGCTACTACCGCTTTTAATTTTCGTTTGATAATACAAGATACATTTTCCGGCCACGGGCTTGCTGAAGTTGTGATAGGAGCTGCGCCACGTGTGGAGCGTTTTAGTGAAAAAACATTGGCAAAAATGCATCCTACGCCGCTGCCATATTGGATAGATTACCAATGGGCCAGCCAACCAATTGTTGACGACAACTCTACTGTAGTTGACGGTTCAAAAGTGATTGACATATCAAAACATCTTACCGCTGATGGTACGCTTAACTGGGAAGTGCCTAAAGGCAATTGGGTTATCCTGCGCACAGGTATGACTCCGACGGGAACAGTTAACACCCCTGCATCACCGGAAGCAACTGGTTACGAAGTAGACAAGATGAGTAAAATTCATACTGAAAAACATTTTTATGGCCACATGGGCGAAATTTTGAAACGAATTCCTGAAGAAGACCGAAAATGTTTCAAGGTAGTAGTTCAGGATAGTTATGAAACAGGTGGGCAAAATTTCACAGATGAATTTCTCAATGAATTCAAAAAAAGATATGGGTACAATGCCATCCCTTATCTTCCTGTTTACAAGGGGATGGTTGTGAATAGCCAGTTGGAGTCCGACCGCTTTCTTTGGGATATGCGGCGAATGGTTGCAGACAAAGTGGCTTATGAATATGTTGGAGGATTAAGAGAAGTTAGTCATAAACATGGATTAAAAACCTGGCTGGAGAATTATGGCCATTGGGGTTTTCCGGGTGAATTTTTAATGTATGGTGGACAGTCGGACGAAATTGGTGGAGAGTTCTGGAGTGAGGGCGAACTTGGAGATATTGAGAACCGTGCAGCAACTTCTTGTGGTCATATTTACGGTAAAACAAAAATTTCCGCCGAATCAAACACATGCGCTGGTAGTCCATTCAGCAGGTATCCTGCTACCATCAAGCAGCGTGGTGATCGTTTTTTTGCAGAGGGGATTAACAACACTTTACTGCATGTTTACATCACCCAACCTTATGAGGATAAAAATCCGGGAATGAATGCTTGGTTCGGAAATGAGTTTAATCGAAAAAATACCTGGTTTTCGCAGATGGATATTTATACCCAATATTTGAAAAGAACCAATTTCATGCTACAGCAGGGTTTAAATGTGGCTGATGTAGCCTATTTTATTGGCGAAGATGCTCCTAAAATGACGGGAGTTACTGATCCTGCACTTCCCGTTGGTTACCAGTTTGACTATATGAATGCCGAGGTGATTGAAAAATATATGACCGTAAAGAACGGACTTATTACGTTGCCACACGGTACCCAATATCGGATGATGGTTTTACCAAAACTGGAAACCATGCGCCCTGAATTACTGTCCAAAATTAAACAGCTTGTCAATGATGGTGCGGTTATTCTTGGTCCTGCACCCAAACGTTCTCCCAGCTTACAAAACCAGCCGCTAGCGGATAAGCAGTTAGTTACAATGGCGTCGGAATTGTGGGGTAATATGGATGGGGTAAAAGTAAAATCACGGAAGTTCGGAAAAGGAATGATCATAAGCGGAATGGATATGAAGGAGGCTCTTGCACTCATCAAATGTATCCCCGACTGCAAACTACCTCAAGATCTTTCAATACACTATGGTCATCGCACATTGGGCGACCGGGAAATTTATTTTATATCGAACCAGACAAGCGACACCAAAATAATTACGCCTGAATTCCGGGTGAATGGCATGCAACCCGAACTTTGGGAAGCTACAACTGGCTACATACGAAACCTTCCCGCTTACGACCAGCAAGAAAATACCACCGCAGTTCCTTTAAAGTTGGAGTCTTATGAAAGTGTGTTTGTAGTGTTTCGTAAAACTGCTGATAAATCTTCTGCAAAAGATGTAAGAACCAATTTTCCGGAACCGATACAGCTCGCCGAGTTAAAAGGCCCATGGACTGTCAACTTTAATCCTGCGCAAAGAGGCCCTGAAGAACCGGTTGTTTTCGAAACGTTGGCTGATTGGACTACTTCAAAAGATGACCGGATTAAGTACTATGCAGGAACAGCTTTCTATAACTGTAAATTTAATCTGGATAAATTACCTGCCGGAAAAAATGTAATTATAGATATTGGTGCTGTTACCGCAATGGCCAAGGTTACTGTTAATGGCAAGTATGCGGGGGGCGTATGGACTGCACCCTACAAGCTTAACATTTCTGATTGGGTAAAAGAAGGAGTAAATGATATAAAGATTGAAGTGGTAAATACCTGGATGAACAGATTGATTGGCGATAGTAAGTTGCCGGTAGAACAACGATTGACCTGGTGCCCTTATAACACTTATACTCCGGATAGTCCATTGCAACCTTCTGGATTATTCGGGCCGGTAAGAATTATAAGTATTCAGTACTGACATACCACCCCGAATAATAAGTTTAAAGGTTTAATAGGAGGATTCGAAAGAGAGTGTAAGCATACTTTGGACCAGTTTCAGAAAAACGGAGCAGTATTTGTAAAATGGTGTTTTTTTTATACTATAAACTATTCTCTATTCACATTTTTATGGAGTATTACATGATGATTATAAAGGTTACAGCAACTGGCATATGAAAAGAGACATTGGCATGTCATGGTTGCAATTGCAACTTAAAATTAATGTAAATAATAAAAGGAAAAATAAAAAAAAATCACGTAGAACATTTATTAAATCAGCAGCGGTTACCGGAATGTTTGCTCCTTTTGTTATTTCAGTTTTTGCTGTAGATAACAGTAATGAAAAAGCAAATAGAAAAAATATTATTTACAAGGATGAAGAAAAAGACGAATACCTCCAACCAATAAAAAAAGAATTAGTAAAAGAGTGGCCAAAAAATAAAACCATCAACTTAGTTTTTCATGGCCACTCTGTTCCATCAGGATATTTTGTAACACCGGATGTAAAGCCAATGCAATCCTATCCCTTGCTACTATTGAAAGAGCTAAAGAAATCATATCCCTATGCTGTAATCAATATTATACTCACTTGTATTGGTGGAGAAAACTCGGAACAGGGAGCCAGGCGTTTTAAAAAGCAGGTGCTCAATCACAAGCCCGATGTATTATTTATTGACTATGCGTTAAATGATACCGGTATTGGTGCAACAGCTTCCCGTAAGTCTTGGGAGTACATGATAAAAGAAGCATTGAAAAAAAATAGTAAAGTTATTTTACCAACTGCCACCCCTGATCAACGGGTAGATTTATTAAGCAAGGAAACTGATCTACAAAAAATATGTACACAGGTTATTGAATTATCAAAAGAATACCAAACAGGCTTAGTAGATAATTATTCGGTTTTTCAAAAACTCGTTTCATCAGGTGAAAAAGTTACAGATTATATGTCGCAGGTTAATCATCCGAATGAAAAAGGACATTAGTTGGTAGTGGATGGGATGATGAAATATTTCAGGTAATTAATATTAAAGTTCCAAAATGGTATGCTATACCAGTGAATGACACAAAGATGTTGCTATAAAAATAACAGCTGATAACATTATCTATAAAAGTGAACCAATGAAATTCAAATTATTATTGAGCATTATTTTTTTACAAATACTCACTTATGCAAATTCTTTTTCGCAAACAGTAAACAAACCTGTGCCTGCTGGTAAGCAAAATAGTAATGACCCTGCATTCCTTTTTAAACATCCTCCTGAATCTGCTAAGCCCGGTGTATTATGGATGTGGATGGGTTCCAACATCAGTAAAGAAGGAATTACTAAAGATTTGGAAGCTTTAAAAGCGCAAGGATTCAACCGTACTACCATGTTTAGCATTGCGGATGTCTGTACACCATGGCCCGGAGAAATTCATAAAAGTCCAAC
>JAYSXR010000197.1:0-3914 GCA_043717145.1 Chitinophagaceae bacterium | reverse complement strand
GCCTAGTCACAACTCACAGATTAATCTAAGTAACCTTTGCAATAATATTCCCATCTTTATGAATAAAGAAGAAATTCCCCAGGATCTAAGCTCACTTGGAAAGATCACAAAAGAAGTTTGTTATGCCTTAGACGGGTCGGGGAAATATGTAACTGAATTAAGTCGAGGTTGGGAAGTAAAGATTAATGCTTTGGATGTGGCCTGGAATGATGTTGAATGCAGGAAGGCAACTGCAAAACAAAAGGTATTCAGAAATGAAGTAAGCCCTTTACTTTTTTTTATGGAACGGGCACTCATGGATATTACCATTTTAGCAGCATATACCGGTTTTTGGAAATGGCAGATCAAAGGGCACTTCAGGCCAGAAGTGTTTAATAAATTATCTGACAAAAAATTACAACGTTACGCAGATGTTTTTAATGTGGGTATCGAAGACCTGAAAAGTATGAATGTGAATGAAGCTTGATTTTGAACACATACAATCTGCCCATTGTGAAAATGGCGTGACAACCAACTTATTAAGACATATAGGTGTTTCGCAAATGACAGAGCCTTTGGCTTTTGGCATTGGTGCGGGATTGTTTTTTGCATATATCCCATTAATGAAAATCAATAATGGTCCGGCCATCGCATTTCGCACATTTCCAGGATTGATTTTCAAAAGAACCTGCAGTTATCTGGACATAGAAGTCGTTCGCAAAAAATTCAGCTCAAAGGAAGAGGCACAAAAGATTTTAGATCAAACATTACAAGCCGGCCAACCTGCGGGTTGCCAGGTAGGCGTTTATTATCTGCCTTATTTTCCTAAAGAATACCGCTTTCATTTTAATGCTCATAACATCGTTGTATATGGGAAGGAAGGAGATAATTACCTAATAAGTGATCCGGTAATGGAAAATACAACTACCCTAAGCAGTTATGAACTGGAACGGGTTCGGTTTGCTAAAGGGGCATTGGCACCTAAAGGGCAGCTTTATTACCCCAAGCAGGTCGCGGCTATCACAGATCATCAAATTGCGATAGCTATCGAAAAAGGCATCAAAAAAAATATCAGTAATATGATCGGCATCCCCGGCCCGATTGCAGGCGTGAATGGGATTAGGTTTACGGGTAAAAGAATTAAAAAATGGCGTGATAAATTAGGCTTACATAAAGCCGGCCTGTACCTGGCACAGCTTGTGCGCATGCAGGAAGAAATAGGAACGGGTGGTGGGGGCTTTCGATATATTTACGGTGCATTTTTGCAGGAAGCATTTGCATATCATCCAAAAGAACAATTATTGGATATATCAAAATCATTTACGCAGGCAGGTGACCTTTGGCGCACTGCTGCTGTGCAGGCTGCAGGTATTTATAAAGGCAGGATCAGCAGCCAGGAAGATTTTAATATGATGGGCGATTATTTGATAGAATTGGCAGAGATAGAAAAACAGGCATTTGTTGCCTTGTCGAAAATTAAATGGCAGGAATGAACTCTTTAGCAGTTGACATAAAAAATCTTTGCTTTACCTATCCGGGTCAGTCAGCCATGCTATTCTCTGACCTTAACCTCACTATAGGGGCGGGCGAGCGGTTTGGTTTATTTGGGCCCAACGGTGCCGGTAAAACCACTTTAATGAACTTGATGACGGGGTTACTTTCATTTGAACAGGGAAGTATCCGTCTTTGCGGCAATGAAATAAAGGAGAAAGACAAATCAATTAATAAACTTTTCGGATTTATTCCGCAGGACCTTTCTTTTTACCAGGAATTAACCCCTGTAGAAAACCTCGCGTTTTTTGGCGCATGGTCGGGACTGAATAGCCGGAAGATTAAACAAAGAACAGATGAATTACTGGATGTACTTGGATTGGCCGATGTAAGAAACAAACCGGTGGAGAAATTTTCGGGAGGTATGAAACGAAGGATCAACCTGGCAATAGGGGTGATACACCAACCGAAAATATTATTTCTTGATGAGCCAACGGTTGGGGTAGATGTACAAACAAGGTATGCTATCATCAATTACCTGAAAGAACTGAATAAAAATGGCACCACGCTTATCTACACGTCCCACCAATTAAGCGAAGCTGAAGACCTGTGCAATACTATAGCCTTGATAGATGAAGGAAAGATTATTGTACATAATGATCTAAATACCCTGCTTGCAGAACATGGGCAGAACGGCCTGGAAGAGCTATTCTTGAATTTCACTTGCAAAAAATACCGAAACGCTGATGTATAAACTCGGGGCCACTTTAGTAAAAGACCTGCGCATTTTACTGCGTGATAGGATCGGCCTCACGTTGATGTTTGCCATGCCTATATTATTGGTGCTTGTGATTACTAAAATACAGAACAGCACGTTTGAACTGGTAAATAAAAATAAAGTAGTGATTTTGCTGGCTAACCGTGATACCGGGAAAATAAGCCTAGAGATGATACAGGCAATTGATAAGATCGGAATGTTTAAACTGACAGAAGTTTCAAAGAACACAAACGATGAGCAACTTACCAACCGGATGCATGCAAAAGATGCCATGCTTGCTCTAATCCTTCCACAAGATTTTTCTACAAAAATAACAACGAAGGCAAAAAATGTGACAGCGAAAGCCATGAATAGTTTTGGACTGGAAGGTGGGGATACGCTTAACAGGAAAGCAGGAAATACAGATCCCATCATTTTATATTATCATCCCATTTTGCAGGACGCTTTCCGTCTTTCAGTGCAAGGCGCACTGCATAGTGCATTACAGATGGTTGAGAGTAAACAGGTTTTGCAACAACTCTATTTTTCCATCAATGAAAAACCATTGCCGGTTTCTATGGAAAATGAGCTGCTGAATAGCCAGTCGCCCATTAAGGAAGTGGCGGTTTCAAGGGATGGTAACAGAACGGTGCCCAATGCCTCGCAACACAATGTGCCTGCATGGACCATATTCGCCATGTTTTTTGTTGTATTATCATTGGGCAGCGGTATCGTTCGTGAAAAATTGAGTGGCAGTTTTATTCGGTTAAAAACCTTACCTACCAATTACCTGGTAGCATTATTATCTAAACAAATTACTTACCTGGGTGTTACAATGTTACAGGCGGCATTGATCTTTGCCATTGGTGTGTGGCTGTTTCCTTACATGAACTTGCCTGCGTTGAATTTGCCGGAAGATCTATTGGGCCTGTTCATCGTTTCATTTTTTTGTGGATGGTGTGCAATAAGTTATGCGATCTGTGTGGGTGTTTTTGCAGAAACACAGGAACAGGCGAATGGTTTTGGTGCCGTGTCAATTGTTATACTCGCCGCACTTGGAGGGTTAATGGTACCAGCCTTTGCTATGCCTGATTCGTTTCAAACAATTATCAAATTATCCCCATTGCATTGGTGCCTGGAAGCTTACTATGGCCTGTTTTTGGAAGGGGGAAAATTGAGTGATGTTTGGATGAATATTATACCTTTAATCGTTATTGCATTGCTGATACAACTGGTAACCGTTTTGGGCCTTAAAAGAAAAAAATTGATTTGAATTATTTATTATGGAAGCGACAGAATTAAAACAGCAGTTAAAAAAACAAATCATTACGTTCCTGAACTTAACATCCATGCAGCCGGATGATATTAAAGATGATGAACCTTTGTTCGGTGATAATGGGTTGGGACTTGACTCAATCGACTCCCTTGAACTGATTGTCTTGTTACACAGGGAATATGGTATAGCAATAAAAGATCCGAAAGAGGGTCGTAAAATATTAATAGATATTAATACGATGGTTGCGTATATCGAAGCAAACAGGACAAAATAAACGCTCTATGTAACAGTTTGAAATACCCCGCTGATTTTGAAGCAGATAGTTGTGCCGTAAGAGCAGATTGCTGACGCAGTTGTTTGACCATTTTCCGCATTACGATACTTTAAAACAATTTGTAAAATACTGTTCTC
>JAYSXR010000196.1:0-11906 GCA_043717145.1 Chitinophagaceae bacterium | reverse complement strand
ATGGCAGGGATATTGACGACAGGATACTTGAAGTGAATGCCGATGTATCAAATGAATTTATAATTGCCGGCTGGAAAGATGATTATCCCGAAAGACCTAAAACCTACACAGCCAGTCCGCAGGTGCGTATTATAGATACCGCCTTCAATATGCCACAGCTCAACCGCAAAAGAAGGATTTGGGTATACCTCCCCAAAGGATATGCAATGTCTTCTAAAATATATCCTGTGCTCTATATGAATGACGGACAAAACCTCTTCAATGAAAAAACAGCCGCTTTTGGTGAATGGGGTGTGGATGAATGCTTAGATACATTACAAAAGAAACTGGATAAAGAATGTATTGTAGTAGGCATTGACCATGGTGGCGAAAAAAGATTTACCGAATACAATCCTTATGATAACGCCCAATATGGTAAAGGTGAGGGGAAGCAGTATGTAGATTTTCTTGCCAATACTTTGAAGCCATACATAGACGCCAAATACCATACAAAAAAAGGTCCTGAAAATACGTTTGTCGCCGGTAGCAGTTTAGGGGGGTTGATCAGTTTGTATGCAGTGATGCAATATCCCGCTGTATTTGGCAGCGCAGGTGTTTTATCGCCGGCTTTCTGGATAGCCCCGGCTATTTACAGCGATGCGGAAAGATTTTCAACTACGGCCATGCCTAAGTTTTACCTTTATGCCGGAAGTAAAGAATCGGCAAACATGGTAAATGATATGCAACGGATGTCAGCTATCCTCCAAAAAAAGCAGCGATATATTTTGCGCAGTGTTGTCAATCCCCTCGGCCGGCATAATGAAGCCAGTTGGCGACAGGAGTTTGCAGATTTCTATAGATGGCTAATGAATTGATCAGATAAGTTTAGTAGTTGTGTATTAAAGGTGCAATTGCCTTATTACCTTTAAATATAAAATTCAAAAACGGTTTCATATCCTATACGTCACCCCCTCTATAGCCAAATCGGTATTAGGAAATACTTCCTGCGCTTCCGAAAGAAAAGCATCCAGCGATTCATATTTGCTGCTGAAATGGCCTATTAATAATCGTTGCACACCTGCTCTTAATGCAATATCTGCAGCTTGTACGCTGGTTGAATGAAAACGTGCTGCGGCACGCTCTTCCAGATCTTTTAAATAAGTGGTTTCGTGGTAAAGAACCGTTGCATCTTTTGTTTTCTCTGCAATGCTGATATCATAAATGGTATCGGCACAAAATGCATAACTTCTCGCAGGTTTATTAGCAAAGGTTACCAGTTCGTTTTTAACAACACCGCCCTGCTTATTTTCATAATCATATCCATCTTTCAACCTGTCGTAAAAAACAGAGGGAATTTCATATTCCAATACTTTCTCTTTATGGATCTTTCTCGGCTTCCTTTTTTCACGGATAATAAAACCCCAGCAAGGTATGCGGTGGCAGGTATCAAAACACTCAACCCTGAATTTGGTATTGTCTATTATTATACCTTCTTTTTCCAGCGGATGAAATACCAGGGGGAACGGTAACGTGGTTACCGCCACTTTTAATTGGAGGTCAATAATGTCTTGTAGCGCAGCCGGTGCATAAATATGTAATTCAGATTCCCTGCCCAATAACCCCATACTCGTAACCAGGCCGATCAACCCAAAATAATGGTCGCCATGTAAATGCGAAATAAAAATATGGTGAATCTTACTCCTCCGGATTTTGTATCGGGCTATCTGCATTTGTGTACCTTCTCCACAATCCAGCAGGAATAACTGGTCATTTAACGTAACCACCTGCGAAGTCGGATGCCTGTCATAAGCAGGAATAGCTGAATTATTACCGAGTATTGTAACACCAAACATGGGCAGGTTTGTACTTAATGAATCGCATGAAAATAAGAAGCAGTTATAACATTAGACAAATTAATGTGGCTCGTGCTGCATTTTAACTGCTAAATCTTTAAATCATTTTTGAAAAAATTAAATTTGTAAAAATTGAAATTTTAAGCTGGTCAACGTTTCACGAAAAACAAAGTGAGGTGATGCGCCAGGCACTTAAAAAAAGTATTCAATAACCCTGCATTACCGATTGCCTGACTAATCTATACCCGTTTTTAGAGCCAAAGCAGGAGAATTCTATAAAACTACCCGATTTACTTCAAAATTCCGTCTGGAAATTCTCCTTTTCCCATTAATTATCCCTACTTTTGCACCCGATAAAAAATAGAAGAAAACCATTCCGGAGTCTTTTTAAACATTTTGAGATGCCTTATTTAACAATTGAAAAAAAAGCAAACATTTTTGCTGAATTTGGTGGAAAAGCCACTAACACGGGTTCTATTGAAGGTCAAGTTGCCTTATTGACTGAGCGTATTTCCCAGATTTCCAAGCACTTACAAGCTAACAAGAAAGATCATTCTACCCAACGTGGATTGATGATGATGGTTGGTCAACGCAAGCGTTTACTAACCTACATGCAAAAGCACAACCTCCAGGGTTACCGTGCTTTGATCGAAAAACTGGGTCTGAGAAAATAATTTTCAAAGAATTGCAGATGCTATTCCCAACTGAGTTATCAAACGGTTGGGAATAGTTATTTCTGTCAGTTCCTGTATTTAGCTTTGCCATTTATAAACAAGGGCCATGAATAGCAATATATTTCATAGCTCATATTACAAAATCAGATTATGTTATCACAACCCATTAATGTGAGTTTCGACCTCGGTGGTGACCGCCAGGTTACCATCGGAACGGGAAAATTAGCCCGACAGGCTGATGGTGCCGTTACTGTCCAACAGGGCAATTGCGTTATTTTAGCTACAGTAGTAGCCAATAAGGACCCGAAAGATGGTCAGGATTTTTTCCCTTTAAGCGTTGATTACCAGGAAAAATTTGCGTCAGCTGGCCGTGTACCCGGTTCATTTTTTAAACGCGAAGCAAGATTGAATGATTATGAGATATTGACCAGTCGGTTGATTGATCGTGCCTTACGTCCATTATTCCCCGAAGATTACCTATGTGATGTTCAGGTATTAATAAGCCTGGTATCAAGTGATCCGGAGATATTACCCGATTCTTTAGCCTGTCTTGCTGCATCAGCGGCATTGGCTGTGTCAGATATCCCTATAAAAGAAATTATCAGTGAAGTAAGGATTGCACGCGTGAATGGTAAATTCATAGTAAATCCAACCCGTTCAGAACTGAAAGCCTCCGATCTGGAATTCCTGATTGCTGCTACTGAAAAGAACCTGATGATGGTGGAGGGAGAAGCAAAAGAATGCGCAGAAGCAGACCTGGTAAAAGCCTTGCAACTTGCCCATGATGCCATTCGCATCCAGATAAAGGCACAGGCAGAATTAAGGACTAAGAAAGGTGTTACCACAAAAAGAGAGTATAAAAAGCCTGCACAAGACGAAACCATACAGGAAAAAGTAAACGCTTTCGCAAAAGACAGGGTATATGAAATTTCAAAAAAGGGTTCCGCTAAAAACGAACGTACAGAAGCTTACAGTGCTTTAAAAGACGAATTGTTAGGCAGCCTCGGCGAAGAAGCAACCGATCTGGAAAAGAAATTAGCCAAAAAATATTATGAAGACCTGAAATGGGAGGTGGTAAGAAACATGATGCTGGATGACCGTATCCGGTTGGATGGCCGTCAGCTAGACCAGGTTCGCTCATTGGCTATGGAAGTAGAACCCCTGCCAACACCGCATGGTTCTGCATTATTTACAAGAGGTGAAACTCAATCACTTACAACGGTTACCTTCGGAACTAAATTAGATGAATTATTGGTTGAAAGTGCCCAGAAATCTGAATACACGAAATTTATCCTTCATTATAATTTTCCTCCATTCTCAACCGGTGAAGTAAAAATGATGAGGGGGGTAGGCCGTAGGGAAGTGGGCCATGGTAACCTTGCCATGCGCAGTTTAAGGCAAATGATGCCGGGTAGCGAATATGCGTACACGGTTAGAATTGTAAGTGATATTTTAGAAAGTAACGGGTCGTCTTCCATGGCAACCGTTTGTGCCGGATCCTTGGCACTGATGGATGCAGGTGTGCCTTTTCCTAAGCACGTAAGTGGTGTGGCAATGGGACTGATTACCAGGAATGATGGTAAATATGCAATCCTCACAGATATCCTGGGTGATGAAGATCATCTGGGTGATATGGATTTTAAAGTAACGGGTACCCGCGATGGTATCTGTGGTGTGCAAATGGACATCAAAGTAGATGGCCTTAGCATGGAAGTGATGATGGAGGCTTTGGAACAGGCAAGAAAAGGCCGTTTGCACATACTCGACGCAATGTATGAGTGTATGCCCGCACCTCGCCCTGAAGTGAAGCCACATGCACCAAGAATGGTGAAACTAATCATTGATAAAGAATTCATCGGCGCGGTAATAGGACCAGGTGGTAAAGTAATACAGGAAATCCAGCGTGAAACAGGAGCTACCGTAAATATTGAAGAAGTAGGTAATACCGGTGAGGTTAGTATATTCTCAGCTTCTAAAGAAAGCCTGGATAAAGCGGTGACGTGGATCAAAGGTATTACTGCCATTCCGGAAGTAGGCGATGTGTATGAAGGTCCTATAAAAGGGATTAAAGAATTCGGCGCCTTCGTTGAATTCATGCCTGGTAAACAAGGCTTATTACATATCAGCGAAATCAGCTGGAAACGCCTCGAATCGATGGACGGACTGTTCAAAGAAGGGGATATGGTAAAAGTGAAACTGGTAGGATTAGATCCAAAAACTGGTAAATTCAAATTAAGTCGTAAGGCACTCATGCCCAAACCCGAGTTCAAACCCAGGGAAGAAGGGGCTGAAAATGCTGAGGGCTAGTTAAATGAGTTAAAGTAGTTAAAGGGGTCAAAATAGTTAAAAGGGTCAAAGCAGTTGTATATACTTCTTTAACCCTTTTAACATTTTTAACCATCATTCCTAAGAAATCAAACATGAGTAATTATTGCGAACTAACCATATTAACAAGCGAAGGCACAATACGTGACCAATTAATTGCCCAACTGGCTGAAATGAGATATGATGGATTTGAGGAATCTGATACTGTCCTGAAAGCATATATCAGGCAACAAGATTTTTCTGGTATTGAACTAGATAATTTATTCAACAAATACTCTCTTACGTATTCAAAATCAATTATTAATAAACAAAATTGGAATAAATTATGGGAATCTAATTTTGAACCGGTTGAAGTAGATGATTTCGTGGGAATTAGGGCAGACTTCCATCCATCATTCAAAAATGTGATGCATGAAATCGTCATAACCCCTAAAATGAGCTTTGGTACAGGGCATCATGCAACAACTTATACAGTCATGCAAATGATGCGCGAACTGGATTGTACAGGCAAATCGGTATTTGATTTTGGTACCGGCACCGGCATACTGGCTATACTTGCAGAGAAGTTAGGGGCTACTTCCATATTGGCAGTTGATAACGATGACTGGTGTATAGAAAATGCTTCAGAAAATATATTTATCAACGGATGTAAATATGTTTATATAGAGAAAGTTAGTGAGTTGAAATTCAATAAAAAATTTGATATCATATTAGCCAATATTAATAAGAACATTATTCTGGATAACATTGATATCCTAAGGCAAGGGTTAGCGGCGGGAGGCCAATTATTGCTTAGCGGCTTATTGGCGGAAGATGAAAAAGATATACTGGCTGCCTGTTATTTACTCGGGCTGCAGCATAAACAAACTATCAGCCGTAATGGGTGGATAGCCACCTGGTTCTGTATGGATTCACAAAATTTGGATGTTAAGTAAACATTACCTACATTATCGTTATATTTACCTCCTAACTTCAACCACCCCCCAATGAACGAATTGTTGCTCATTGTATTAGCATATTTAATCGGATCGGTTCCCACAGCAGTCTGGATAAGTAAGTCCTTATTCGGAATTGATATACGCGACTACGGAAGCGGAAATGCAGGTGCTACCAATACCTTTCGTGTTTTGGGCTCTAAATGGGGCACAGTGGTTATGGTGGTGGATATTGCAAAAGGTGTTCTGGCAACTTCGCTTTACATTTTTTTACCTTATTTGCTTAAAGACGAACTGCACCGGACCAACCTGATGATCGGGCTGGGATTGGCTGCCGTTATAGGGCATATTTACCCAATATGGGCGGGTTTCAAAGGAGGGAAAGGAGTGGCTACTTTATTTGGAATGGCCCTTGCCATCCAGCCGCTGGTGGCTGTTTGCTGTATAGGCGTATTCTTACTGGTTCTTTATCTTACCCGTTTCGTATCACTCAGTTCTATTTTGGCTGGTGTATCGTTCATGGTTTTTATACTTTTTATCTTCAATGAAAAAGAAACGCTTTATCGCATTTTCGCAGTATTAGTGGCTTTGATGGTGGTATTGACCCATCAAAAAAATATCGGGCGAATCTTAAAAGGAACCGAAAGCAAAGTGCCCATTTTCAAATACCGCGATCGCCGAAGGCAAAGAAAACAAAACCAGTAAAACTCCAGTCTACCTTTCTCTTACATCATTGATAATTTATTAAGCGGGTACCTTTCTATTTTTATATAGTGTAAAACACTGGAATTATGTAACACATTGCATGAATTCTGTAACAATTTAAAAATTCGGGTAATTTAGCTTTACAGTGAATTAATAAATTATTTGCATATGAAAAATTTACTCTCTCTCGTCGTTCTTGCATTTTTTTTAAATGGTTGTACTAGTAATTCCATAATAGGCCGAAGCCAATTGAGTCTGGTATCTGATAATGACCTTCAGGCCATGGCCTTTGCACAGTATAGAGAGTTTCTCAATACCAATCCTGTGGTTCCTGCCAATAACAGCAATACGGAAATGGTAAAAAGAGTAGGTAACAGGATAGCCGTTGCGGTAAAACAATATTATAAGGACAATGGGATGCCAAATGCACTTGATAATTATAACTGGGAGTTTAACCTGATTAACAAAAATGAGGTTAATGCTTGGTGTATGCCCGGAGGAAAAGTAGTAGTCTATACCGGCATTCTGGCTGTAACACAAACTGAAGCAGCCTTAGCCATTGTATTGGGCCATGAAATTACACATGCGGTGGTAGGGCATGGTAAGGAAAGAATGAGCCAGGAAATGGTTGCACAAGGATTAGGCTCGCTGGCTGGCGCCGCTTTGGGAACGAATACGCAAGCTGCTAATATTTTTAACTCTGTATATGGGGTAAGTGCTGAGTATGGGGCTCTATTACCTAATTCTCGCAAACAAGAATTGGAAGCAGATCATTTCGGATTAATTTTTGCAGCTGCCGCTGGTTATGACCCCCGTGTAGCGGTTGATTTCTGGACAAGGATGGCAGCTCTTGGAAACGGCCAGAAGCCTCCGGCTTTTCTTAGCGACCACCCTAGCGATGCGCAGCGTATCCAGAAAATTAAAGACCTGATGCCGGAAGCAATGAAATATTACCATCCCAGATAATTTTTTTATACCGGAAAGTACTAGAAAATGGATTGAAA
Source organism: Chitinophagaceae bacterium (assembly GCA_043717145.1). GTDB lineage: Bacteria > Bacteroidota > Bacteroidia > Chitinophagales > Chitinophagaceae > Sediminibacterium. Next base: position 4,431 of record JAYSXR010000196.1, on the reverse strand, counting down.
CAAATGCGTAAATTGCAGTTGTTTCAATCCATTTTTAGCTAACTGTTCTTTCTATGAAAGAAATGAGGTTCCTTTTTTGTATATTCTCTTTGTTATCCTTACAGGCTATATCGCAACGCAATTCTTTAAATCGGGGTAGGTCGCCTCTTGTACCAGACTATACCGTTTTATCCATTTCAGGGGATCAATATAAATCATTCTTGTCAACACATGTGGTTATCGACTCTTCGCAAGACCAGGACTATGCCCTTGTGCAAAGGGTAGGTAGCCGGATTATAGTTGCGGCTAAAAGTTATTACCATAATAAAAAGACGATCCTTTCGGAATTGAGCAGCTACGCCTGGGAAATTAAACTGATTGGCAAAAAAGAAGTGAATACCTGGTGTATGCCCGGCGGTAAGATGGCGGTTTATTCCGGATTATTGCCTGTTACACAAAGCGAAGCTTCCCTGGCAGTATTGTTAGGTCATACAACGGCGCACATGCTGATAAAGCACGGAAATGAAAGGATGAAACAGTATTTACAGGATAAATTGAATGGAAAAATACTGGCAGAATCACTTTCAGCGAATCCTGATTATACAAAAGAATTATTTCGCGCTGCGTACGGAATGGGTACCAACGCGGGTATTTGGATACCATATAGTAAAGAAGATGAACAAGAAGCGGACAATCTCGGATTGATTTTTTGCGGACTGGCAGGCTATAATCCAAGGGAGGCCCTTGTTCTTTGGGGACGCATGGCCAGGTTTAGTCATAGCGCACAGGAACCCGAATTACTGGCTACCCATCCCGTTTATGGGGAACGGATGACCAGATTAACAGAAATTATGGACGAAATGGTCCGAGATTATTACAATCCCAGTATAAAAAATTAATATATGTATCAGTTAAAAGCTCCTGTTTCCTGTTAATTAACGCTACAGAAGTAAAATAGCTTTGATTTGTTTATGAACTATGGTAACAATTTTTTAACTTTGCTTTCCTTTATTACATCACCTAAATTTTCTTTTAGGCATGTCAAATCAGACCATTTTTGAAAAATTACAGTTGAAAGATGAAAAGACCCTGTTGATACAAGGGCTGCCTTCAACCATTGAAAAGCAATTTGCCAAGGTTACGTATGCCAAGAACGTAACCCCTTTATTGAAAAGTAAAAAGGTAGATTTTGCCTTATTGTTCGCCCTCAGCCAGCACCAGTTGAATAATGTGCTGAAAGAAGTATTTCCGGCTTTGCATGAAGATACCAAGTTATGGATATCCTATCCTAAAACAACTAGTAAGATCGTCAGTGATCTTAACAGGGATTGCAGTTGGGAGTTCCTGACCAGGAATGAATACGAAAATGTGCGTCAGGTAACATTGGACCATGTCTGGACGGCCATTCGCTTTAAAAAACTGGATAAAATCCCTAATAGAACCCGTGCTTTTTCTGAAATGAAGAGTAATGAAATTAATGGTATTGATTTTGAAAAAAGGTTAGTGGTGCCGCCGGTTGAATTAAATAAATTGTTTACCAAACACAAAGATGCGCATGAGTTTTTCAGCTCACTGTCTTTTACCAACCAGAAAGAATATGTTAGCTGGATAGAAGCGGCCAAAAAGGAAGAGACACGTTTACACCGCTTGGAAACCGCTGTAGAAAAATTAATGGCTGGTAAAAAGAACCCTTCAGAAAAGTAATGAACCATATTAATATAGAGATAAAAGCAAAATGCTTTCACCCCGAAAATGTGGAAGCATTTTTACTTTCAAACGGTGCCAGGTTTATTGGACTGGATCACCAGAAAGACACGTATTTTACAGTTCCTGCAGGCCGATTAAAATTGCGCCAGGGTAATATTGAAAATAGCCTTATATTTTACAACCGCCCCGACCAGGAAGGACCCAAGCAATCTGATTTTTCTTTGAGTAAAGTAACGGATGGTGCAGCCACAGAACAATTGCTGGAAAAAGCATTGGGTATTAAAGTGGTGGTCGAAAAAAACCGTAAAATATTCTTCATAGATAATGTGAAATTTCACCTGGATGAAGTACCGGGTTTAGGTTCTTTTGTAGAGATAGAAGCTGGCAACCTCAGCGACCCTTCAAAAACAATTGATGACCTGAAAGCACAGTGTGATTTTTATATGCAGGCATTCGAAGTTGCAGACGCTGATCTGATTCATCATAGTTATAGTGATATGTTATTGGCGAAAAAAGGGGAGTAATTTTGGAATTGATTAATTACTTATTTGATAATCACCGTTCCCAACTGCTTCGTCAATTCCCTTTCAATTTCTTTAAGGTGTTTGTGTACTTCTATCAGTTTCATCTGGTCGTCTAATGAAGCGTGTTCCATATCGCGCTGGTTTTCATTGAACATTTTTTTGATTTTACGGAGCTTGTAAAAATTAACGCTCATCATCACATCCTGAATACTGGTATCACGGTTTACTATATTCATGGTTTCCATTACCTCATCCCATTTCTGGCTGAGTTCAAATGGGAAAATGCTGATGCTTACCACGAGGTTACGTATGGCATCATTCTCATGATATAGCAAAGTTTTAGTAGTGGGCTCTAATCCCTGCTGGTACCATAGTTTATATTCTTCGAAAAGCTGTTCCAGTTGCGGGTTATCGAAATGAAACTGTTCCAGTTCTTCAAAAATAAAATCAGCCATCGTTCTGGTTTCATCCCATGGCCGCAATCCATATTCAAGTAATACGCGCAGAATGTTTCTTTCATGTGCCTCGTCCTGGTTAAAGAGGAGCTGGGTATCATCCAAAACATCTTCAGGCTGTTGCGATGCCTGTTGCTGCAAAAAAGTAGCTTCTTCTACGGTTGCCCTTTTTTCATCTTTTGAAACCTTATCCCGTTTGTATTTATTTACCAGGTGTGTAAGCCCGGTTTCATCTATCCGCAATAGTCCGGAACACTGCCTGATATAATCCTGCAGCTTGGTAAAATCTTCTGCTTTATTAATCTTGCTTAGCGTTTCAGCAATCTGGTTTACAACAATACTTTTCCTGGTAACATCGGTACCCGCTTCTTTCAACATCACTTCTAACTGAAAGATGATGAAGTCTTTTTTAGCGGAAGCCACAAACTCATTAAAAGCATGGGTACCTACTTTATTTACATAGCTGTCGGGGTCTTCGTTATCGGGTATTAATACCAGGCGAACATTGAGGCTTTCTTCCAAAGCCATATCCAGCCCGCGCAGTGCTGCTTTTACACCGGCACTGTCGCCATCATAAATAATAGTAAGGTTACTGGTATATTTTTTTATCAGCCGCAGTTGATCGGTGGTAAGTGAAGTTCCGCCGCTGGCCACCACATTCTCAATACCTGCCTGGTGCAAACTCACCACATCTGTATAGCCTTCTACCAATAAACACTCATCTGCTTTGTCTATGGCCATCCGCGCAAAATATGAGCCGTATAGTATTTTGCTTTTGCTGTAAATCTCGTTTTCCGGGGTATTAATATATTTTGGGCCACGGTCTGTTTTTCCAATAACCCTTGCACCAAACCCAAGCACTTTGCCGGTATTGCCATGAATAGGGAATATGATACGACCGCGGTAATTATCAACCAACTCATCATTGTTACGCAAAGAAACCAAACCGGTCTTCGGCAATAATTCTTTATTGAATTGATTGGCCAATAATGCTTTTGTTAATGTATCCCTTCCATCAGGGTTATAACCAATCTGGAATTTTTGTATGATATCCTCCGTAAACCCCCGCTCCTTTAAATAGGATAGTGCAATGGCTTTTCCTTCTTCGGTATTGAATAACTGATCAGCAAAAAACTTCTGCGCAAAACCGTTTATAATGTATAAACTATCGGCCGTTTGAATCAGCTGTTTTTGTTCCGGGCTGGTCTCGGTTTCTTCCACTTCAATATTGTACCGCGCTGCCAGCCATTTGAGTGCTTCAACGTAATTGTACTTCTCGTGCTCCATTAAAAAGGTGATAGTATTACCACTTTTGCCGCAGCCGAAACATTTGAATATTTCTTTGGCGGGAGATACTGTAAATGACGGGCTCTTCTCATTATGAAATGGGCAAACCCCTATATAATTAGTTCCCCTTTTTTTTAATTTCACAAATTCGCCTACCACATCAATAATATCAATTCGGTTGGTGATTTGTTGTATGGTATTGGGACTGATCATGGTTGTGAAGTAAACTCAGTAGACCATGGTCTGTTGACCATGGACTATTCACAAAAATACACAATTGAGACATTTGCCTTATTTTTATCTATGCTTAAGAAGGAAAGGCAGGCTTATATCATTCAACAGATCAATGTGCACAACAAAGTATTGTCGTCAGATCTGAGCACCCAATTAGATGTGTCGGAAGATACGGTACGTCGGGACCTCCAGGAACTGGCAGAAGAGGGAAAACTAATCAAGGTTCATGGCGGGGCTTTGTCTAA
>JAYSXR010000195.1:0-3936 GCA_043717145.1 Chitinophagaceae bacterium | reverse complement strand
CTTTTATTACACTGCGTATTATGCGCATTATAACTGAGACTGCAGATACCCGCTCCTTTATTCTTGCGTATGAGTCAGGTAAGGAAATCAGTTATGTTGCGGGACAGTTTCTCACTTTTATTTTTAAAAAAAGTAATGGCGAAGAAACGAGGCGTAATTATTCAATCTCTTCATCACCTGTTTTACATGAACCTTTACAGATTACCATTAAACGAATTGCCAATGGCGAATTTTCAAGAAAATTAATTGATGCAGCAAAAGAGGGGGATGTGCTTACTACTATAGGTGCTTCCGGTCTTTTTACACTTCCTGTAGATATGGGTTCTTCCGATCAACTTGTATTCTTTGCAGCAGCCAGCGGAATCACACCCGTTTTTTCGCTTATTAAAACTGTATTGTATGCATATCCTTCTATCCAAGTTGTTTTGATTTATAGTAACCATTCTGTTGAAAGGACTATTTTTTATCAGCAACTAAATAATCTGCAAAAGCAATTTCCGGATAGGTTTTATATCGAATTCCTGTTTAGTAATGCGACAAGTTTTTTACATAAAAGGCTTGGGATTTACCTATTGGAAAAATTACTTTATAAGTATGCGTATAGTCCCCTTCAAAGGCAATTATTTTATCTTTGCGGCCCCTTTGAGTATATGCGTATGATCACGATTGTGTTAAAAAATAGCGGAGTAACTGCGTCACACATCCGAAAAGAAATATTTGTTATTGAAAAGCCGCAGTATAAACCTGAGCCACCTGATAAAAAACCGCATACAATCAGCCTGACCATCCAAGAAAATGAATTCAGTTTCGTGGCGCAATACCCCGATACGATTTTACAATCTGCAAAAGCTTTGAAAATCCCTCTGCCATATAGCTGTGAGAGCGGCCAGTGCGGCACCTGTGCGGCCACCTGCCTATCTGGAAAAGTATGGATGTCGCATAATGATGTGTTGACAGATGAGGAGATTGCAATGGGTAGGGTACTTACCTGCACAGGGTATGCTGTGGGAGGAGCTGTTACACTTATATATTAAAATGTGTAGTGACAGATATACCTGTTTAATGCAACAGGTTCGCAAAGGCAATGTATTCATTTGTTAAGCGCCCTGGGAAATGCGCAGATCAATCATCTGCAGCTGTAAGCTTTTTTTTCCGTTCCATTCGTTTTCATCAATCGTAAAAACAATATCAAGCGGCTGCTTCATTTGAAGCAATTTAAATTTAGTTGCCATGTTAAAGCCAATACCGGTAAGGGTAATATTATTTTGCGTTACTACAAATCGGATATGCTGTTCTTTTACGATTTTGGAGAAACCGGTATCAAACACTTTACGGGCAATGAATACCGGGCGCATATTCTCCGGACCAAAAGGCTCCATTTGTGAAAGAATGCTATATAATGAAGGATTGATATCGGAAAAGCTGATCTCGGCATCAATGATGATTTCAGGTATTAAAAGATCGTCTGTTATTAAACGGCCGACTTCTTTTTCGAATGCATCTGAAAAAATCTGTATTTTTTCGGGTAATAAAGTCATACCTGCAGCAGCATAATGGCCGCCATATCCCAATAAATGTTCGCGGCAGGCATGAATGGCTTCATATAAATTAAAACCAGCTACGCTCCTGGCACTACCTGCTGCATACTCTCCACTTCTGGTAAGCACCACGGTGGGGCGGTAATAAGTTTCTATCAGCCTGCTGGCAACAATCCCCACAACACCCTTGTGCCAATGTTCCTGAAAAACAACGGTTGTTTTCCGGTTTTTTGCTAATGGGTCATTCTCTATTAGGGCCAGTGCTTCTTCGGTAATGCTGCTGTCGGTTTCGCGGCGTTCGGTATTATCGTTGTGTAACATTTCAGCAAAAGAGAGTGCTTTGTTGAAATCCTTTTCGATAAATAATTGAACCGCTTTTCGTGCATCATCCATTCGTCCGGCTGCATTTACCCTGGGGGCGATTACAAAAACGAGATTGGTGATATGCATGTGTTTTTGTACACCCGCCAGCTGCATCAATGCTTTGATACCGGCACAAGGATCTTCGTTTACTTTTTGCAAACCATAAAAGGCCATGACTCGGTTCTCCCCGGTGATGGGCACAATATCGGCGGCGATGGCTGTGGCTACCAGATCTAAATAATTGAGATAAGCAGTATCGGGTAGACCCAGTTTATCCGTTAGCGCCATCATTAATTTAAAACCTACGCCGCAACCACACAATTCTTTATATGGGTATGGGCAATCTTTTTGCTTTGCATTGAGAATGGCAACAGCGGGAGGTAATTCAATATCAGGCAGATGGTGGTCACAAACCACAAAATCAATCCCCAGTGTTTTTGCATAAGCAATAAGTTCCACGGATTTAATGCCACAGTCGAGTGATATGATCAGTGTAAAACCATTTTCTTTGGCAAAGTCAATGCCCATTTTGGATATGCCATATCCTTCGCGGTAACGGTGCGGGATATAAAAATCTGTATCACTGTAAATGTTATGAATAAACTGGAAAACACAGGCTACGGATGCAGTGCCATCTACATCATAATCACCGAAGACAAGGATTTTTTCCTGTTGTTCAAAAGCGGTGATGATCCTGTTCACAGCTTTGTTCATGTCTTTCATTAGCCAGGGGCTATGCAGGTCGGATAATTGCGGACGGAAATACTGTTTGGCTTTTTCAAAATCATCAATCCCTCTTTGTACAAGCAAGTGGCAAAGAATGGTGTTTATTTTCAAGGTATCCCGGAGAAGGATAATTTTTTCTTCATCGGCCTGTAATATGTTCCATCTTTTCTGCATTAATATTTTCGATCAGTGGTGTAACGAACCAGTTCTTCCAGTGCCCTGCGCACATCTGAGTCGGGAAACTCATATAAGATTTCTAAGGCTTCATCACGAAATAGCAGCATTTTATCGGTGGCATATTTGATACCGCCGCTTTTTTCTACTGATTCTAGGATGAATTTTATTTTATCTTTTTGTGTATTCTCATTCTTTACAATGTAAATGATTCTGCGCCTTATATCGGCAGAACAGTTATTCAATGTGTATATAAGAGGAAGGGTTAATTTTTTTTCCTTGATATCATTACCGGTGGGTTTGCCGATATCATCCTGGCCATAATCGAAGAGATCATCTTTTATCTGGAATGCCAACCCTACTTTTTCGCCAAATAGTTTCAATTTTTCTACCTGTGCCGGGTCTTCAAAAGTGGTGGATGCTCCTGCCGCGCATGCAGAAGCGAGTAAAGAAGCTGTTTTGCCTTTTATAATTTCATAGTATACTTCTTCTTTTAAATTCAGTTTCCGGGATTTCTCAAACTGCAATAATTCACCTTCACTCATCAATTTAAAGGCTTCCGTTAAAATTTCTAATACCTGATGGTCTTTGTTAGTAAGGGATAATAAAAGTCCTTTTGATAAAAGGTAATCCCCCACAAGGATGGCAATTTTATTTTTCCAGAGGGCATTCACTGAAAAGAACCCCCTGCGTTCCATAGAATCATCCACTACATCGTCGTGCACCAAAGTGGCTGTGTGTACCAATTCTACGAGCGAAGCTGCCCTGTAAGTACTATCATTAATTGTGCCCCCCAGTTTGGCGCACAGAAGAACAAACATCGGCCGCATTTGCTTACCTTTTCGCTTTACTATGTACTGCATGATCCTGTCGAGTAAAGCTACCCTGCTTTTCACTGCCTCCTTAAAATGGGCCTCGAACCTGATAAGTTCTTCCGATATTACCTGTTTTGCTAGCTTCATGAATAAAATATGCTGCAATATAGTATTGATATATACAATAAGTTATTAAGAAGCAGCGTTAATTCATATGATGCGGTCAATACCTGGATTATGTCGCAATATTTTAAATTTTTAACTTTGAAGCGTAAAAATTTTTGTATTTCCATCATAATGTGTAATTTTGATATGTTTAG
>JAYSXR010000194.1:0-3937 GCA_043717145.1 Chitinophagaceae bacterium | reverse complement strand
ACGGATCTTACCGGTTCCGTTATCAATATTAAAATACGAAGAGAATTTTTCATGGGCAGGTAATACCCGCATGGTCGTTGGATCAGCAAAGGTTTTCTTTACATATCCCCTTGATCCCAATAAACCTTCTTCTTCACCACTCCATAATCCGATACAGATGGTTCGCTTCGGCTGTATGCCCAAAGTTTTTAAGATACGAATGGCTTCTATCATTACAGAAAAGCCGGATGCATTATCCGTAGCACCTGTAACGGTTTGCCATGAATCGAGGTGAGCACCAATCATAACCACTTCATCTTTCAATTTGGGATCAGTACCTGGAATCTCTGCAATTACATTGTAGCCCTGCAGGTCTTTAGTCTGAAACTTTGTTTTTACATCCACATATATTGTAACTGGCACACCCGCTTTGGCCAAACGCAATATGGTATTAAAGTCTTCAATACCTAACACGATATCAAGGAAATTTTCAGGATCGGTCCCTTTATATGGTCCGCCACCCTGCGCAAAAATGGTTCCGTCGTGACTACGAACACTGCCGCTGCCAAACAGGGCAATGGCACCTTCACTTTTAGCCATCTCTTTCAATAAGGTAATTACTCTTTGTGCACCGCCACCACCCCGAGTAGCAAATTGTTCACGTTGCCTTCTCAAGGCAGCTGTATCGGCAGGATTGATTTGTGGTCTTAGGGCAGGTGGTTTGGCAGTAGCCATGCTTGCCAGTGTGGAATCGGCATAACGACTTGCATCCGCCCTAAAGCTGGGTTTATAAGTAACCAATTGATCCAATTCGATTACTTTGCTTTTTAACTGACCACGGTAAGCTTCCAGGGCTACCGTGTCTTTAGCATTGATTACGATAACATCAGCACTTTTTAGTCCCTTGGTACCCCCTGTCCAAGCTTTAGGATAAGCCGAAAGTGATTTATAATAAGGTGCGGTAATGGCTACATAACTTTTTTCAAGTTGCCAGCCTTTACCGAATTCACCCCATGGGTCTAGGGCTGCGTTTTTTAGTCCCCATCCCGCCAGGGTTTCCTTGGCATAATTAGCGGCCCGCATAAACCCGTGTGAGGCAGTAAGTCGGTTACCGCTTTTATCTGTCAGGTTAAACGCAATTTCCATAACCTTGGAATTTTCCAGGCCTTCTTTACGGATCTTTTGCATCATATCAAGGTCAATTTTTTCAACTTGTGCCTTTCCCGCTTAAGGCAGGGCCACGGCCAGCAGGACCGATATAGGGGTAATTTTTCTCATAGTGTAGTTGTTGGTTTAAGGGATAAACAAAATAATAAATTTGGGGAACTTAGCCGTATCGTTTATGTGAACGGTTGAGTTTACCTTTGCGCCATGCGAAAACTGAGCATGGATGAGCTGGGCCGTATGTCGGTTGATGAATTTAAACAGGCCCCGAAGAACCCGGTTATGGTGGTGATGGATAATATCCGAAGTATGCACAATGTCGGCAGCGTATTCAGAACCGCCGATGCTTTTCTGGCCGAAGGAATCTGTTTATGCGGGTATACCCCCCAACCGCCTCACAGGGATATTCATAAAACAGCTCTCGGCGCCACTGAAACGGTTGACTGGCTCTATTTCCCCAGCACTTTAGAAGCAGTGAAGGCCCTTAAAGAAAGAGGGTACAAAATATTCGCCATAGAACAGGCAGAAGGCAGTATTTCTTTGGAAAAATTTATCATGCCCGAAACAAAAATTGCCATTGTATTTGGAAATGAAGTGGAAGGTGTGGATGCAGATGTATTAATGCTATGCGATGGCTGCATCGAAATACCGCAATGGGGTATGAAACATTCACTGAATATTTCTGTGGCGGCCGGGATTGTTTTGTGGAAATTGTCTGAACCAGGATTTAAAGAATGATAAAGATTATGGGGACAGAATCAAATTCAAAATTCCAAAATGTACCAATGCTAACAGTAAAAAAATATTTAAGTCTCATAAAATTCTCTCATACCATTTTTGCATTGCCTTTTGCGATGATCGGTTTTTTTTTAGGATTGGTAAGCACAGCCTCAAGCAATCTTCCTGGGAGGCATACAGTGATTGGGAGAGGGCATTTATTTGGCAAACCGATTGAGTTGTCAAATGATGATTTTGTCATGAAATTTGTATGGGTATTGGTTTGCATGGTCACTGCCCGTAGTGCGGCTATGGCTTTCAACCGTTACCTGGATAGAAATTTTGATTCGAAAAATCCCCGCACTGCCATACGGGAAATACCGGCTGGAATTATTGCTGCCAATAATGCATTACGATTTGTGCTATTGAACTGTGGGTTATTTATTGCCACTACTTACTTTATCAATTCCATTTGTTTTTATCTTTCACCGGTAGCGTTATTTATTATCCTTTTTTATAGCTACACCAAAAGGTTTACAGCGTTATGTCATTTGGTATTAGGTCTTGGTTTATCACTGGCGCCTATAGGCGCATATCTTGCAGTTACTGGGAGGTTCGACCTGTTACCCATACTTTTTTCTTTAGCGGTAATCTTTTGGGTAAGTGGGTTTGATATTATTTACGCATTGCAGGATATTGAATTTGATCAATCACAGAAATTGTATTCCATTCCTTCGGTGTTGGGTAAGTCAAAAGCCTTGCGTGTGTCAGAACTACTTCATACGGTAAGTTTAGTTTGTGTGATTACTGCAGGAATGTATGGTGATTTTCACGGGTTATATTGGATGGGCGTTATTGTATTTGCTGGGATGCTGATTTACCAGCATTCTATCGTAAAACCCAATGACCTGAGTAAGGTAAACATTGCATTCATGACCGCCAATGGCATCGCCAGCGTAGTGTTTGGTGTATTGGTAATTGCTGATCTCTTCTTAAGATAAAACACAAACATCTAACTTCGGACGTATGGGAAGAATATTATGCATTGATTATGGGGGAAAAAGAACCGGGCTTGCCGTTACAGATCCGTTAAAGATTATTGCCACTGCATTAACGACTATCGAGTCAAAAGAAATGGTCCCATTCTTAAAAAAATATTTTCAGCAGGAACCTGTTGAATTGATATTGATAGGGGAGCCGTTAAATTTAGATGATACAGCTACCCACGCTACACCACTTGTAAAAGCGGCAATCATCAGGTTAAAAAAAGAATTTCCAGCCATCCCAATACAAACTGTTGATGAACGATTTACCTCTAAAATGGCCTCCCGAGCCATGGTTGAAATGGGCATGAAGAAAAAAGACAGGCGTGTAAAAGGCAATATAGACCAGATAGCCGCTACCATTATGCTGCAGGAATATTTGCAATCTATTAATTGAGGCGCATTTGTGCCAGTTGCTCCTTTTCCGGTATTTTTGCAGCGGTTCATTAAAATCACATTACATCAATGATATTCCCAATTGTGGCCTATGGGGCACCCGTTTTACGAAAAGTTAGCCAGGATATCTCACCAGATTATCCTAGCCTGGCCATTTTGATTGAGGATATGTGGGAAACCATGTATGCCAGCAGTGGGGTTGGACTGGCAGCACCTCAGGTTAACAAGGACATCCGCTTATTTGTAATGGATAGTGTGCAGATTTTTGAAAATCTGGAAGAAGATGAAAAAGGCATATACCCTGATGGCCCGGGGGTTAAAAAAGTATTTATTAATGCACACATAAAATCATTGGAGGGCGAGGAGTGGGCCTATAATGAAGGTTGTTTAAGTATTCCCAAAATCAGGGAAGATATTTTACGTTCCGAAGCAGTAACCATTGACTATATGGATGAAAATTTTCAACCGCAAACAGACACCTTCAATGGCATTACTGCCAGGGTAATCCTTCACGAATACGATCATATTGAAGGCAAACTTTTTATTGATTACCTGAAACCTTTGCGCAAAAAGTTATTAAAAGGTAAACTTACAGATATCAGCAAGGGTAAAGTTAAAGTAGATTATAAAATGATATT
>JAYSXR010000193.1:0-37341 GCA_043717145.1 Chitinophagaceae bacterium | reverse complement strand
ATGAGTAGTTACTTTAACCGCACTCCAACCTGCATCATCATAACCCGGCATTGCCCAACCTTGTTTGTCTTCCCTTGCATCAATGGTTTCGCCATTATAAATTTCTGCGTAACGGATAGTTCCTGTAGATGATTTCCAGCTCCCGTCCGACATAATTGTTTCGTTCGTTCCATCAGTATACAGAATATCTAATTGAAAAAGAAGTGAAATATCTTTTCCGTACACATCATGATTATTTGAAAACCCAATCACACCCCGGTACCAGCCACTTCCCAATGTTACAGCGATCGCATTATTGCCTTTACTGATCATATTGGTTACATCGTACACCTGGTATTGTAACCGTTTGCTGTAAGATGTCCAACCGGGTGTAAAATAAGCATCACTAATACGCCGGCCATTTATTTGCCCCTCGTATAAACCATGCGCTGTTATATAAGCAGTTGCTGACGCAATTTTTTTATTGGCAGAAAATTCTTTCCTGAACAAAGGGCTGGGGCGCATTACACTGTCTTCCTTATAACCGGGTTCTATCCATTTTGCTTTCCAGTCGCTGGCTTGTAAGAAAGCCATTTGAAAGGAGGCAGTATCGCTTTTTAAGGCTGTTTTATTTACATTATCCCAAACATGTACCTGCCATTTATATTTTTTACCACTTTGCAAAATTGTACCGGCATACGGCACGAATACAGACTGGGTGGACATTATTTTACCCGAACTCCAAACAGGTACTTTCCCTTTTTCAGCAGTAAATACCTGTATTTCATAGGCAGTTTGCACAACATTGCGTTTATCACTCATCAATTGCCAGCTAAAACGAGGTATCGTAATATCCAGTCCAATTGGGTTTTGGCTATTTTCTACAAGGAGGTTTTGTACGACAGACTGTGCAATAGCAGTAATGACTAATAGTTGCATGTAGATAACCAGGCAGGCAATTTTTCTCATGGCAGGCATTATTTTGTATAATCAATGTATGAATAATAGCGGAAAATAAGGGATAGAATATTGTGCCCATCCAGAGGGGGATCGTGAGTTGTGAGTAGTTAGTAGTGAGTAGATAAAATTCTTACATACATCCCATTATTCACCACTAATCATTCACAACTCACCTTCTAAAAGCTATCCGCTTCCCGATATGCTTTGATCAATGCCAATTCGCCTTCTTTTCCGGGTTTGGCATTGCCATGTTCCATGCCCAAAACGCCTTTAAAGCCTTTCTCATAAAGGTGTTTAAAAATATTTTTATAGTTCACTTCACCAGTACCGGGTTCTTTCCTGTTAGGGTTATCACCTACCTGGAAATAGCCGATCTCATCCCAGGCCCTGTCGATATTAACGATCATATTACCTTCATTGCGTTGCATGTGGTACATATCAAACAAGATTTTACAGGATGGACTATTCACTGCTTTGCAGATGGCATAGGTTTGATCTGAATGCCGCAGGAATAGATCGGGTGTATCACTTAGCGGTTCCATTACCATTATCAGCCCATGCGGTTCAAATATTTCGTTGCCGCGGCGCATGGCTTCGATAACGTTAGCAGTTTGATAACCTTCGGGAAGGCTTCTTTCGTAATTGCCGGGTACTACTGTCATCCATTTGGCATGGCAGCGTTTGGCTACTTCTACTGCATCTTTACAATATTGTATGAATTTATCTTTCCACTCCTTTTTTCCTCCTGTCAATGAAGTAGATAATGGCCATTTATCAAACTCCACTACAAATACACCCATCGTCATATCCAATTGCGCCAATGCATCCCCAATACGTTTTTGTTGTTCGGGGGTACGGCTCATCATACCATTGTCCTCTATGGCTCTGAAACCCATACTGTGGGCAAATTTTATCTGGTCAACAAAGTCGGCACCGGCATGGTTTTTAAACGTGCCGTCATGTATTCCGTAGTTACATTTAAAGGGCTTTGGATCTTCTGCATAATTTAGCATTTGCTCATTTGCCAATAAACCTGAAGCGGATAATAATCCGCCACCGGCCAGTAAACTTTGTTGCATAAATTTTCTACGCTGCATAGGACTGTATTTGTAACTAAATTTATTGAGAATAGTTTAAAAACCCTAAAAGAAAGTTAAGTAGCTTTATTTTGATGTGATTTGTAAATTCAAGCTTAATTTATTCCATTACTGCCTAATGGTAGAGCCAATCAGGTAAGTAAAAATTTCTTGACGATAGAAAATCTATTAAAAATAGCGGATATCCTTGACTGGTTAATGCAAAACTAAATTCACGGCCTTCCATAAAGTGAACAGGCTCGTTAAAGTAACTAATCCCCCTACCAAAAAATACATGGTTTTTAATGGCAGTTTACCTACCAGTTTTGCAGCAATTGGCGCAGCAATAACACCGCCGATGATCAATCCAAGTACATCAGTAATGGGTATATGTTTTAACAGGATGAAGAAAGTAACTGAACTGGCAAATACTACAAAAAATTCTGCCAGGCAAACAGACCCAATAACATAACGGGCAGATTTTCTTTTTGAGATCAGGGTGCTGGTAACGAGTGCACCCCATCCGCCACCAGCGAATGCATCCATGAACCCACCTATACCTGCCAGCCAGCCGGCACGTTTTACTTTATCCTGTATATTCTTTTTACGCAATGCTTTTTTTATAATAAAGTAACCCAGGTAACTGGTGTATAAAGCCAGTGGTATACGAATGTAAGCAGAATATTCCTGTCCTATATAAGCTAATGTAGCACCGGCAACAGCACCTATGATACCAGGGATAACCAATGCTTTAAATAATTTTTTATTAATGTTGCCAAACCGGTGATGACTATAACCGGAAACACCACTCGAGAAAACACGAGCGGAATGTACCCTGCTGCTTACCACTGCCGGGCTAACCCCATTGGCCAGCAAGAAGGTAGTAGAAATAGTTCCATAACCCATACCCAAAGAACCATCAACCATCTGCGCCATAAAACCTGTGAGTAACATAATGAGGAATGAGCGGGTATCTATATAGTCCGGAACAGATTTAATGGTATCGTATACTTTGCTTGAGGGTAAGTAAGAAAAAATAGTATGCCCTACAATCATAAACACAAACGCGAACAGGCACCATTTGACAATCTGCTGCCATTTTTTTTCTTTGGGTTTCTGCAGGTTTAGTTCTTCCAGCGATACCTGCTTTGCCACCAGTATTTTTGTAAGGTCATTCAGTTGCCTTACTTTCTCTGAAAAATCACCATTCAGGGTTTGGCGTATGCTTTGCATATCCTTCAATACATCATCCATTTCATCAGGGATGATTTCGTTCAATACTTCTTTTAAACGTTTGGCAATGGTGGGGGATTTACCGTTGGTAGATATCGCAATTTTTAAATTGCCCTTTTTTAAGATTGAGCCAAGATAGAAATCACAAAGTGCAGGCTTATCCGCTACATTCACCAAAATGCCTCTGGCCTTAGCATCGTTCCGGATCCGTTCACTTAATGGGATATCGTTCACAGCCACAATTAAGAGCTCGGCCCCATTCAGGTCATTTGCTTCGTAGGGTTTGTTCGCAAGTATAATATTTCCGTGTTTTGCAGCAATCGAATGTATCCGCTGGTCAATTGAAAGGGCAATCAAACGAATATGGGTTTGTGGGGAATTACCCAAAACGGCCTGCAATTTTTCAAGCCCTACATTTCCACCACCAATGATCAGTAAAGAAAGGGTTTCGAGTTTCATGAAAACAGGAAATAAAGTATTTGAATCAGGTTCCCCTGCCACTGTTTCTCTTTCTATTATTGATCGGCCTTCTTTCAACATAAATAATTTCTACTTCAGTAGTGCAAAATACTTTAATTCTACTATTTAAGTAGACTTTTATTTTTTCCTTAGGTCAAGGTTATGAAAATAAAAAAACCTTGCAACATCTATACTTTTATATGTATTGCCTGCAGCAAGTTGCTGAAACTGGTTCATGTAACCAAACTGTATATTATCCAACTGATTAATATGGTAAGTGAAACCTACAAAAAAACGGTTTTGATCAAAATAATTGTACACAATTTCTTTGCCAAAATTGATATGAACTTCATCATTTAATACAAAAGAAAAAGTATGAGGGGAAAACGCCTTCTTACTTAAAGGAACATTGAAAAAAAAATTATATCGTAATTTCCAATTATAGGCATACCCTTCAGCCTGGTAATCATTACTGGCGATTTTTTGTTTGAATTTTTCTTCCAACCTTATCCAGTTCATTAATCGCAATTTGGGAAATTTAGAATGCCATTGTATCTGCTGCCATACCCTGTGTTCAGGTTGTGAAATATTGGCATGGTTATCCCCGGGATAATTGGTTACATAAGCATACCCTGCGGTAAGTTTTGTATTGTCTGTTAGATAATAAGTAAGCCCTACCCTGACGATTGACTGCGAAAAATTATCTGTAAAATTCTCTTTGGTTCGTAAATGCAGGTCAGTCCATAAGCCCCAGCGGTTGCTGAACCTTGTCTGGTTAAAATATCCGGTCCAAACCTGACTTATATTTTGAGTACTTTTTACAACCTGTGCATTACCGGCTGTTGTGCCCAGCATAATAAGGTAAATCAAACCAATGTTTTTACCCAACATAATAATTTTATTTATAATTCATGGATATTGATATAAATGAAACCAGGCGCAGCATATCAGCCGCAACTGCTACTGAGCTATCGTATCAATTTAACAAACCGTCAAGTGTTATAGCTACATAATACAAAGCACCAATGGTTGGACCGCCTGCATATTGGATATGCCGGTTATTTAAAATATTGGTACCTCCCAGTTTGATGGTAGATTTTACAGTCGGTAACCTGATTGTAACCTGCGCATCTACATTATTAATAGCACCTATCTCTCCAGTTACCAATGGACTTTCCCATAAAAAACTATCCTGCCATTTCCAAACAATATTGAATCCCAGATTTTTCGTTACGGCCCTGTTACCCAAGGAAAAATTGGATGTCCATTGTGGAGTATTGAACCCTGTTATAAATAGGTCTGCGTTAGCATTTTCATTAATCTTATTATAATTCAGGTTACCAGACAAGGCAAATGTTTTGTAGAGCTGGTAGGTAACGCCTAATGAAGAACCATAAGTCGTGTATTTGTTTTTTGCATTGGAGTACACACGATAACGTTCCTGCCCTTGACTGGCTGCATTTCCTGAACCGGCGGCAGTGGCATCCCTGTTCCTGTCTACCATGGCTATAACAGCTGCATCAGAACCAATCGTTTCTGCAATGGGCACATATACCTGCACCTGGCCAAGGAAGCCTGTATATACATTAGAATACACATCAACATCGAGAATAAGCTTGTTCTCGAACAACACACTTTTATATCCTACCTCAAAAGAATTTATCCCTTCCGGTGTACCATCGAAAAGGTTAGCAACCTGCAGTAAGCTACGATTAGCCATTGCTGCCGCATCCGTATTTCCTGCAGCTTTTACCGCAGCATTAAATATGGCTACCGAAGATTGCGTATAGCTGTTTTCACGATAGCCCAATCCTTCGTTGATAACAGGTAAAATACCAACCCTTTTTACCCTTCCGTTATTTACATAAGACAACGCTTCAAACAGGGCAGGAAAACGGTATCCCTGCTGGTAAGTAAAACGGAAATTATGTTTTTCCTTAAACGTATATACTGCAGCCAGGCGTGGCGTAAGCCTGGCAGAAAAATCCGGGTTATCATCAATTCGCAAAGAACCGTTTAGTTTAAGCTTGTCAGTAAAAAAAGTTTTGGTAACCTGCGCAAAAGCGCCAAACTTCTTGTAATACGTATTACTTCCGAAACTGCCATTGGGTAAGGCAGTGTTTCTGTCTGCTATGGCACGTTTGAAATCAACAAAATTATTTCCGTCGGGTATTAATTCATACACACGTGCATCGGCACCAATTAAGAGGTTAACAAATTTTATAGCTTGTGAAAGATCCCATTGCCATTCAATATGGTATAAATTACTTTTCTGAACCAATGCCGCCCCGCCTGTTACTGGTGCATTGGGAATAGTGCCTGATTTGATATCCCAGTTATTAATTTTTATAATGGAATCTTTTACAATAGTAAAACGTTCAGTACCCGGTTCCACACGCCCTTTGTCTGCCTGCTGACGTGCATATTGAGTGGCAGTAACCAGATTAGCCGATGATAAAGAACCACCATGCGTACCAGCAAATTCATTCAACGCAGTTTTATATTTTGCGCCCCATACATTGGCATTACCCCCGGTATAGAGGTCTAAATTATCAGCCAACGGCTTAACATTATAGGAGTTGCCGGTATTTTCATTTGAGATATAAGCCTTTACTGTAAAGTTATTACCCTTTACTTCCAACTGATGGTTTTGAACCACTACATCATCCAGTTTTACTTTATTTCCCCGCTGGAATACACCATCCATTTTACCAATCCGGTAAGTATACTTTAATTCGGTGCGTGGATTAATACGATAGTGCAAAGCAATGTCAAATTTCAGGTTATCTACTTTCGGATCAACCAGGTCTTTTTCCCAATAACCGGTACGGGTAACGGTTAGTGTTTTATTAGACTTACCGTCTATGGTAAGCCCTGTTACCGAAACTGTATTGCTTCCTGACAATGCATCATCGCCATATTTATTCCAACCATCAAAAGCAATATTATTATCCCCATCCAATACCGGATATGAGGGATTCGCGGTAATCTTGTTATTTGTATTCTGGTCTTTTCTTGTATCAGATATCCAGTCTACACCCCGTAAATAACTTACATTTATTTTAAAAGCGAATTTATTATTGAACGCTTTTGCATAGCGGATAGCTGTTTCTATTATTGAACTAACAGCATGGTCTTTTTCATCAAAATGGTTTACCCCCGCCCTTTGAAATACACTCAACCCCTGCGAATTAAACGGATTTTTGGTAATGAGATTAGCCATACCATTGATGGCGTTCATTCCATACAATGCTGAAGCTGCGCCGGGCGTGACCTCGATGCTTTGGATATCCAATTCTGTTGGCCCAATCGCATTTCCCAATGGAACGCCAAGTGTTGCTGCCTGCATATCTATACCATCCACCAATTGCATAAAGCGGAAATTATTGGGAATATTAAAACCGCGCGTATTAGGTACTTTAAACGTAAGTGAAGAGGTAGTTAGCTGCACACCTTTCACATTGCCCAATGCATCGTAGAAACTGGCTGCCGGCGTTTCTTTCAATGCACGGAGATCAAGTTTTTCAATGGCTACCGGTGAGCGCAATATTTTCTCGGGGGTACGGCTGGCCGTAACCACTACTTCATTAGCTATATAAGATTGTGTGATTAACTGTATCGACAGTTGTTGACTGGCATTTTTTATTTCTATTTCCTGTCCTGAGAAGCCAATGGAAGAAATCATTATTCGAAACGGCAGTTTACTAATAATCACCAATGAAAATTTTCCGGTAGAATCAGTTACAGTCCCTGCTTTTGTTCCTTTAACGGATACGCTGGCACCGGGTATACCCAGATGGTCCTCACCCACTATTTTTCCGCTTAACAGTAATGCGCCGTTTAATTGGGCCTGCAAGTAAAAAGGCGTGAATAAAAATATAAGGATGGTTACGCTGGTTAGTTTGTTCATTTTATTATTTATTTATGATACATCACCGGGCATACATTGCCGTGTTGATTTTGTAACAACTTGATCAAATAATTAATGGATAACAGCAATTCGTTGGAATATTTTCAGAAAAATTATTCTAGGGAAGACGAATAAACATCCTCAACATCGTCTTTTAGAATTTCTGATCATGCATATATTTTAATGATGTTAGCACTCATCTCTGTGATTATCTTTTTTTATGACAGGGCAAATATATTATTTTCCTACTAATTTAGTAGACTTTTACTAAAATATTTTTCTCTTTCTCGAACAGGTCGATTATTCCTCGCTTACATGATTATTTGAATTGATAAGACTAAGAAAACAAACTGCCTCGATAATCAGACAGTTACCCATTTTTGTCGAACAGAAAAATCACCAAATGTTTCACCCGTATATCTGTCAGCAGCATATACTTTAAACAGGCCATCAAGTGATGTAAGTATTTCTGGCTCCTGTATATTTTCGCGGTAGAGTTTATTTAAGCGCTCTCCTATCCTGTCGCCCCCAATATGCAAATTGTATCGCCCTGCCGCTGTTCCCACAAATGCTATTTCTGCCGCATAAGGCCTAGCGCAGCCATTGGAGCAACCCGTCATCCGCATAATAATCCCATCATCCAATAATTGGTATTTTTCCAGTATCGGCTCGATTTTAGAAATTAATGAGGGCAGGTACCGTTGTGCTTCTGCCAGTGCCAAGGGGCAAGTCGGCAAGGCCACACAGGCCATTGAATTCTTACGGATGGTACTGGTCAATTCTGTATGGCTAATAATCTGAAATTTTTCGAGTATCCCGTTCACCATTTCCTTATCGGTTTCTGTTACATCACTGATAATTACATTCTGGTTACAGGTAAACCGAAAATTGGCTTTACCCGTTTTGGCCACTTCGAATAATGCTGACTTCAAAGCAATTTTTTCATCATCTAATATCCTTCCGTTCTCTACGAATACGGTGTAATACCAGAGATCTTGCGTATTTTTTTTCCAGCCATAATAATCTATGCGTTCCGTGAATGTATAGTCTTTAAGAGGTGCCAAAACAAAACCGGTCCTTTTTTCCAATTCGTTTTTAAACCATTCTATCCCCTGCTTATCAACGGTATATTTTAACCTGGCCAGTTTTCTGTCGCTTCTGTTACCATAATCACGTTGTATTGTGGCAATTTCATAGATCGCTTTTAATGTTTTTTCTTCACTGTCGGCAAAACCGATCAGGGTAGCCAGTCTTGCATAAGTTTCGGGGTTCCCATGTGTAGTTGATAAGCCGCCACCAATAGCAATATTGAAACCTTTTAACTGGTCATTTTCAATTACCGCGATCAGACCTACATCATTGGCAAACACATCTACATCATTATTAGGGGGAATGGCAATACCTATTTTAAATTTACGTGGCAGGTACCTGTCCTGGTATAAGGGATCTTCCTCTTCTTTTTTATCAACTATTTTTTCTTCTCCAAGCCATATTTCGTAGTACGCCTTTGTTTTGGGCATCAGCATTTCACTTATCTTATCTGCATAGGCAAATATCTGTTCGTGAATGGGTGATTGTTTGGGATGGGAACTGCAAAGCACATTCCGGTTAATATCACCGCAGGTAGCAATAGAATCTAATTTTGCTTCGCTAAAAGCCCTGATCGAAGGTTTTATTTTTGATTTTATAATGCCGTGCAATTGTACTGTTTGCCGCGTAGTAATTTTGATTACGCCTGTTGAGTTTTCACCGGCAATATCGTGAACAGCTATCCATTGCTGCGGTGTTACAAAACCGCCAGGTAAACGTAAACGGATCATAAAAGAATATAAACGATCCAATTTTTTCGCGGCCCTTTCTTCACGCCTATCCCGGTCATCCTGCTGGTACATCCCATGAAATTTAATTACGGCCTGGTCATCTTCCCGAATGGCACCCGTAATTTCATCATGCAGGCTTTCTTTAATACTGCCACGCAGGTTATCACTGGCCTGTTTTATTTTTTCAATATTTGATAAACGCTTTTTTTCTGACATTGTTTAGCTGATTAGCGGGGGAGTTAAAAAGAGTAAAGGGTTTAAAAGGGTAAAAGGAGTATAGTATTTTAGAACATGTTTAACTTCTTTAACCCTTTTAACTTCTTTACCCACAATCAATATACATCTTTCGAATACCTTCCTTCTTCTTTCAGTTTCTCAAAATAATTTATCGCATCGGCAGCAGGCAGGCCGCTGTAGGTTTCGATTACCTGTAATAGAGCTTTTTCCACATCCATACTCATCGGGGTTTTCTCCCCACATATATAAATAGATGCACCGGACTGGATCCATTTATACAATTCCTTCCCGTTTTCAATAAGTTTATGCGAAACAAATATTCCCGCTTGACCATCTTCAGAAAATGCCAGATTTACTTTTGAAAGTACCCCTGTTTCAACCCAATTCTGGATCTCAGTCTGGTATAAAAAATCGAAAGCAAAATGTTCTTCTCCAAAGAATAACCAGTTTTTTCCGGGAGCAGCCGTAGCATCCCTCTCACTTATGAAAGAACGAAAAGCAGCGATACCGGTTCCGGGGCCGATCATAATGATATCTTTATCGGCAGCAGGCAATTTGAAGCGTTTATTTTTTTGCACAAAGAATTCGAAAGTATCATTCGCTGTCAAACCTGCCAGATACTCGGAGCATACGCCTGTTTTCTTTTCCTCGTTTATTGCAAAAATATCTTTTTCTACAGTTAAGTGTACTTCACCGTTGTGGGCTGAATTGGAAGATGCAATCGTATAGATACGTGGCGACTGTGCCGGTAGTATTTGTAACACTTCATCGAATTGTGCTGCATTTTTTACCGGATATATTTTCAGCAGGTCAAGCAGGTCAATTTTTGCTTCGGGGATATCCTGCCCAACAATGGTCGCATATTTTTTTACAACACGTTCATGCAGGAAATGAATATTTGCTTTCTTTTTCAGAAGGTCAAATACCTTATAGGTCGCTTCTTTATGTTTCACCGTTTTTCCGGAATCGACTCCAATCAACGTAATAATAGCATTAACGGTGGCCAAAAGATTTTCGGGCACAATTCCTATTGAATCGCCCGGTAAATAATCCACCTCCTCCGCAGCAAGTTCTACATGATAGGTTTCTTTGGATGAGCCCGTATCATTCAGGTTAATATTTGACAACACCGTGCCGGTATAGATCTTTTTTGTGTTTGCCTTAAACGCGGGTTGCGGTGCGGGTTTTACAATAACCGGGGCTTCAACAACTGAATCGTGAATTGCCTGCATCACCTGGCTAAACCAATTATCGGCATCTGTATCATAATCTAAATCGCATTTTTGTATGGGTACAATCCTTTTGCCCCCGAGCTTTTGTAACTGGTCATCTACATCTTCCCCTGTTTTACAGAATAATGGATACGATGTATCGCCCAATGCCAGTACACTGTATTTCACATTATCTAAACGGAAACCGTTGTGATGGATATGATCATAAAATTTTTGGGCAGCAATCGGTGGTTCACCATCTCCTTGTGTACTGATAACAACAAAAAGATTTTCTTCTTTGGTTAAATCTGTTAAACGGTATTGATCAAGGCTGGCAAGTTTGACCATCAAATTATTTTTCTTTGCTTTGGTGGCCAGATCAGTAGCTACTCGCTTGGAATTACCGGTTTCTGTCCCGTAAACGATGGTCATTTTTTTAGTTACTGTATGTGCCAGTTCTGTTATTGAATCGGCTTTAAGGATAGCAGATATATACCCGTTCATCCAGATCAATTCTTCCCTGCCCGCAGCTTTCACAAGGTCTTGTAGTAGTGTTAATTTAGGCTCTGTCAGCATATACTTGTTTTGTATCAGTCGCCTGAATCGTTTTTTGTATCCCTGTTAATGGTTTAAAATAATATTCGCGTGCATCGCTCCCCTCGAACCATTTGAATTGCTCCTGCAGGCCCACCACTTTCCCAATGATTACCAGGGAAGGTGAAAGAAATTTCTGTCCTTTCAGTTTCTCAGCATATGCATAGAGGGAAGAAGTATATACCTGTTGGTATGCAGTGGTAGCCTGCTCAATAACCGCCAGCTGTTTACTTTCATCAATCCTGTATTTGATCAATTTCTCAACTAATGCATCAAGTGTTTCCGAAGACATATAGAATACAAGCGTATCATCAGTATTAGCTAATTCCTGCCAATAATCTTCACTCACTACCGTTAATTTATAATAGGTGAGAAACCTCACAGCAGTTGCATGATCCCTTGCAGTCAATGGTATACCTCCATAAGCTGCGGCACCGGAAGCTGCTGTAACACCGGGTACAATTTCATAGGCGATTTTATTTGCCACTAATACCTCAAGTTCATCCAGTATATTGGAAAAAAAAGAAACATCGCCACCTTTTAACCGTACTACAAATTTTCCCTGCAAAGCATATTTTACCAATAAATCATTGATGGTTTCCTGTGGTGTAGAAATACCCCTGCGACATTGTTTACCTACTTCAATAATTTCAGCAGATGGTTTTACATAACGGGTTAAAATCACTTTACTTACCAACCTGTCGGTTAATACCACATCGGCCCGTTTCAGGTAGTTAGCTGCTTTCACAGTAATGAGGTCAGGGTCTCCGGGGCCGGCGCCTGCCAAAATAACTTTTCCTTTAGGTAGGGTATTACTCATGTATTTATTTATTGGATCATACAGGCACCAACGGTTACATTACTTGTTTCATCAATTAATATGGCACCGCCATTTACCCGCAGGTCAGTATATACATCATATGCAACAGGTGATGCCGTTTTAATCGTTGCCCTTACAATATCATTTAAGGATACCAGCTCAGGTGAAGGCTCTTGTTCCAATGAGTTCACGTTTAGCTTATAATGAATCTGTTTTACAATACTTTTTACCAGGCGACTGTTGATCTGCAGCAGGTACCGATTTCCTGCAGCCAATGGTTTATTACCCATCCAGCATACCAATATGTCTAATTCCTGCGCTACTTCAGGCAAGTCATCAGAAGCAACGATCATGTCACCGCGACTCACATCAATATCATCTTCAAGGTGCAATACGATACTTTGGGGGGCGAACGCTTGTTCGATTTCTTTTCCGCCTATCTCAATAGCTTTAATTTTGCTTTGTAAGCCGGAAGGGAGAACGGTTACATTATCGCCTCTGCGATAAATACCGCTGATCAACTTACCTGCATAACCTCGGTAATCATGCAATACATCTGTTTGTGGCCGGATTACATATTGTATAGGAAAGCGTGCATGTATTAGATCCACATCACTTGACACTTCCACGTTCTCCAGTATGTGCAGTAGAGGGTCACCTTCATACCATGAAAAGTTTTCTGAGCGGTCTACAATATTATCTCCGTCAAGTGCACTTATGGGGATATAGGTTACATTCTTCAATCCCAATGATGCAGCCACTTTTGCAAAATCAATCACAATATTGTTATAAGTATCCTGCGAGTAACCTACAATATCCATTTTATTGATGGCTACCACCACATGCGGAATATTGAGCAGAGATGCAATAATTAAATGCCTTCTCGTTTGTTCTATCACACCGTTTCTAGCATCAACCAAAATAATGATGAGGTCTGCATTGGAAGCACCGGTTACCATATTCCGGGTATATTGGATATGCCCCGGGGCATCGGCAATAATGAATTTACGTTTTGGGGTAGAAAAATATTTATATGCCACATCAATGGTAATACCCTGTTCCCGCTCTGCACGTAACCCATCTGTTAGCAAAGCAAGGTCTATATCTCCTTCTTTCCTGTTTTTGGTCTGGCGCTCAATAGCCTCCAGCTGGTCAATCATAATGGATTTACTGTCGTATAATAAACGGCCAATAAGAGTGCTTTTTCCATCATCAACACTACCTGCGGTAATAAATCTTAATATATCCATTTTCGTTCCGTTGTTAAAAGTAAAGTAGTCTGTTTTACAGGGTCTATAACAAATTGTAATGGTGTATTACTTAGACAGCTTACCTTCTTTAAAAGTAGCCGCTCTTCTTCCGGTCTTCCATGGCTGCTTCCGAAACCCGGTCATCAATTCTCGTCTCGCCACGCTCACTTGTTTTGGTAGCAATGATCTCTTTAATGATGTCATCTATGTTTGTAGCCGTAGATTCAACAGCAGCAGTACAGGTCATATCACCAACTGTCCGGTATCTTACTTTCCGGATGCTGATCTTATCTGTTTCCTCCAATTGGATAAATTCAGAAGTGGCTACCAGTTGACCCTCATATTCCAGTACTTCTCTGTCATGGGCAAAGTAGATAGAAGGCAGATCAATGTTTTCCCTGCGGATATAATTCCAGATATCCAGTTCCGTCCAGTTACTGATAGGGAATACGCGTACGTTTTCGCCTTTATGTATCCGGCCATTATAGGTATTCCATAATTCAGGCCTTTGCAGTTTGGGATCCCATTGGCCAAATTCATCTCGCACCGAAAATATTCTTTCTTTTGCCCTTGCCTTTTCTTCGTCGCGCCTTGCACCGCCGATACAGGCATCAAACTTAAATTCATTGATCGTATCCAATAAAGTAAACGTCTGCAAAGCATTCCTGCTGGCAAATTTTCCTTTGGATTCGGTTAGGTTTTGTTGTTTAATCGTATCGGCAACTTTTTTAACAATCAGTTTCTCCCCTATCCTATCGGCCAGTTCATCCCTGAAATCCAAAGCTTCCCTGAAATTATGGCCCGTGTCTATATGTACCAATGGAAAAGGAAATTTTCCCGGCCTGAATGCTTTTAAAGCGAGGTATACCAATGTTATGGAATCTTTGCCCCCGCTAAACAGTAAAGCTGGCTTCTCAAACTGCCCGGCCACCTCGCGCATGATGTGAATGGCTTCTGATTCCAACTGTCCTAAATGATCTAAACGGTATTGATTCATCTTAAAAAATTATAAACTGGTTTTCTGTTATTATGTGTTGTTGCTCATGCAGGCCACATTCCTTCTTACTGTTGTCTTCCCACCACCAGCGGCCGGCCCTGAAATCTTCTCCTGCTTTTATAGCCCGGGTACAGGGTGCGCAGCCTATGCTTACAAAACCCCTGTCGTGTAAAGGGTTGTATGGAATATTGTGTTCATCTATATATGCCCTTGTTTCTTTGGAGGTCCAATTCAGCAATGGATGGTATTTAATTATCTGATTGGCATCATCCCATTCCATTGGTTGCAGGTCATGCCGGGCAGCCGACTGTTCGGCACGTAATCCTGTAATCCAAATAGCATTACCGGACAATGCACGTTTTAACGGTTCTACTTTCCTTATAGCACAACAGGTTTGCCTGTTCTTAACAGATTCGTAAAAAGAATTAGGGCCATTTCCTGAAACAAATGATTCTAATGGCTTATGGCTCGGATAATAAGCTTTAATATTTGTTTGGTAACGGGTATTGGTACTGTTCCAAACCGAATAAGTTTCTGCAAACAGCCTTCCGGTATCAAGGGTGAAGATGCTGACAGGAATTTTGTTGTGTAATATCTTGTGGGTAATAACCTGATCTTCAAAACTAAAACTGGATGAAAAAGTTATTTTGCCTATATAGTTATCCGCCAGTAACAAAATCGCTTCATCAACAGAAAGTCTATCAATTTGATGGAGTAACTTTGTAAGGGTTTGTTTTGATGGCGTATCCATTTGTAAAATTCTGTTATTGTAAAAAATAGAATGAAGTATGGCCCTTTTGGCAGATATATTACCTGCAACAACAAGGGCAGATGGGAATAAAAGGTTTACTGAAAAGCATAGAATTTATAAGTCTACTTAAATGATGGGGTAAAAATAGTCCATAAATTTAATAGACAATACTATTTGAAAGAAAAAATCAAAAAAAATAGTAAACCAGGGTATGATATTTACTAATTAACGTTAGTTATGATATGCCTTTTAGAAAAACATTTGAGGGGTAAGACTGTCAACAAAAAAACATTGCTTGCATTAACCAAAAATACCTCGTGCAATACCCATTTCCAGCCCCCGCAACTCTGCCAATCCACGCAAACGGCCAATAGCAGAGTAGCCCGGATTTGTTTTTTTGTGCAGGTCGTCCAACATCTGGTGCCCATGATCGGGACGCATGGGTATAGATATTTTGCGGTTATTCATGGCAATAATTACTTCTTTCATCACTGCATACATGTCTACATTACCTTCCAGGTGATTGGCTTCATAAAAATTTCCTTCTGAATCTCGTTCCGTACTGCGTAAATGCAGAAAATGTATGCGGTTAGCAAAACGTTTAACCATTCCCGGCAGGTCATTATCTGCCCTTACGCCATAAGAGCCTGTACAAAAACATAGGCCATTGGCCTCACTGGGTATGGCCGCCACCAAATCATTAATATCCGCTTCCGTGCTCACAACCCTCGGTAACCCCAAAATAGCATATGGCGGATCATCAGGATGAATAGCCATTTTAACCGAATTGGCCTCGGCAACAGGAATTACCTGTTGCAAAAAGAAGATGAGGTTCTCTTTTAATTTTTGAGTGCTAATATGGCGGTAAGTATTTAATGCATCACGAAACTGTTCGAGGGTAAAACTTTCTTCACTGCCTGGCAAACCCGCGATGATATTTCTTTTCAGGAGTAATATTTCTCCATCTGTCATTCCATTCAATTTCTGTTTTGCTTTCTCTAGTTGGTATTTTGTATAATCAGCTGCGGCATTATCCCGTTTTAGGATATATACATCAAATGCCACAAATGCCAACCTATCAAAACGTAATGCTTTAGAACCGTCGGGTAATGCATAGGCAAGATCGGTCCTTGTCCAGTCAAGCACCGGCATAAAATTGTAAGTGACTGTATATATACCGCAGGTTGCCAGGTTTTTAATAGAGTCCTTGTAATTTTCAATATAGTTTAGATAATCACCGGTTTGTGTTTTTATTTTCTCATGAACGGGTATGCTCTCTACCACACTCCATATGAGTCCTGCCGCTTCGATCTCCTGTTTTCTTTTGTTGATCTCTTCCACTGTCCACACCTGTCCATTTGGAATATGATGAAGGGCAGTCACAATACCACTGCACCCTGCCTGCCTAATGTCGGCCAGGCTTACAGGGTCGTTGGGGCCGTACCAGCGCATGGTCTGTTCCATTGAAAAAATATCGTTTTGTATGTTCTTGACCATAGTTATAGCTGATTTTAAGATATTAATTATTGCGCTTAAAAATAAGCCCTATTCTGAAAGAAAAAACTTCTCGAAGCGTATTTTCTTTCGAAAACGATTGCGTATCCGTGGGGAACTGGAAGTGTTTTCTTACATTGCCTTTATTTAGCATGTAAGTTGAATATACGCAGCTTATCGAAATAATATCATCAGTAAAAAATCTCTTCTTTATTAACTGAATGATTGGATGAATATGAAAATGTTAAGGACCCACAATTTAAGGTATCCACTTTTTTTGAGATGACACCCGACCTGTTATGTATAGCTGGTAAAGATGGATTTTTAAAAAAAGTAAATGCCGCAGTAATTGAAAAATTAGGATACACCAGGAAGAATTATTTGCGAGCCCTATCGCTACATTTATTTAACCGGAAGACAGGGCATTAACCAGCCAGCAGCGTTCAGAATTACTTAGTGGCAAAGTACTGCTTAATTTTGAAAACCGTTACCTGAAAAAGAACGGGGATATTATATGGCTTGAGTGGACATCTATTTATTTTTCAGATGATGAGATTGTATTTGCCTTAGCAAAGGATATTACCAAAAAAAAACAGGTAGAACAGGAAGTAGAAGAAAAATATAAAAAGTTTAAAAATTTAGCTTCCCATTTCAAAGCCAGTATTGAACTAGACAGAAAATATTTGGCCGTTGAATTACATGAGGAGTTAGCACAGCTTGCATCAGTAGTAAAAATGGATGTTGACTGGATTGGAATCAAGGCCGGAGAGTTGCCGTAACCCGTGAGAAAAAGAGCCGAGCATGCTTGCGTAATTGCAGGCCTGTTGATTACCACCATCCAGAGAATTTCAATTGCCATTAATCCTATGGTGTTAGAAGAAATGCGACTGAATGCTACCGTTAAATGGCATTGCAAAGAGTTTTCTATTTTGAACGGGATCCCATGCCATTTTAGCGGCATTTATAGTGAAAAAAAAATGACATCCGAGATCAAGACAGACTTCTTCCGGATTTGTCAGGAAGTGCTCACCAATATTATGTATCATGCACATGAAGCCAATGTAGCAGTTACCATTGAAGATATCGCTTACCATTATTGATGACGGCCAGGGGTTTATTTTTGATGAACAGAAGCAAACACCTGGTTTTACCAGGATACAGGAACGTGCAGCTTCTATAAACGGACAACTATTCATTCAAAGTGCACCGGGAGAAGGAACAAAAATTTGTGTTACGGTGGCAAAACCCGCGATGCAGTAAATTATTCCTGTCATCAATAGCAGCATATAATCTATTCGGCATACTTTATTTTCAGCACAATTTTCTTTACTACTGTATTTCCGCCCGGTGTAATGTTGGGCCTATGGGCATCAGAAGGGAAGTAAAGAAAAAAAGCAGCGTGTATGGAATGATATAATTTTCCATCCGCACTATAATTGGCAACATCTTTTTTCTCATCATATTCTCTGGTAACGGTTGCTTTGGCAGCCGGAAAAACACCTATTACCTCTTCACCAGTAATCATATGTTGCAGGTCTATGTATTTACGGTGCGACTCCCAATTAGTTTTATCAAAGTCTTTAGATGGGTCTTCGGTAACCGAAGCGGTTACATTATCCCCGTCAACAGTATATTTTCCTTTTGTAATAGTAGCAAGATCATGTTCTTATAAAAAACGAAAAGCGGCATCCCAATAAGGTTTGTTGATGGCATATTGCCTCGCAAATTCCTGCACTTTTACAGATGGATGTGCACGCAAGGCCAATCCTGCTGCCCATTCTCTTTTAGCTAACCATTTTTTAGCTTTGTGTTTCGACCATTTGCCTGCTTCCTGCGAACGGACAATCAGGGTGGATATTGAAAAAAATAAAAAAAGAACAATACTCGAACATTTATTTTTCATTGTGTTTTTTTATTATTAGAGAGATGACCATTTACAAACAGCCAATAGCAATACTAAGTATCTACATACAAAATAGTATAAACGCTACTTTAGAAAGGAACTACCGAACAAGTTTTTTTCAGGTTTACAATCAACCCTCTATCCTGCTACACGCGCACCTAAACCATATTATATCTGCCGATTTCTAACAGGGCAAGTTTCCCTGCTTTGCAGTCAATGTATTGATAGGTTTTACAAACTATATCGCCCGGTCAAGATGTACATACCCCCCATCTACATGTATCAATTGCCCGGTAGTATGAGATGATTTTTTGGATAATAAAAACACAACCATATTGGCTATCTCTTCCTTAGTGGTAAACCTTTTTTCAAAAGGTATTTTTGCAGTGATCTCTTTTAGTTTTTTCTCCGGCTCATTAAAACCCTGTATCCATGTTTGATACAGAGGGGTAAAACATTCGGCCACAATCACCGCGTTTACCCTAATCCCATATTTCAGCAATTCAACAGCCCATTCTCTAGTTAATGCATTCCTACCACCATTGGCAGCAGCATAAGCAGAGGTACCACCCTGGCCGGTTTCTGCTGTTTTAGAGCCAATATTTACAATAGCTCCTTTAGATTGTATTAAAAAAGGTAAAGCATGTTGCGCTATCAAATAATAATGTACCAGGTTCTTATGAAGACTATCCATAAATCTTTCGTAATTACCATGCTCCAGGTCAATACTATCATTTACACCTGCATTATTAACCAATCCATCAATCCTCCCGAATTGTGTGATGATTTCCTTGACGGCACTTTCACATTCACCCGGTTTACTTAGTTCCGCTACTACCTGAAATGCCTTACCGCCTGCTGACTGGATTTCTACAACTGTTTTCAGATTATCCGCTTCATTTCTGCCAATGATAACCGGAATGGCATTTTCTGCAGCCAATGTTTTACTAATGCCTTCGCCAATACCTTTGGCACCACCTGTTACGATAATTATTTTTTGATTGAGTTGCAGGTCCATAGCATTTCTTGAAATATTAATTATTCAGTTTAATAAACCCTCCGTCGATAGGGTAATCATTGCCGCTGATAAAAGAAGCTTCATCACTGCACAGGTATAATGCCAGTGCTGCTATTTCTTCTGTTGAACCCATACGCCCAATCGGTTGCGAAAGAGATAACTTATCAAACATTTCCCTTTCTTTCCCCGGATAATTTTTTGCAATAAACCCATCTACAAAAGGCGTATGCACCCTTGCAGGCGAAATAGAATTACAACGGATATTTTCTTGCAGGTAATCCCTGGCCACACTTAAAGTCATGGCATACACAGCCCCTTTGCTCATACTGTATGCAAACCTGTCAGGGATCCCAACCAGTGCTGCTATAGATGCCACATTTAATATCACTCCACCCCCTTTCTTCTTCAATAAGGGGATAGCTGCATGCAAACTATTATAAGTGCCCTTTACATTTATATTAAATACATTGGTAAAATCCTCTATAGAAGTCGTATCTGCTTTACCAACATGCGCAATACCGGCACAGTTCACCAATATATCCAGGCTACCTATTTGATTGAAAATATGCATTACCTGGTGCTGGTCACTTATATCACCCTGGTAGGCATATGCTTTTCCGCCAGCCTTTTCAATAGACGCAACCGTTTGCTTTCCATTTTCTTCATTCAATTCAATAATATGTACAGAAGCACCTTGTTTGGCAAAAATTTCTGCTATGGCTTTGCCAATACCGCTGCCCCCCCCTGTAATTACTGCGTGCTTGTTTTGTAGTGAAAACATAAGTATTTTTCCTTTCTTATTTTATCTGTTCATTCAGGTTAAATATTTGATCCATCAGGATCCATTTTTCACCGGGTTTTGCAAAAGGTAATGACTGCTGAAATTTCCACATCAATGTTTCCCATTCCTGTACTTTTTCATTCGCCTTATCAACTTCTCTTTTGGCTTCAAAACTAAAATGTTCATGTACGTCCATGATCATAAACAAACGGTTACCTGTCCTGTATATTTCCATTTGTGCAATACCGGAAGAAGTAATGCTTTGAATGATTTCAGGCCACACGTTTGCATGCCATTTTTCATATTCCCTTATCAATGCCTCATCCTTTACCAGGTCAAGGGCTAGGCAATATCTATGCAACATAGTTAGCAGGTTTTATTACTTTATATCCTTTCAATCCAAATGCCAATACTACTACAAAACAAAGCAGTGGGATGATGTATCCATTTTGGATATTGTCCGTTACATCACTTATCCTGGCTAATACCGGCGGTAGTACAGCCCCTCCCACAATGGACATAATAATCAGGCTACTCCCAAATTTGGCATCACCTCCCAAATCCTTAATACCCAAAGAGAATATGGTTGGAAACATAATGGACATAAAAAAAGCAATGCCAATCACCGCATATACGGCGATCAAGCCATGACTGAATATCGCTACGCCGCATAAAACAATATTAATAAATGAATACAGTGCCAGTAAACGTTCAGGTTTTATGAATCGCATAAAAAAAGTACCGATGAACCGCCCAGCCATAAATGCCATACCACAACCCCAACCCAAGTAATCGGCCGCTTTTATTTTATCAATACCTGCGGCTTTTGTTGCGTATAAAATGAAAAAACTGAATACACATACCTGCGCACCCACATAAAAAAACTGGGCTGTTACTGCCCAGCGAAGATGGCTATGCCAAAATGCATGAAAGATATTTTTACTCGTTACCTGTTCTCTATTATCGTTAATCGCCGGTAATTTAATCAGCACAAACAATACTGCAATTACAAGTATAATACTGCCTAAAATAAAATATGGCGTTTTTACACTCGATGCTTCCGAAGCAAGGGCTATTTGCCTGGCAGTGGTATTCATCGCGTTCAATTCATCATCTGAAAAGCCCTTTGTAAGGATAATCCTTGCACCAATAATGGGTGCTATTGTTGCAGCCAGGCCGTTAAATGATTGTGCAAAATTTAATCGCTGTGTTGATGTGGCTGGATCACCGAGTAATGCCGCATACGGATTGGCGGCTGTTTCTAGAATCGTTAAGCCGCAGGCGATGATAAACAAGGCCATTAAAAAGAAAAGATATTGTTGCGTATTAGCTGCAGGTATAAATAAAAATGAACCAATGGCAAATAACATCAGCCCGGTAATGATACCTGCCTTATAACCATATTTCCTGATGATAAAACCTGCCGGTAGGGCCATTAAAAAGTAAGCGATGAATACGGCAGAATCTACCAGTGAAGACTGTAGCGTGGAAAGGCTGAATGATTTTTTTAGGTGAGGTATGAGTATAGGATCGAGGTTATGTACAAACCCCCATAAAAAGAAAAGGCTGGTTACCAGTATAAAAGGCAACAGCAAATCATGCTTTGACCGGGCAGGTGATTTCATACATTTAGCAATCGGTTGTTAATCTGTCAATTCAATGCCATGGGACGCATCCAGGTATGTGGATTGAAAATACTATTTTTCAAGACTAATTCCCCCATTAATACAACAATTTAAACGAAAACGTTTGCGACAGTACAGAATAGTTCAGAAATAACCGTGTTCATTCCGAGACAGTAAAAAAATGTACCAGTTGTTAGGAAATCTGAATAAAATTGTCGGCGGAGGTAGTATTATAAAAAATCTTCCCGGCTGGGGCTAAACGCGTCACCAGCATCCCTGCTTCCAAACAAAGGCAGCCATGTACTACACTGGGCGGAACATTGTAGCCATCGCCTTTTTGAATGCGTTTTATTTCATTTCCAATGGTCATTTCAAATACATTACTTTCCACGTAAGTAACCTGCGAATGAGGATGTTGATGCAGGGCACCTATTCCACCCTTTTCAAATTTCGCTTTCACCAGCATTAGCTTATCATCATAACCAAATAACTTTCGCTATACGCCCTTATCAGCATTTTTGCCAGTGTATCTCATTTTCAAATTGAAATTCTTTACTTACTATCATTTCATGATTTTCTTATTAAATCTTAGTATTTATTCGAGCAACTTAACCACGCGCACCATCTTACCCTCTCCATTCACGCCTTCTAAAACCACCTGTAATTTTTTACTGATATCATTGTTATAAAACTGCAGCCTAACGCGTGGATTTTTTTTATTCGTTAATATATATGGGTTCCAATACAAAGTAGTCCGGATATCTGTTTCGAAATTATCAGCCGGTTTTTCATATACCGGATTATAAAATTCCTTGAATCGTGAATACCCGCCCAGGATGGCATTTTCCAGTCCTTTGCTATCCGAAGAACTTTTACGCCCATCTGATCCTTTCTTTGTATAAATAGCTATAGCACCGCCGCTTCCGCCACCAATTGATCCAAAAAAAGGTGGGCGGAAAACTTTTATGAAAGCAATATCATTCACATTAACTGATTGCACCATATCGACCGCTGATTGCATTTCATTTACATAAAGGTCTGGGGTTGACCCGCGCCAGCTAAGTGATGTTTGCGCCCCTGAGCCACTAATCAAAAGGCCGGCCACCTTGCCCTGTAAATAACTAAATATATCTAAAGCGCTCTTTGCAAAAGGATCGTCTGCGAGGTCAAATGAATAGCCATCACCACCCGAAAATAACCCGCTTGCATATTTTTTTTCCAACTCCTGAATCTTGTTTTCGGTCCTTGCCCTGGTTTTAACAATCACTTCCTGCAATGTGGTAGATGCCATTCTTTTTTTCAACTGTTCCTGTTGATCCAGGTAATAGTTCATTTTTAACCTTGCAATGCTATCGCTCCAACCGTATAACCTGTTGGCCGGGAAAGTTATTTGCTTAGGTGCCTGTCTAAGCAACCCATTTTCAAACTGCACCTGTGTAATATCTGTAAGTTTACTGTTGCCGTTAAAACTGTAATACAAACGAGCTGTATCGTAAAAGAAAATTTTTTTGTCTTCGAAACTTCCGTCTTTCTGTACAGGTAAGAATATGAAATTTTTACTGCTATCTTTCTGTACGATAAACACATTTAACATAAGTGGTGTAGCTATACTAACGGATTTCATCCCATATACCTTACCCGTAAGTTTAAAAAAATCCGTTTCTTTTGGATATTTTTTCGTTGGCAGGATACCGGCTTTTATTTTATCCCAGTCAAACCTTCGCCAGCCACTGGTCATCATCACCAGATCTAAGTTCGCTGTTACACTATCTGCATCACTAGTTAGGTAATAAGCAGGCTTAAAAATTTTTCCTTTTATATCGCTACTCAATACTAGATCGGAGTAAATACTGTTCCCTTCAGGTGGTGAAACTGCTGCATCAGTAACCGAAAGAGACATATTAGAGAATGCCGTGTCAGACACGTATACTTCCAATACATTTTTGGCCCGCTTTTCCATGCTTACTAATGGTGCGGTAAGTTTTGCCGTAAACTCATGCTGTCGGTTATTAACAAATATAATCCGCTCTGCTACCGGTATCCAGTCGCTGGTAAATAATGAAAATTGTAAAATACCCGTTGGCATTTCATCAATAGGAATGGCTGCCAGCTGCATTAATTTTTCAGTAACTCGCAGCGTTACCTTATAATATAATTTTTGATTGATGTGTACCAATAAGTTAAGCAACTTAAAATTATCAGGAATGTTTTCTGTCCGCTGAACTTTCACCATTGCTTTGTCATTCGTTGTTGTTACTGAAATGACAGTGCCCTGTGTTTTGGTAACGTCAACAGGTGTATTGCCCGATTTACCATTTTCATCCGTCCAGTTGAGCTTATATTTTTCGTCCAATTTTGGTGTGAGGGAAAACATGCCCATCCCATCATGCTTAACCTGTAATGTGTCGAGCACTTTGTTTGTATCATTCACCAAAAAACCTTTAATCAGTACCGGGTTACCGAATTGGTTAACGGCTTTAAATGCAACACGGCTTGTAATACCCTGTATAAGAAAACCACCTTCCGGAAAAACGGCAACAGTCGTTCGGGGGATAAACGCATTTTTATTTTGTTTGACAAGGGTTGCATTGATAGTGATTTCCTTATCATAGGCAAAAGCCGGATCATCATTCAGCATCCATCGGGTATAGGCTTTTACATGAATAAAATTACCCGAATAATCAGCAGGCAATTCAAAGGATCCTTTAGCAGTGGATTGATATAGCGGGGCCACCGTTTGTTTGATCATCTTACCCGTTGTATCATACCATTCTACATATACATTCTTACTAATGGTGGTTAATTCGGTGCCAGATAAAATATAGATCTTGTAAAAAATGGTTTCCTCTTTATTGTAAACCGATTTATCAAAATGCAGATGGATCTTCTCGGTGGGAAAATCTTCCTCATAAACAGACATCATAGAATCAATTTTCTGGGCAAAACCCATCTGCACGATAACGACAAAAATAATAACAGTAAATACCCGGAGAAAGCTTGTTTTCATTCACTTAGCAATTGACTTACAAGATAAATTGTAAGTTTAAGGTAGCAGTATATTTTTTTATTAGCCCAGAGGCATATCTCTTTCTTTACTTTCTGTTGGGGAATTGGCCAAACTTGTGTAAAAAAGTGATGTGACCGGCAGTAACCCCGGTGCCAATTGATTTTATAAAAAAAGTCACAGGTTCTTCATTGCACAACATTACTCGATCATCTAACATGGTTTCTTACTAAACAAATTAATAAGCAACTTTTCTTATAGAGTGGCGGGCAGTGGGTTTCTCCTAGATGGAATAATCGTCTCTTCATCATCACTTAAATAAACCCAGAAGTCGTAAAGGGCAAATATATCCCCGGGTACTTTGGGGCCATTCTGTTCCCCGTTACGGTCATAAGAACCAAGTAATTCACCTGAATGCCTTAGCTGGTTCAGTTTCTCTTCGAATGTCAATTCCTTAAAACTTTCAATTGTCATAACCCTTATTGGTTTTATCTTTTTTGCAGGCTTAACCGCCCACAATCTACTCAGAAAAAAGGCAAATTAAGAAACCTTTCGGAATAGCCCTTATTATTCGAAAATATTTCGACGGGTTATTCACACTTACCGCCTGAAAAATATACGACCTGGCTTATTAAAAATGGGCAACTGCTTTCCGTACCGTTGAATCATTCCGGTTGGCCACCTCATAATAACCCTCATTACGCCATAACTGCCTTGCCATCAACGATTGTAAACGGTGCAGTACATTGGTCTTATCCTTATTATTCATCCCCGCCATTGGAATGGTATCTTTTTGCGCAAAGAAAACCAGGCTTTGCCATTCCTTCTCCCCGGGAATAAATTTATTTGTGAGTTCTTTGGGCATTAGTATACTGTTAAAATAAGGCCTGTTTTGCATATAATAATGATATACAAAATTGTTGATGGTATTTTTCATATAGAGCTTCAGCATTAAAGGTTCCATGCGGGTAGTATCATACGCCACGAACACATCCGGCGTAATACCACCACCGCCATATACAATCCTTCCTCCGGGTGTGGTAAAGGCTTTCCCTTTGGGTTTAGATGTGTCTCTTTTTACTACTTCACCATTATGGAAACGGGCAGACAGTTCCTCTTCATATTCTGCTTTACTTTTCCTGTAAGGCTTTTGAATATTACGTCCTAAAGGGGTATAATACCGGGCAACGGTTAACCGTACCGCACTGCCATCGCTTAACTGGAACTGTTGCTGCACAAGGCCTTTACCAAATGACCTTCTTCCGATAATGGTGGCCCTGTCCCAATCCTGCAACGCTCCCGCCAGTACTTCGCTGGCCGAGGCTGATGTCTCGTCTATCAATACTTCCAGTTTCCCTTTTTCAAATATGCCATCTCTTTTACATCGATAATCGTAGCGGGTTACATGCTCCCCTTGCGTGTACACAATCAGTTTATCATCACTCAAAAATTCATCGGCTATATCGGTGGCTTCCTTCATTAAACCACCGCCATTCCCACGCAGGTCGAGTATTAATTGCTGCATACCCTGTTTCTTTAATTTTTCCATGTTTTGCATGAATTCTTCATATGTTCTTTCTGCAAATTTATTGATACGCAGGTAGCCCGTTTGCGGGGCAATCAGGTAAGAGGCATCAACAGACGATACAGGGATAACCCCCCTTGTAACAACCATATCTTTTTTCTGATCACTACGCAATATCTGGATGTGCACATCCGTATTTGCAGCCCCCCTTAATAATTTCCGGATATCATCCGGCGTTATCTTCTTACCGGCTATGGTTACACTGTCGTTTACCTTTACCAGCTTATCACCGATAGCCAGTCCGGCTTTTTCCGAAGGGCCGCCTTTTACCACATTCATCACATTTACAGTATCACTGAATATCTGGAATTCAATGCCGATGCCCTGGAAATTACCCATCAGTTCTTCATTTACTTCTTTCAAACGATCCGCGGGGATATAAACAGAATGGGGATCCAGGTGTGAGAGCAGCTCATTGGCAGCCACCTGGTTAATGCTGTCGGCAGAAACTTTGTCAACATATTTGCCTTTTACCAGTTCAACCAACTCCTGCAATGAGGTCCTTTTCGAAAGGTTAAAGAAGCGGTTGCCCAGTGTCTTATCTTTAAGCTGGTATCCTATCATCATACCCACCACCATCACAATGGCAAACAGAACCGGCAGCCAAACCTGCATTTTTTTACTTACCATAAATTAAGCCTCTTTGTATATTGAATGAACAAACGCAAATATGCATATTTAAGTTCGAATCGGGGGCTAAAGCTTTGAGGTTTAGTACGGAAGGTTTAGTTTGCCATTCAGTGTAGTATACAAATTACGCACTACAAGTATCAATTTTTTGCCTTTCCTTCGTAATTCAAAACGGGTACTTTGAACTTTTACCTAATAAAATATTATGTCAACTAGATTGATTGCAGATAGCGGGGCTACCAAATGCGAATGGCGGCTCGTAGAAAATGGTAAGAAAAAAACCATTATTACCCAGGGGATCAGCCCCTATTTTCTAAATGCTGCCCAGATTACTGCCCTGCTCTCAAAAGAATTACTACCCAAACTTAAAAAGGCCTCCGTTACCGATATACATTTTTATGGTACAGGATTGAGTAATGCCTATAATGCCAAAATTGTAAAACAGGTTTTAAAAAAGTGCTTTCCGGCAGCTAAAATAGAAGTCCAGACCGATCTGCTGGGAGCCGCCCGTGCCCTTTGCGGCAAACAAAAAGGCATTGCCTGCATACTGGGTACCGGCTCTAACTCGTGCTTTTATAATGGCAAGAAAATAGTTAAGAACAGTCCCGGCTTGGGTTATGTGCTGGGCGATGAAGGAAGCGGGGCCTACCTTGGTAAAAAAGTAATCCAATACTATCTCTACAATACTTTTGATGAAGAATTAAAAGGCCGTTTTGAAAAATGTTTTCAAATATCCAAAGTTGAAATACTGGACCATGTATATAAAAAACCACTTGCCAACCGTTACCTGGCATCTTATGCCATATTTCTCGCAGAAAACAGGGGACACTACATGATTGAAAATATTATTGAAGACGGACTGAACGATTTTTTCTTCACCCATTTATACAAATACAGGGAAACCTGGCTACTGCCCATCCATTTTATTGGCAGTATTGCATTTGGATTCAGGGATGTATTGCAGGACCTTTGCAATACCTACGAACTGGAACTGGGTAAAGTATTAAAAGCCCCGATGCAGGGGTTACTCGATTATCACAGATAAAAAAATGATATGGCGGACTTTTTTAAAGTAACTGAACAACCCTCTACCTACCGGCACCTCGAAAAGATGTCAATTCATGAATTATTACTGAATATCAATAACGAGGACCGCACTGTGCCCGATGCCGTTGGCAAAGCCATACCACAGATTGAAAAACTGGTGGCTGCCATAAGTGATAAAATGCTGGCCGGGGGCCGTTTGTTTTATATTGGCGCAGGCACCAGCGGCCGCCTGGGCATTGTTGACGCCAGCGAGTGCCCACCTTCTTTTGGTGTGCCTTATGGATTGGTAATTGGACTAATCGCCGGCGGTGATAAAGCTATTACACAAGCTGTAGAATTTGCAGAGGACAGTACTGATAAAGGCTGGAGCGACCTGCAAAAACATTTTGTAAGCGATAAAGATGTGGTAGTAGGCTTAGCTGCCAGTGGTACGACCCCTTATGTCATCAGCGCTCTGAAAGAATGTCGCAAACGGGGGATTATTACCGGCAGCATCAGCTGCAATCCCAACTCACCCGTTTCTCTTGAAGCCGATTATCCGGTTGAAGTGGTTGTAGGACCCGAGTTTATCACCGGCAGCACACGCATGAAAAGCGGTACCGCGCAAAAACTGGTATTGAACATGATTTCCAGTTCAGCCATGATACACCTTGGACGGGTAGAAGACAATAAGATGGTGAACATGCAGCTGAGTAATGTAAAATTAGTTGACCGTGGTGTGAAAATGGTGATGGACGGATTATCGTTGACGGATTATGAAAAAGCCAAGGATCTTTTACTAAAACACGGCAGTGTAAAAAAGGCAGTTGAAGCTGCTTCTGCCCATTAGGATAATGTATGCACGACATTGAACCATTTTATAACTGGCGCCACATTTAT
The DNA here is from genome assembly GCA_043717145.1 of Chitinophagaceae bacterium. GTDB lineage: Bacteria > Bacteroidota > Bacteroidia > Chitinophagales > Chitinophagaceae > Sediminibacterium. Next base: position 8,078 of record JAYSXR010000193.1, on the reverse strand, counting down.
ATTGCTGAGGAAGATGCCCGGTCACCTTTCTTCGGTAGAAAATACAGTGAGTTTGAATTTTCGCAAACCGTTTACAATTATTATATCCATCCGCAATGGGATGATTTTGGCAGTCGCACATTGTATTTGAAAATTATTTATGTTGATTATGAATTGAACTTTGCCATCATTGAATTATTGGGCGAATGGAATGATGCCATCGAGAACGACATCATGGAACTGAAGCGCGAAGTGATGGATTTATTATACAAACAGGGCATTTATAAATACATCCTCATAACAGAAAATGTTCTCAATTTCCATAGCAGTGATAAAGAATATTACCAGGAATGGTATGAAGAAGTATGCGAGGAAAATGGTTGGATCGTTGCACTGAACATGCCCGAAGCCACCCAACAGGATTTTAAAAAGAAAAAACTCAACTATTACATCGAGTTGATGGAACTAGCTGAATGGCGGGTGTATAAGCCTTACCATTTATTTAAAAAGATAGACGACGAATTAATGAAACGCCTGGATTAACCCATTGTCGCGCAACTCTTTAATGTCTCTCACGGTGTGTTAAAATAGCACTAAAGCTTTCGTGATTATTTTCAAGACAGAGCATTAAAGCGTTATACTTAGGGCTTATTTTGTTGACTCTTCAAATATTATTTTTTCAATTCTCCTGTCGGGAATAAACTAGATAATTGCTACCAGTTCGTACAAACCCAGGCTTGCCTGTCCATTGAACCATGAAAGTATAATGGAAACAGCATAAACTACCACAGAAACTTTTCCATTTATATGGTTACCAACTGCTTTTCCAAGTATTGAATCGGCCCCATGTAAACAAACCAGGCATTGGGCAATAATATAATAAGCCACACCTGCCATCATCAATACAAATCCAAATAATGCGGTGGCCACGTATTAAAATGTTTCTCCCCCATCCACCCCGAAGTAAAAGGCATGCGCGATACCCAGAAAAGCAAATGATTATTGGCCTACATCACTTTACCATTGATCTTATGCGCAGCATGCATCAGGTGATGGTGACTATTCCAATAAATGCCTATATAAATAAAGATGAGAATATAACTGAGAATATAACTGAGAAACACCGGATCCAAGGGTTTCCGCTGCCAGGTCATCTCCATGCAGTACCTTCATTTCCATACCATGATGGTGATGATGGTGGCAAGCACCCCATCACTGAATGCTTCTAATCTCCCTTTACCCGTAGCAGAATAATTGTATTCGGTTGTATGGCTAAGATGCACTTTTAGCTATTAGCCTTTTGCTGCAGGCAAGTTTCAAAATTGGCGAATAAACAAAAACTGTTTACCTTAACATCCTGATTGTAAACCGATAAATAAAAAAATATGTCACTACCCGTAAACAATAAAAACAACGGCAAATCCGGCAGCAAAGGCCCAAAAGGAATGGCGCAGGGTTCTAAATTCATTGCCAAGCCCGGAGCTAAAGCAGCCGGTGGCGCAAATAAAAAACCGATTAAGACCGGAGGATCAAGAGGAAGCTGATCGCCTGGGGCTTGAATATCGGATATTGAACAAGGAATGATGGATGTTAAACTATTTTGACAGGCATTGTTCCTTGTTCCTTTTATAGACTGTTTATTTAATGACTTTTTACATATTGTTTAAATCCAATTCTTTCTCTTTCCTCCAAGGTTTTTTGCTCCACTTATGCATCTAAAAAATTTTCAATCGCTTTTTACACCAGGTTCAGTTGTTCGCCATAGTTACTTACCGTTTTGCGTATCTCATCCATTTCTTTCGCCAACTCCTGGTAAGTCATTATATTTTGCCGGATAAAGACAAATGTGCGCATTATAATAATATTCATCTAGATGGCCTTTAGATTATTCAATACACGCGAAAGCATAGCTACGCCTAGTTCGGTAAAAGCATAAGGAAGGTATCTGTCGCCACCCCGTTTTAAGGTTTCGAAATGAAACCTCAAAACCGATAGGTCCTCTCTGGTAAGTTATAACATGAAATCGGATGAGAATCTATGCATATTTCTTTTTACAGCAAGGTTTAGCGATTTGGTTGGGACTTCGTACAATTTTGCAGGGTCGTGGTCAAGTATTATTTGATGAACATGTACTTCATATATATTTTTCTGTAAGATAGGTGTATCCATTGTTTACGATAAAATCTTGTGTAAACATAGGGAGTCAGGTTTATTATAAAAACAGGTAATTATACTTGTTTTACCACGCAGGCATCAGTGGGATAGTATAAAACAAACACATATACTAATCCTTTATATCTGTGTAAGATTTCGTTTTCGCCAATCCTCTTCAAGCATTCCCATTTCTATCATACTCCAATAAGTATTTTTATACCATAAAACATCGCGCTGGATACCTTCGATGAGCATGCCGCATTTCTGGTAACACATAACTGCATTGGCATTGGTATCATACACACCGAGGCCAATTCGGTGCAGCCCCATCTCTTCAAACCCTATTTTCAAGACGGCATTCATCATTCCCTGACAGACACCTTTATTTTGTTTATTCAAATCACCCACCAATACACGGCTGATTCTGGCCGATTTGTTTTTTTTGCTCATTCCTCCCAAAGAAATATGGCCCACAGTGTGGCCTTCTTCATCAATGGCTTTATAAATAAAAGCGTCCGATTTCCCGGGTTCATTTGTATCATCGAGGTACCAGTCAAGGCTATCTTTTGTTAACGGGAACGAAAACATATTACCCGACCAAATAGTTAGCAGCTCTTCACTATTCACCCATTTTATCAATTGTAAAAAATCACTTTTTTCAAAATAGGCTAATCTGATCATGTTATGGCTTTATAGATTTTTTTTTGCCACTTCGTGTCTTTGCGTGCAAATTTTCCGCGTAAATAACAATTTAATACTCGGGTAATAATTTACCTTTTGTAATTCTATATTTTCAAAACATGTAGCTATCCTCAAATTCAACATTCAAAATAATCAATCACTTCAGTCTTTTCGCAATAGACAGCCCATGCTTCCGTAATGTATCCAATGCTATATCATATCTTGCATCGGCACTTCGTATAACACCCATGCCCGGATCGTTTCGTAATACACGGCTAAATCGTAAAGGCGCCTCATCCGTGGTATCTGCCACAATTACCATTCCCGCATGGATACAGTAGCCCTTGCCACCCCGCCACTATGATGCAGGCTTACCCCACTGGCACCACGCGCCGTGGTTACCAATGCATTCAATACCGGCCAGTAAGCAACTGCATCAGAGCCGTCTAACATTACTTCAGTTTCCCGGTTGGGTGAGGCAACTGAACCCGTATCCAAATGATCGCGTCCAATTACGATGGGTGCATTTACTTTTCCTGTCCGCACCAGTTCATTAAACGCTTGACCGGCTTTTTCTCTTTCACCCTGTCCTAACCAGCAAATGCGTGCCAGCAATCCCTGGAAAGCAATTCTTTCCCTGCCCATTTTCATCCATCGTTGCATATTTTTATTTTCTGGAAAGAGTTTGATAATTATCTTATCCGTAACGTCAATATCTGCCGGATCCCCAATTAATGCCGCCCATCGGAACGGGCCCCGGCCTTCACAAAATAACGGGCGTATATACGCGGGTACAAATCCGGGGAAATCAAAAGCATTCATTTGCCCGCGCTCCAGCACTCTCGCACGCAAATTATTTCCATAATCAAAAGTAATGGCACCGCGTATTTGTAATGCAAGCATCAGTTCAACATGAAGTTTCATACTGTTGTAACTCAGTTCAATATATTGTTCCGGGTTTTGTTTGCGCAACGTACTGGCTTCTGAATTTGATAATGTATGCGGCACATAACCAATTAATGGGTCGTGGGCCGATGTCTGGTCGGTGAGTATATCAATGGAAATATTTCTTTCAATCAGCCTTTGTAATAAATGAATGGCATTGCATAACACACCAATACTGAGGACTTCCTTATTGGTTTTCGCTGTCATTGCACGGTCTATGGCTGCATCAATATCCGTATATTTAACGTCTAGGTATTTTGTTTCTAAACGTTTATCAATCCGCCATTCTTCTACTTCTGCAATTAAACAAACCCCATCACACATGGTTACTGATAAGGGAAGTGCACCGCCCATTCCCCCTAGTCCTGCCATTACACTTAATGTTCCTTTTAATGAGCCGCCAAAATGTTTATCAGCAACTGCTGCAAAAGTTTCATACGTACCCAGCACAATTCCCTGCAAGCCAATAAAGATCCACCTGCCTGCTGTCATTTGCCAGTACATCTTCAACCCCATTTTTTCCAGTTCTATAAAATGTTCCCATTTGGCCCATTTGGGCACGAGTTGCGAATTAAAAATGAGTACCCGCAGTGCGTCCTTATGTGTTTTCAGCACACCTACCGGCTTGCCGCTTTGTATTAAAAGGGTTTCATCATTCTTCAGGTCTTTTGATGCTTTGATGTTCAGGTCGAGGCTTTCAAAATTGCGTGCTGCTTTTCCCCTGCCACCATAAACGATCAGCTCATCGGGCCTTTCGGCTACTTCGGAGTCGAGGTTATTAAGCAACATCCGCAAAGCGGCTTTCTGTACCCAGCCCTTGCAATTGAGTTTGGCTCCGGCGGGGGTTCGGTAAGCGATGGGATTGTACTTGCGGGTAGCTGTGGTCATATAGCAATCTTTTCTGTCAGTCAAAAGTAAAAGTTCAAAAATCAAAAACGGACTTTGAATTTTTACTTTTGATTTAATATGTCAGGTCTTCATACGCAGCCTGTAATTCATTGTAGGAATGATTGTCGCCAGCTTTCAGAGCCATAGCCATCCCCTTTTCATACCATTGGATAGCCAGCGCGGTTTCATGCATTTTTTCAAGTAGTTTGGCCAGATGATAATAAGAACCTACATAATCAGGCGAATCGCCTAAAATGGTTTCGAATAACTCCTTCGCCCTGGCATCCTCTCCTATTTTTAGGTATTCCAGTGCCAAAGCATGCCTGAGAAAATTATCATCTGGGCTGGCATGCAAAAATTCCTTGATCTTATCTATCCTCTCCATTTTTCAAAGGTAAGGCTGACTGTCCATTGACTATAGTCAATAGTCAATGGAAAGGAATATTTTCATTCAAGCATGGATAATGACGTATGGGCTTTGGCTTATCAACAAATATTTCTCTTTAACCCTTTGCTACTATCAAAACCTTACTATATTTGCAAATAGTTGTTTATGCAACTATTTAATAAGGAATATAAACAATCGAGATATGAAAATTTTAGTCTGCGTAAGCAAAACGCCCGACACGACTTCAAAGATTGCTTTTACCAACGGTAATACAAAGTTTGATGAAGCCGGAGTGCAATGGATCATCAATCCTTACGATGAATGGTATGCCTTGGTGAGGGCCATTGAATTAAAAGAAAAAGATGCAGCAGTTGCCATACACCTGATTACAGTGGGCCTGGCCGATTGCGATCCCATCATCCGCAAAGCATTGGCACTGGGCGGCGATGAAGCCATTCGTGTAAATGCAGATAACAGCGACAGTTATTATATTGCCGCACAAATTGCAGAAGTAGCCAAACAAGGTTCTTATGATCTTATCCTGACCGGTAAAGAAACCATTGATTACAACGGTTCATCTATCGGTGGTATGGTGGCTGAGTTAGTAGATGCCCCATACCTCTCATTAGCAACCCTGTTAGAATTAAACGGGACCACTGCTATCATTACCCGTGAAATTGAAGGCGGTGAAGAAGTGGCTGAAGTAAGTTTGCCGGTAGTGGTAAGTTGCCAGAAAGGTGTAGCCGAACAACGCATTCCTAATATGCGAGGTATTATGGCAGCCCGCACCAAACCCCTCAAAATAATTGAACCTTCAACAATGGAAGCGTTAACAAACATTGTTAGTTACGAATTGCCGCCGGCCAAAGCAGGCGTAAAATTAGTAAGTCCGGATAATGTGGCAGAATTGGTTAGGTTATTACATGAAGAAGCAAAAGCTATTTAACCCAACACCTGCGGATATAAATTTTTAACCCGGCTTCAAAACTTATATCCAATTTCTTTGTGTCGCACCCTTGTTCATTTAGTTCTTCCATTAACAAAACATGAAGAAACCAATTCCGAAATTTTCAAATTTTCAAATTCTTTTATGTCAGTTTTAATATTTGTAGATCAAACAGAAGGCCATATCAAAAAAGCATCTTTCGAAGCATTAACCTATGGTGCAGCACTTGCCAGGCAAGTGGGAACTACCGCTGAAGCGTTGTTACTCGGAACGGTAAATGATGATCTTGCCGCCTTAGGTAAATATGGTGTAAAAAAAGTATACCAGGTTGCCAACGAAACATTGAACCATGTTGACGCGCAACTTTACGCTAAAGTAATTACAGAAGCAGTTACTGCGAGTGGTGCAAATGTGGTTGTATTCTCGCATAACCAAACGGGTAAAGCGGTTTCTGCAAGGGTAGCTGCCAGGTTAAAAGCGGGTATTGTTTCAGGTGCCTGTGCTCTGCCAAATACAGCCAATGGTTTTGTTGTTCGTAAAACAGTTTTTTCGGGCAAAGCTTTTGCCAATGTAAGCATCAATTCTCCCATAAAAGTAATTTCACTCAACCCGAATAGTTATAAAACAATTGCCGGTGAAGGAACGGCCGAAGTGGTAGCACTTAATGTTCCGGTAGACGCATCCAAAATAAAAATAACGGCGGTTAATAAAGTAAGCGGCGAAGTGCCATTGACAGAAGCCGATATCGTAGTAAGCGGCGGCCGCGGACTAAAAGGACCGGAAAACTGGGGTGTATTGCTTGACCTTGCCAAAGAACTCCACGCCGCCACAGCCTGCAGCCGCCCGGTAGGCGATGCACATTGGAGGCCGCATCATGAACATGTGGGACAAACAGGCGTTCAGATCGCACCTAATTTATATATTGCCCTGGGCATCTCCGGTGCTATTCAACACCTTGCGGGTGTTAACAGGAGTAAAGTAATTGTAGTTATCAATAAAGACCCAGAAGCCCCTTTCTTTAAAGCCGCCGATTATGGAATCGTTGGAGACTTGTTTGAGGTAGTACCTAAACTTACTGAAGAAATTAAAAAGATGAGAGCCGCAGGATAGTAAATGGTGATTTGTGAATGAATGGCTAAGACTTCTTACTCACAATTCATCTTTGCTTCTCTTCCTACTTACTTTCCGATAGCTTTTTGTAGTCTTCCCGCACCGGATTAAACACATCCAATAATTTACAATTGGAAATGGCCAGTCCTGAATGTTTTATATTGGAAGGTATCACGAAAACGGATCCCGGTTCTAAACGAAACGGCTCCCCGTCTACCGTTAACTGAAACTCTCCTTCCAGCACATGCGCCACCTGTTCATGCGTGTGTGAATGTTCGGGCAATGAGGCACCGGCTTTAACATCTAAATAAGAAAAAGTCATATTGGGTGTATGGATAAACTTTGCCGCATACCCGGCAACAATTTCTTTAGGTTCAATGGAAGACAGTTCGATACGTGGCATAGTTTATTTTTTATCAATAGTAAGTTACAGAGATACCGTCAAACAAAAAGGCACTGGCCATAACAGCCAATGCCTTTCGAATAGGTTATACAAAAAATTATTTAGCAAATAAATGGATAGCCAATTCCACATCATCAGAAACATTACCTGCACCGTATTTAATACCAACGAGGTTTTTATCCAATGTGATAAAAGCCTGTGCAAAAAAACCTTTATCGTCCGAATTACGGATCTGTGCGGTTAATTTTACAGGAACAGAAACACCTTTTACCGTAAGGTTGCCACCCACTTCAGCTGTATTGGCACCGGTGTAATTAACACTGGTAATCTCATACGTTGCTTCACCAAACTTGGCCACATCGAAGAAATCAGGTGATTTCAGGTGATTAGACAATTTGTCGCCGGCAACATCAGTTACTTTCAAGTTAGCCAGGTCAAGTACAAATTTCCCGCCGGTTAATTTTCCGCCATCAACCATTACCTGACCACTTTTAATCGGGAAAACACCGGTATGGAAATCCGATTTTTTAGACGCAACCCAGTCAACACGGCTTTTCTCCAGATTTACAGTCAAGGCAGTTGCG
>JAYSXR010000192.1:0-3953 GCA_043717145.1 Chitinophagaceae bacterium | reverse complement strand
GGTAGGATGATGATTTTAAACAAGCGCTCATGTTGCTCCAATCCATTATTTATATCCGCTATCGCCTCTAGTAAATTTTTTGGTAAGTATTTTTTCCTGTACCTGCTGTTTTCTGATTTTAGATAAGGTACATAAAGCCATCGCACTGGGCACGCATGAGCCTATTACGCAAACCTGCGCAGCCAAAGGGCTTTGCAATAATCTACTTTTTATTAGGGCGGGCATAACGTATTTACCCATGCTGGTTTTGAATTGGTCCTTTATACGTCCTGTGTTGGTAAGATAGCCTTCTGCATCTATTGCACCCTCATCGCCTGTTCGTAAAAAACCATCTTCAAAACATTCGGCTGTTAAAACAGGTTCTTTATTATAGCCGATCATACTGGCATCGCTTTTCATCTGTACTTCTTTATCTTTTCCCAAACGAACCTCAACACCCTGGTAAGCCTGGCTAACGGTTCCGAAACGTACCGCATTTTTTCGCTTGGAATGCGAAAGGGCCACATTCTCTGTCATGCCATAGGCTTCCTGTATAATAATCCTCAGCCGCGCAAACCAACGCAACAAAGCCAGCTGGATAGCAGACGCCCCTGTGAAAACAAAACGGGCATTGTTGCGTTCCTGTTTCTTTTGAAGGGTTCGTTTGGTAAGCCACGAAACAATAGGTATGAATAATAGGCGATCTAATTTTTGTTGCGGCATTTTTTTCAGCAGGCCTTCCTGCATCTTTTCCCAGATACGTGGTACAGCAAGAAAGATAGTGGGTTTGGTGTCTGCTAAATTTTTCGTAAACGTATCCATCGATGCTATAAAATATACTGTATTGCCGGTAAAGATGGCACCACATTCTACCAGCATTCTTTCGGCTACATGGCAAAGAGGGAGATAAGAGAAAAAGATTTCTTCTTTTATATCAGGATAACTTACTAGAAATGAATTAACGGCAAAACCCACTGCATGAAAAGTATGCATAACACCTTTCGGCTGGCCAGTGGTACCAAAAACATATACGATATAGGCCAGTGATTGTGGGTCAATATCCGGCTTACCGGTAATGCCTTGCTGGTTGGCGACCAGGTTATTCCAGTTAAGGCAATCCGTATTAAGATAAAAGGGAAAAGTAATCCTTGTTAATTCAACAGGCACACCTTTTCGTAACTCATCCGGGTTATCTAAGTTGCCAATAAGGATGGCTTTGCTTTCGCTATGTATGATGATCTCACGCAGCGCATCGGTAGTAATATTGGGATACAATGTTACCGAAATACAACCTGCCATGGCAATGTCCAGATCGGTCATGATCCAATGCGCGCGGTTTTTACTGAGGATGTCTACTTCATCATTTTTGCCAAACCCCATCTGCTGCAAAACGGCAGCCATGCGCCTTACCTGACTCCCTGCTGCCTGCCAGGTCAAGGTTTGATATACACCTTTTCCCGGCTCGGCCAGAAACAACTTGTTGGCATGGGCAGACTCAAACTCGCAGAACTTATCAATAATGGTTGGGTAACGGGTTGATATACATATAGTTTAAGACGGTGTTGTAAGAAGGTGTGCCATCCCTTGCCCTGGTACTTTACCTTTTATGTTGTGATAAAATTGATAGATATGCTGAAAGTCTGCAACCTCATTATCGGTTGGATGGAAAGGTTCAGAAAGAGAAGCTTGTTTTTTTTCAAAGTCCAGGCTCATTATTACAATAGCGACACCTGCTTTTTTGGCGATATGGTAGAAGCCGGTACGTAACCGGTCTACTTTTTAGCGGGTATCATCCGGTGAAAGCACCAAAACAAACGACGCTTGGGAATTAAAAAGCTGCACAACTTCGTCAACCATATTATGATGTTCTGTGCCTTTAACCGGGAAACCGCCAAGATTACGGAAGATAATCCCGAACGGGCCTTTAAACAGTTCGGCTTTGCCAAGGTATTTGGCGTTTGTAAGGCGGAGTTTACTGCGGAATGCAAGGCCAATGATAAAATCCCAACTGCTGGTATGCGGGCCCACAATGACCACGCATTTTTTAAATGATAGAAAAAAAAACCTTGTAAGGTCCACCCCAATAACCGGAGATAGAGGCTCCATAATCGTCTCATGTGACAGCAATTGAACTGATAACCAAGATTATAAGAATAGGCTTAACTGAATAATTTAATAGAGCGGGCTTGTGCTTTTCTGAGGGTTTTGGGAATGATGCCTGAAAATCAGTTGATTTTATAGTGTTACATCTGAAGCCAGTACTTTTACCGTTCAGGTCGCTTGGGGCACCCGCCACCGAAAAAAATGCATTTAATAAGCAATTTTCTAATTCGAATAAGCGTTATCCAATAAAACTAACGCTATGTCTTCCTTCAGAAGCTTTATCGGGTCAGAATTAATGTCTATCAAACAGAATATTGCTGCGATAAGTAATATGATTCCCAAGAATATAAAACTGAAGCCGAGCGAGCGAAGGAGCATGTTTAAACTGAATACCAAGCGGCACGAGTTTGTGGAAAAAGCTGTCCAGTACATGCGCAAAAATCCTAATACAGTTCCCACGTTTATTGATGTAACGGAATGTAACAATTATGTGCATCTTTATGGCCAGTATGGCGAACTTTTGCTAGAGCTCGAACAGGTAAAAATTAAACTGGAAGATGCAAAACTGGTTATTGGCAATGAGATTATGAAACAGACCCGAGCTTATTTTCAGAATTCCAAAAATGCCGCCGAATCGGGGAACGAGTTACTTGGAAAGATCTATAAAGAACTGAAGCCGCATTATGCGGTGGGTAGGAATTGTAAGAAAACGGAAGAGTAGTTTGGGCCGGGAGTTAGAAATATGAAATAAAAAATTCCAACTTCTAACTCCTTATCCAGCCTATTTTTATTTTAGATCTTTTAGCAATAAACTTACCGCTGCTTCCAACTGTTGGTCCTTTCCTTTAATCACCACCTCATATTCATTCATCAATTGTATATCAGGAACGGTCTGGTGGTTCTCTAAGTATTGCCCGTTCATGGATTTGCAGCCCAATGGCGGCACGCCCCAACGGAGACTGTTATCCTGCAATGATTCCCATCCGGCAAATGTGCAGGTGCCGGGTACCGGCATACCAACGAGTTTACCCAGTTTTAATTCCTGGTAAGTATACGCATAGCAATGGCCATCGCTATAGTTGGCTTCATTGGCTATGGAAATGCTGGGTTTGGTCCAGCGGAAGTTGGGTTCATAACCGTTACTGCGTGTATCGGTTGTGTAATCCATGAATTTTTTCCCGCTTAGGAACATGGCCAGGTCGGCAACGAGGTCACCACCACCATTAAAACGGGTATCAATTACAATGCCTTTTCTGCTGGCATATTTACCCATTACTTCTTCATAGGTTGTACGGTAAGCGCCATCATTCATGCCGGGGATATGTACATAGCCTAATTGACCATTACTTAAACGGTCTACTTCATCCTGGTTTTTTCTTACCCAGCGTTTGTATAACAAGGCATTTTCTTCGCCGAGTGTAATAGGTTTTATGATGAATTCTTTTTTGACACCACCATCAGTCACTTCTAACAAAGTATTTTTACCGGCTTTGCGGTTTAGGTATTGTGCAAGATCTTTATCGGCATTAATGGGTTCGCCATCTATCGATTCAACGATCATGCCCGCTTTTATATTTAATCCTGCCTTATCTAACGGACCATCTTTAATCACTTCTTCAATCTTAACACCAGTGCCTTTATAGTTTTGATCATAGAATGCGCCGAGTGCTGCGGTGGCATCTCCGTTAGGCATAATGTTGGCATAACTGGAACCACTATGACTCACATTCAGCTCGCCTAATAACTCGCTCAGCATTTCTGAGAACTCATAGTTGTTGCCGATATGCGGAAGATATTTTTCATAATCGGGTTTATAGCTATCCCAGTTTACGCCGTGCATACTGGTTGTATAAAAAGTTTCTTTAGTCCTT
>JAYSXR010000191.1:0-12054 GCA_043717145.1 Chitinophagaceae bacterium | reverse complement strand
GGTGTTACCCGTGCAGGTGAAACTACCGATGATCCTGCAAAAGATGTGCTTCGGGTGACTGTTACTCCAAAAAAGTCTGCAACCATCAATGAGCGACTGGTCTACAACATCAATAATAAAGGTTTTGTACTTAGCTGGGAAAAACTGGATGTACCCGTTTCAATAAAATAATAATCATATTAATTTACGCTATGCTTGCTGTTGCTTTTAACAGCAAGCATTTTTTTACAACCCTGTTGCATTAATCTTATTTTAACTTTACAGATTAACTGACAGCTGTTAATCAGATGCATTTTAACAGGTTGTTAATAAGCTTTTGGCAACGTTTTTGGTCAATTAGGTATCATAACTGAAAACTTTAACTGAACCACTTATGCGACCTATTGTAAACGGTATACAAAAACTGCTGAAACAAAAACTAAACATTTACACAACCAAGTTAACACCTCAAACCGACTTGAAAAAGGATTTGGACCTTGTTGATTGGGAAATGCTCTACCTTTTAAATGCCATCGAACAGAACTGGCATATATCCCTCACTCAAAATGATTCGGAGAATATGGCAAATATGGCACATTTGTTAGCGGTGGTTAAAAAGCAGGTCATGGCTATTTCCCCAACACAATCAATGAATTTATAGTATGCTTATGATTATTGCTTTAGGCGATTTTGATAATAAGCAAAGCCTGCCCTGAATAAGGCAGGCCTTTAATTGGCAGAGAAACACAAGGTTTACACATCCCTATAATTTTATAGCCTTAACAGCTGAATAGTGCTTTTGCAAAACAGGCAATGTTAGTGTAGCAAAATTCTTTAAAGTGATTTCTTGGAGTTTTTTTGACTCTTTTTCAAATTCCGATATATCTTTTTTATGGTCATCAATCATCATGCTTACATACGCTTTATCAAAATCTTTACCTTTCTTTTTCATTAATTCATCCATGTGTTTTTTTTCTTTTCCTTCTACCATAGTTGGTAAGACAATATTTTTTGACAGCGCAATGCTCTTTAATTCTTGATTGGCTTTCGAATGATCGGCCACCATCATGGCACCAAAATCTTTAACCTGCTGGTTAAATGCATTATCTCGGGCATAGGCTCCCAGTTCAACCTCCATTATCCCATCATTAGCTACTGCTACAGCAAAATCAGTACTTTCCTTATCAACCGGCACACCTTTGTACTGTGTAGTATCAGGGGTATTTAAAGTTGCCTGAGCTTCTTTGGAAGTGATGCTGTCATTTGTTTGGGTTTTGTCGGAATTATTACTGCAGGACTGAGACAGGGCAACGCCAATAAATAAAATAAAACTTGTTGTTTTCATGGTATTCTTTAGCCTTATCAGTAATAAAACCATACCACTACCAGACAGTCAGGAAAAAACGTATGAATTTGAACACAGTAGAAATATTTCTACAATAAAAAATGGGTTACAGTAGTTTAAACAGCCTTACCAGTTATAGGTAGAAACTGCCCCGGCCGGGAGGCTGAGCGTAATTGATTTTTCTTTAAACATTACATCAAATGTTTTTGTTTCTGAAGCAGTATTTAAAACGATGAGTACTATTTTTCCGGCCGGGGTTTTAAAAGCTACATTGGGCAGGCTTTCTGTTACATTCGATGCAACCCGCACTGAACCAGGCCTTACAAATTTAGAAGCGTGTGCAATTATGTAGTAAGCCGGATTGCGGGTTACTTTATCCTTCTTAATCGTTATGGCACCCAGGCAGCTGTTACAGCCTCCTCTGTCCGTATGCGGATTTTGGTGTTCATCGGCTGCGAGGTTCCATTCAATTACTGTTTTACTCCAGTTTCGGGTTGCGCCTATTATGAGTTTTTCGATATGATTTGCAATGTCTTTTTCAAAATTTCCGGGGGCCCCTACCCACTGTTCGGTAAAATAAATATTTTTATCAGGATGTGCTTCATGCACTTTTGAAAGTGCTTCGATTTTTCCGCTATACAAATGAAAAGCAGAGCCATCAATATATTTTTTGGCTTGTGGATCATCTAAAATAGAAATGGGATATTCGGGTTTATCTGCATTATGGTCGTAGATAATAATTTTTGTACCTAGATGCGCCTTTGCAAAGGCAGGGCCTAAATAATTTTTCACAAAAATAGCCTGGTCGGCAGCCAACATGAGTAAACTGGGATTATTACCGGGATGCAACGGTTCATTCTGCACAGTAACAGCATCTATCCTGATACCTTCTTTCTTCATTTCCTGAATATACCTGACAAAATATTTTGCATATGCATTATAAAAACCCTCCTGTAAACTTCCCCCCTTGGTATCGATATTTGTCTTCATCCAAACAGGCGGTGACCATGGAGAACCCAATATTTTTATTTTTGGATTGATTGCAAGGATTTCTTTCAAGACCGGTATCACATCTTTTCTATCGGGGCCCAGATCGAAGTGTACCATGCCGGTATCTGTTTGCCCTGTAGGGAGATCATCATAAGAAAACACATATTCATTCAAATCGGATGCGCCAATACTCAATCGCAAATAACTGGTGCCTATATTGTTTTTATCTGTTGCAAACAATTCATGTAATAATGCTGCCCGTGCAGCTGCGGTCATTTTAGTAATATTTGAAGCACTCCCCCCTGTTAATGCATAACCGAAGCCATCAATAGACTGAAATATTTTGGTTTCATCAACTACAATAACTGCATTACCTGTAACTGTTTTTGTAGTGAATACACTGGGCTGCTGCTTTGCAAAGAAAACTGTATGGGCCGGATCAGTAAGCCATGAATTCACCGATAACCTGGGCTGAGCAGCTGCAATGGTTATTATAAAAAACTGTACAAAACCAATTTTCCGGATGATATTCATTACTGAATGATTAACGTAGTGATGGAATGTGGTAAGCTTTCAGCAGAAGCTACCTGCCCTTTCATCCACACATAATAAGGCAGTTTTTTATCCATTGCATTCATTACCACCACTACAATACTGCCATCCGGATTCTTAAAAGCCGTTGTTTGTAACTGTGTCCGGTTGGTAGATGCCGCTATACGTTTAGCACCGGCCTTTATAAATTTTGAAAAATGTCCGATGTAATAATAGGCGTTGGTATAGATCAGTTTTCCTATTCTTGTATCAGCATGCACCGGTGCAAAACAAAAATTGCCTACATGGTTGGGTCCACCCTTTTCATCCAGCAATACATTCCAATCCGTCCATGCTACGGTACCATTATTAAAATCATTGATCATTGAATAACCATATTTTTCGCCGAGCGACCAGTTGTAAACACTATCAAGATTAAATTTTTCCTGGCAGCCTTCCGTAAAAATAAGGTTCTTGCCGGGGTACGCCTGTGCTACCAGTTTCAGGTTATCAAACTGCATCGGGCCGCGTGTCCAGGTTTCATACCAGTGAAAACCAATTCCCCAAACGTATTTTGCTGCCTGTACATCATCCAGGATCACGCTGGCCCTTTGGTACATCAGGTCGCGGTTATGGTCCCAGGCAATCAGTTTACGGTTACCTAATCCCTGTTTTTGTAAAGTTGGCCCCAGGTAATTTTTAATAAAATCACGTTCTTCCTCTGCAGTATAAATACATGATTCCCATCGCTGCTTGGCCATCGGCTCATTCTGTACAGAAAGCCCCCAAATAGGCATCCCTTTGGCTTCGTATGTTTTTATAAATTTTACATAATAATTCGCCCAAGCCTGGCTGTATTCAGGTTTTAGTTTACCACCTTGCGCCAGGTTATTGTTATCCTTCATCCATGCAGGCGGGCTCCAGGGGCTTACAAATAAGCGAAGCTTACCTCCTGCCGCAGCAATTGCCTGTTTGATAAAAGGTATCCTGTATTTTTCATCGTGAGTAACATTAAATGAATTCAGGGTCTTATCATTTTCATTCACATAAGTATAGCTATCACTTGAAAAATCGCAGCTATGGATATTCGTCCTTGCCAGTGAATAACCGATGCCCCTAGAAGGATCAAAATAGGCGGTCAGCAATTCCTGCTGCTGCGCTTTAGACAGTTTGGCAAAAGTTTCTGCTGAAGCATCCGTTAACGCACCTCCTATTCCCATAAATGATTGAAAAACAGTTGATGGATTTACAAATACACAGGGTTCATTTTCAAATGGCTGCGGGTAGGTTTTAAAAGTCAGTTTCCCGTTTTCAGATAACCGCAAATCCGTTTTTTCTGCAGTAGTGTATACAGTAATAGTTTGGGGATGGGCACCTTTCTTCGTTGTTTGTGCTGATGAAAAAACACTAATAAATGTCAATGAAATGACAAGCCATTTTTTTTTCATATTGTATTTTTTTTATATTTTGGTATCGCCGGGGAAATATGACTAACTGAAAAGGGTCAAAATCCAATAACTAGATAACCACTAATATACTGCAACCTTATGAAGTAAATGAATAAACCGATAATTTGTTTACAGGCACTTCCCTGTATTGTTTTACTTTTACAAATAATTCTTGCTTTCGCAACGCTATGTCTTTATATATTACCTCTTTAAACTCCGGCAGTAACGGCAATTGCTATTATATTGGCAATGATGATGAGGCTATTCTTGTTGATGTAGGGATTTCGTGTCGAGAAACAGAAAAACGTCTGAAACGGCTGGGACTAACGATGGAAAAAGTAAAAGCCATTTTTGTATCGCATGAACATGGCGACCATATTACCGGCATTTCGGTATTGGCGAAGAAATACCAATTACCTGTTTATATCACTGCTGCTACGCATAGCAATGCAAGATTGCAGCTTGATAAACAATTGATCCGCCCTTTCGAACCACATAAGGCGGTGAGTATTGGCACACTTTCCATTGTTGCATTCCCGAAAGAACATGATGCCAGTGACCCACATAGTTTTATTATTACAGGTAATTCTGTAACCGTAGGTGTTTTTACAGATATTGGAATTGTCTGTGAACACGTAACTCATTATTTTAAACAATGCCATGCCATTTTTCTGGAAGCAAATTATGATGAAGAGATGCTTGAGAAAGGCTCTTATCCTTATCACCTTAAAAAACGTATCCGTGGTGGTGAAGGGCATTTATCCAATAGGCAGGCGTTAGAATTGTTTACCATGCATAAACCTGCTTTTATGAGCCACCTGCTCCTGGCACACTTATCAAAAAACAATAATTCACCAGAACTTGTGGAAGCACTATTCAGCCCTTATACAGCAAAAATAAAAATTGTTGTTGCATCACGCTACAAGGAAACAGCTGTTTACCATATCAGCGATATTGGTGTAACGACAGATACCTCTCCCAAAAAAAACATCAAACGTCGGCATCACGAAACGCAGCTTTCTTTATTTCAATAGAACACGCTAAATGCTTGAATCCGAACGATTGCGTTCATATTTAAGCATTTATCGATTGGTATTTTGTTTTAGTTAGTCGGAACCACCGGTCCTTTGCGTATCGCTTTTACAGGTATCGGCCATACACCCGGCTTACCTGTCCTGTCATTTGGTAAAACGCTTTTCTCTCTAAGTAGTGTTACCGGATCTTCTGATGCCATATATACAAGGATCGCAGTCAGTATTGCATTATTTCGCAGGTCATCAAACACTACTTTATCGTACGTATCGCGATTGGTATGCCATGTATAATTGAAATACGACCAATTTAGTGCACCCAAAGAAAAACCGGGTGCATCTGCAGCAACAAAAGATGCAAAATCTGATCCGCCACCTCCGGGCGAACCGGGAAAACTTGTTTTAACAGAATCGCGCATGCCACTTGGTGCAGCAGCCAGCCAACGGCCTAAAAACTCACCCGCATGCTGAAAGCCTTGTCCCCCAAGATTCACAATACGGCCCGTTCCATTATCCTGGTTAAACAATGCCTGTAGTTTGCTTACAATTTCCGGGTGATCTTCTACAAATGCACGAGATCCATTTAACCCCTGCTCCTCACTGCCCCAATGACCTACGAGAATGGTCCTTTTGGGATTTGGATATACGAGCTTTAATATTCGCATTGCTTCCATCATGGTCAGTGAACCGGTTCCATTGTCGGTAGCCCCGGTTCCTCCATCCCATGAATCAAAATGTGCAGAGAGCATCACATACTCATCAGGTTTTCCTGTTCCCATAATTTCTGCAATCGTATTGAATGTAGGAACGGCACCATTATTTTTTGAATCGGTACGGATGCTGATTTGGGGATTATCGCCCGACTCAACTAACCTATACAACAAACTATAATCTTCTAACGCTATATCAACTGTAGGAATTTTATTAGTGTAAGCATTAAATATCTTATCCACCCCAAAGCCCTGTGACCAGTTACTTCCGATAATACCCAATGCACCGGCTCTTTCTAAAATGATGGGAAGCATCCGGTTAGAAAAGCCTGTTTTTTTTATGCGTTTGCCCCAGGCCTCTATTTGTGCCGTTCGGTCCTTTTTCATTTTGTCGAACGATTCTTTGGTTGCGAACTCCAGCCAGTTGTAATCAGGCCGTCCAGTAGGCTGGTTCATGGAGATCATAACAAATTTCCCCTTCGCATTGGGTAACCATTGCTGGAAAGCAATGGAATCTGCTACATCCGGCAGGATAATCAGGTCGGCATTAATTGTTTTTCCTTTTGTGGAAGGGCACCATGCAAGTTGTGTTCCTTCAAGAGATTTTGTACGTGGGGAGGTCATATCAATATGTGTAATCCCTCGTTCCCATCCTTTCCATTCGCCCCATTTTTCATTACGGGCACTTATCCCCCAGCCTGTATACTTGTCAACGGCCCAATCATTGGCCTGTTGCATTTGCGGGGTGCCTACCAGTCTCGGGCCGATCTTATCGAATAATTCATGTGCCAGTTTTTCCAACTGTGAATTATCGGTACCTTCTTTTACAATTTTTTCTATAATGGGATCAGATGTCTGAGCAGCAGCCAGGTTAGCTGTTATAATCATCATAATAAAAAACAGTTTTACCATGCTTGATGCATCACCGAAGCGCAGAAAGTTTTTTTTAAGGGGGAGTATTTTCATGTATCTTGATTTATTAGTAAAATCAAGATAATGATTTATTTCGCTGCTGCCACCACCCCTTTAAAATATCCGATAGATTCTGCAATGCCAACCATTGGATCGGTCATATCTTTTTCAAATTCGATACTACAGACACCTTGGTATTTAATCTTTCGCAGTGAGGTAACCAAGGCAGGAAATTCAATTACGCCCCTTCCTATCTCAATAGCCTTGCCTTCTTTTGCTGCGATACTTACATCTTTAATATGCAGGTCAAATAACCTGTTTTTAAAATCCCTGACTGCTTTTTCGGGGGCTGAGCCGGCACGGATGGCATGGCCAATATCTATGCACATGCCTACTCTTGGATCCCTGTTTTTAATCCTGTTATAAACGTCTTGGGGTGCGGGATATAAGGCATCTTCAGGGCCATGGTTATGAATCGCTAATTTTATATCATATTGTTTCACCATTTCTTCTGCATGGTCAATCAGGTCATAGGTGGGTACCCCAACAATCATATTTACCCCTACTTTCTTCGCATATTGAAAAGCCTGGTCCACCGCATCTTTTGTGCGCATGTAAATAACACCAACCGTGTACACATTTATACCTGCCTCCTTGAATTTATCCATGGCCATTTTGATTTTTTCATCACTGCTGTTCAAGGGTAAATGAATTTCTTTCAAAGAAAGATTACTCACCCCTATTTTTTTCATCATAGTGATTGAATGGTCAAGGTCAAACTTCGCAAATGTGTAACCCGCTACACCAACAGCCAGGGGTGATGCATCTGTAGCTCCATGTAAACTATCAGGCTGCGATGATGCCGACCTGCCTAAAAAAGGCATCACGGCCGAACCTGCTAAACCCAAAGCAGATTTTTGAAGGAAATTTCTACGAGAAGACATGAGCTAATTATTTAAAAATGGTAAAATGAAGGATATCTATTATGTGCTTTTAAACTTTAGGCTCCCATCCAGATTCATACTTTCGACCCCATAATTCCATTGCCTGCTTATCGCCCATTATATGGCCATTTGTCTGATCAATGTGTAGCGTACGCTCCATACGCTGGGCAATATTTCCTAATTGAACCCATAACGTACTTTTATAACCGATCTCCACATCGCAGTTCGGGCGTTTATTGAGGCGGATACTTTCTAAAAAGTTGGCAATGTGAACGGCATCCAATCCTTCATTCGGACTGGCTGTATTCCGTCCATCTATTACTGCATTTGATTTGATTTCTTTTACGATTGCCCCTTTCTCGTCAAAAATGGTGTACCCGTTATGACCTGTTTCCATCGCACCTTTTTCGCCATAAAACATTACGCCCCTGTCTTTGCCCTGCACTTTGAAGGGGAGGCAACTGCGGCCTTCCCAGACCAGAGTAGCTTCGGGGCAATTAAAGGTAATCACCTGCGTATCGGGCGTTTGCCAATCGTCTGTAAAATGGTACCTGCCACCGCTCGAGTTAACCGAAAGCGGATAATCAACACCCAATCCCCAACGGGCAACATCTACTTCATGCGTTCCGTTGTTTAATGCTTCGCCTGTTCCCCAATGCCAGAACCAATGCCAGTTATAATGGATCAGGTTATCCTTGTAAGGCATGCGCGGAGCCGGACCCTGCCAAAGATCATAATCGAGCCCTGCAGGTACCGGAGCAGGTTTACCAATACCGATAGATTTACGCGAATTGGTGTACCAGCATTTGGCAAGGTGTACCTTACCGATGGCACCAGCTTTTAATTCATTGATACCTTCAGTAAGCTGGGCCCATGACCTGCGCTGGGCACCCATTTGAACAACTCTGTTATATTTTCTCGCAGCAGCAATAGCAAGTTCACCTTCACGTGGATTGTGTGAGAGGGGTTTCTCAACATATACATGTTTTCCAGCGGCACAACAGATGATGGCAGCGGGTGCATGCCAATGATCCGGCGTGGCTATATATACTGCATCTAGATCTTTATCAAGCAATACTTTACGAAAATCGTTTTCGCCTCTAGGTGCCTCTTTTCCGACTTTCACAACAGCATTAATACCTTTTTGTCTTGCTTTTTCATCTACATCACAAACGTAGATGACTTCTGTGTTGGGCTGTTTGGCAAAAATGGGTGCCATCGCCTCACCCCGACCATTCGTGCCAATTACACCCATTCTGATGCGGTCACTGGCACCGATAATTTTTCGGTAACTTTTCGGACTAAATCCCATACCCATTCCTCCGATAGCCATAACAGCAGAACCCTGGGCAAGATTTTTTAAGAAAGACCTTCTCGATTTTCTCATGACTAGTTTTTTTATATGACAAATACAATCCTTCTTCAGATGCAATCTATCTGAAAGTATTGACTGTGAATTTTGTCTTTTTTCTCCATCAATGGACCAGTGCCGCTATATAAATTTACGAAAACGATGTAGTTAATGAATCCATGGGAACTCAAATTACAACTTCGTGTGATTACAGATTTTTTTTCGGGCAGGGATGCGGCTTCTAAATAAAGAATCTATTGGTATTTGAAGAAGATATAAAATTTGTACGGTTGCACTGTTTAAATAACTTTAAGCAAAAAATATTAAGAATAACAGAAAAAGCATGGCAAATACTACAGCTATCATACGTTGGGGCATAATCGGATGTGGAAATGTTACAGAAGTAAAAAGCGGGCCGGCTTTTAATAAAGTGCCGCAATCGTCTTTGGTTGCTGTTATGCGCCGCGATGCAGCTAAAGCAAAAGATTATGCGGCACGGCACGGCATACCGCTTTGGTATACCGATGCCATGCAGTTGATCAATGATCCGGATGTAGATGCCGTGTATATTGCCACCCCACCAAAATACCATGAGGCGTATGCCATCGCATCCATGAATGCTGGCAAACCGGTGTATGTAGAAAAACCCATGGCTACCGATACCGCCTCCTGTTTACGAATGATGGAAGTTTCCAATAAGACAGGTATAAAGCTGAGTGTGGCGCATTACAGGCGGGCCTTACCCAAGTTTTTACAGATCAAAGAATTACTGGAAACAAAAGCAATTGGGGAAATACGAACAATCAGGTTAAATATGTTACAGCCTGACCAATCTTCCCTTATTGCCAAAACAGAAACAAACTGGCGTGTAATCCCTGCTATATCGGGTGCCGGTTTATTTTATGACCTTGCCCCGCACCAATTGGATTTGATGATGTATTTTTTTGGTGCTCCTTTGGAAATGTATGGCATGGCCGCTAATCAAGCCGGATTATATAAAGCAGAAGATGTGGTTACGGGCATTATGCGTTTACCAGGTGATATTATGTTTAACGGACAATGGTGCTATACAGTGGGTGAAGGGCTGTATGAAGATATGTGCGAAATCACTGGTTCAAAAGGTAAAATTTCTTTTCCTATTTTTAGCCATGAGTTAACTATCTATAATGGTATTGAGGAAAAAACAACACTTTTTCAGCCACCGATTCATATCCAACAACCTATGATCGAAAAAGTAGTGCAATATTTTTTAGGCAATGGTAGCAATCCCTGCTCAGCAGCTGATGCACTTGATTCAATGCGTGTGATGGAAAATTTTGTTTACGGTAATAAAACCATTTCTTAATAATTAAGAACCCCTAATATCTGCTGATGAAATCATTTGAAAGAAGGAAGTTTCTGCAATCATTGATCACCGCTTCTGCTTTGACAGGTATGGGGAATTTTTCCTTGGCAAAAGCAACGCCAAGAAAGTTTGCAGGTTGTAACGGCAATAACCGTTTTAAAATAAGTCTGAATGCCTACTCGTTTAATGAACCTTTAAAAAACGGAAAGACAACACTGCATGACTTACTTGAATTTTGCGCAAAGCAAAATTTCGATGCAATTGATATGACGGGATATTATTTTCCCGGTTACCCGGAAATACCTACTGATGAGTACATCTATTACTTGAAAAGAAAAGCACATCAACTGGGGGTGGAAATAAGCGGTACAGGTATCCGTAACGAATTTGCAGAGTCGGATAAAACAAAACGCGCAGCAGAAATCATTTTCGTAAAAAAATGGATTGAGGTAGCCGCCAAACTCGGCGCACCGGTAATCCGAATATTTACCGGAAAATCTTTGCCTGCTAATTATGCCTGGGAAGAAGTGGCAGAATGGATAGCAGCAGATGTTAAGTCATGCGTTGATTTTGGAAAACAACATGGCGTTATTGTAGCCGTACAAAATCATAATGATTTTATTAAAACCGCCGATCAGGCTATCAGTCTCATTAAAAAAATAAACAGTGATTGGTTTGGTTTGGTTTTGGATACTGGAAGTTTTGTTACGTTAGAGCCCTACAGTGAAATTAAAAAAACAGCAGAATATGCCGTAAACTGGCAGATAAAAGAAAGGCTCACGATCAACGGTAAAGCTGAAGCCATGGATCTGGAAAAGCTTTTTCGCATTATCAATGCTTCCACCTACAGGGGGTATTTGCCTATTGAAACCTTGAGTGCCGGCGATCCATTTGTGATTGTTCCCCCGTTTCTCAAACAGGTGCGGGTAGCCCTTGATAAAGCGGTAAATAGTTAATACTTGTAACAAAAGTGTAGTATGGGCTTTACATGCAAACCTTTAGTTCTACCCGAAATTAACGGAATCTGCTATTCAATTATCTGCTAAAATGATATTACTTTGTCTATCACATTGATACTATGAAGTAGCCGTATGAAAAGATCTAATGTGAGTAATCCTAATATCTTCAGCAAAGACTTTAATGGTCAGTCAGCTAATACAGCATAAACTGATCATAATCCATGAAAACCAAGTAGCTAACCACTACACAAGCTTTGTAGGGCAAGAATTAATCCCTACAAAGCTTTTTTATTTTCCGAGTATTATATAAAATTATGTAAGCAGAAAAAATATGCCAGAGATTGCCATACTCCTATTGTAGATGTGGGTACGAACAGTTACAAAAAACCATACGCATTTATTGGAAAGAATCCTTCATGGCTTCATGGAGCTTTAATTCTTCCAGGTTTTCAATACTAAGGGGTTTGCTGATAAACTGGATCACTACCGGATATTTTTTAGCAAGTGCA
>JAYSXR010000020.1:0-2167 GCA_043717145.1 Chitinophagaceae bacterium | reverse complement strand
CAAAGGTTGCCCATAAAGATGCCCAACACAATACACCAATAAGTGTAATTATGATATACACCTTTTGGTGTAGAAACAAAAAAGTAAACAGGGAAGATTTTATAGCAGCTTATGATCAGCAGCGTATTTTACCAGGGTAGCCGTGTTTTTTAATTGTAGTTTGGCCAGCATGTTTTTCCGGTGGGTATCTACGGTAACGGTACTCAAAAAAAGTTTAGCGGCTATTTCAGTATTAGTAAGCCCGGCGGCTATGTAGCGGATGATCTCAATCTCTCTTGGGGTAAGACGTTTTTCATTATCAACACCGGTTACATCCCGTTCATTCAAATGGGTAAATAATCTAAGCGAAATATCAGGGCTGATATATTTTTCATCATTCATTACTTTATCAATTGCTTTCAGCAGTTCCTCCTTACCGATATCTTTATTGATAAATGCATCAGCACCTGCCTTCAGCATTTTATTTACAATACCCGCATCGCAAAGCATACTCACTACAATTACTTTGATATGGGGCTTTTCTTTTTTAATTAGTTTGGTAGCTTCCAAACCATTCAGCACCGGCATATTAATATCCATGATCACACAATCAATATCATGTGAGATGATCCTATCCACCGCTTCTTTCCCGTTATTGGCGGTATAAATTTCACCAATCATTTTTTTAGTTTCCAGTATTTTGGAAAGCCCGTCAATGATGAGCTGGTGGTCATCGACAATTAATAGATTAATGGGTAGTTGATAGTTTATCATGCCAGTTAAAATTATAAGGTATTTCAATCAGCACGCTGGTGCCTTTGCCCGGCTGTGAATCAATGACCATGGTTCCGTTCATCATTTGGGTCCGGGCATCCAGGTTGTGCAATCCATAGCCATCTTTATGTGCATTCAGCTCAAATCCTTTTCCATCATCTTCTATCATCAATATTATTTTTTCATCCCGTTGGCCAATTTGTAGTGAAACATTTTTTGCTTCAGCATGTTTCAAAACGTTATTGATCAGTTCCTGTGTAATGCGGTACAGCGCCAGTTCGTAGTCTTTTTGCAACCGCTCTTTCATACCAAACATTACCAGGTTAAATTGAATTTGTTTTGTTTCATTTATCTTGTTTACCAATCCTTCTACTGCGGTAGCATAGCCAAATTCTTCCAGCACCGCCGGGCTTAAATTTAATAATAACTGGCGCACATCTTGCATTACTTCTGTTATGAATTGTTCAGAGCTTTCAGCCAATGATTTTATTTCTTCATTGTTTATAATGGCTGCCTTTTCATGCAGGGAAGAAAGAAATAATTTTAGGGCCGACAGTTTGGTGCCGACATCATCATGCAGATCTCTTGAAATTCGTTTTCGTTCACCTTCCTGTGCTGCTACCATTGTATTTATTTGGGCCGCCTGTTTTCTTTTTATTTGATTGCTGCGATTGCGGTACACAGTATACACTGAACCTGCCAACAATACAACCGCCAGGCTATAGGCCCACCATGTTTTCCACCAGGGCGGACTGATAATAACAGCAATCGATTTTTCTGCTGCAAGGCCTGCCGCATTTATTGCTTTTACTTTAAATATATATTTGCCCGGAGAGAGGTTAAAGTAGTAAGCTGTTTTTTCCTCGCCCGATTTGTGCCAGGCATCGTCATAATTTTGAAGCATGTAAAGCAGGCGGATATCTTCATGCGCACTGCTAAGATCAATGTTTGTAAATTGAAATGAAAAATTATTCTGATCATAGTTCAAACCGATATCTTTCGTTTGCATTAATGGCATTGAAAGTATTCCATTTGCCGAGGGGAGAACGGGTATATTGTTGAGAAAAAAATTATTAATAATTACCGTGGGTGGTAAAACATGCTGTTGCAAAAGTGTGGGTTGAAAATTAAAATAACCGGAAGCATCTGCTACTAATATTTCTCCATTTGTACGTATGAGTACATAGCCTGTCAAAGCCTGCGGATTTACTCCCTGGTTCTTCCCAAATACAGTTGAAATTGTTCTTTCTTTATTCAACCGTATGATTCCTTTTGTGCCACTGGTAATCCACAGATTTTGTTGCCCGTCCTCTGTTATCCACATTACCGGTTCGGCGGTAATTGCCAATGACCCGTCAACAAAAATATTAAATTGATCCGCTTCTTTATCATACTTAAAAAGCCCTGCATCTGT
>JAYSXR010000190.1:0-3977 GCA_043717145.1 Chitinophagaceae bacterium | reverse complement strand
ATCATTATTTCGCAACCGTAAACTGTCTAAGCGGTATTGCTGATAAAAAATGGTGCTTTCCGCTTCGGGTACAATGGCCAGTTCAATGGCGGGTTTTTCAAGAACGGTTACAGCAGTATCTGTTAGGCCGGAAAGGTAGTTAAGCGTGAGCACATCATTCCGGAATTGTATGTTGGCCTGGCTGATCAATATTTCCTGCTGCTGAATGGTTATGAGAAAACTTAAATAATCTGTTTGCCGGTAAACACCTTTTTCTGTAAGTCTTTTTAAAATGGCTCCTTCTTTTTTTAACAAATTAAGCAACTCTGTATTGAAGGTAACCTGCTGCCAGTTCCCATACGCGGTGATGTATTGCGCGGTAATGGATTTAGTAAGATCCTGGGAAGTTATCTTTCCTGTTATAGTCAAGGATTCATTCAGCAACTGAATGGCACCCAATTGGTTTTGTAACAATTCTTTTCGCACAATATTTTTTGATACCGTAATCAACTGGCTGAAATTGGCCCCATTGGTAACTGCCCCATCATATCCCCAGCCACGTATGCTTGGTGCGTAACTATTGGTGCTTACCCCATTAACCTGTGGTTTGTATCCGGCCAGTATACGGAGACTGTCAATCAGGTTAGCAATCCTTTGATTGCTGTAATCCTTTAGCAAGGGACTGTTTTGTGCAGCAGTGTTGATAAAATAATCCAATGTTCTTTCCTGCGCTACTGCCGACAGGGTGAGTATTGCGGACAGGATACACAGAAAAAAATTACGTCTCAAAACGTGCATATCAATGTTTGAACTGAATGGAAAAATCATGTTTGTTGTTGATATATTGATAAGAAATGGTAAACCCGGCAATGTTACAAATCTCTTTAATAATGGCGAGTCCCAAACCGGTATTTTCGGCAGACTGTTCTTCTTTATAAAAGCGTTGAAAGACTTTGTTCTCATTTAATGCGCCATTGGTGGCGGTGTTTTGCACAGACAGGCCGTCTTTCGATAAAATAATATAAACCTCACCACCTGCAGTAGTATAACGGATAACATTATTTAGCAGGTTGCTCACCAGTATCTCAGCCAGGTGTTGGTGAAAAGACAACACTGTTTCTTCGCAATGTAAGTGCACTAGTAATTGTTTAGCTGTAATCAGTTCCTGCCTTTCTTCGAGTTTGGTAGATATAATTGCCGAAAGGTTTATGAT
Source organism: Chitinophagaceae bacterium (assembly GCA_043717145.1). Classification (GTDB taxonomy): domain Bacteria; phylum Bacteroidota; class Bacteroidia; order Chitinophagales; family Chitinophagaceae; genus Sediminibacterium. The sequence goes on along the minus strand of JAYSXR010000190.1, from coordinate 2,785 downwards.
TTCATTTGGAATGAACTGCCTGTTTTCCAACTTGGTCAGCAAAAGCAATGATTGGTGCAGCTTGGAAAGTTTTTGTGTGGCATCTTCAATGGCCAGCAATTGTTGTATGTTTTTTTCTTTTCCTTCCATATCCTGCAACAAGGCTTCTACTTTCGACCTGATCACCGCTAATGGTGTCTGCATTTCATGCGAAGCATTCTCAGTAAATGATCGCAACGCATGGTAATCCTGGTGAATTCGTTGAGTCATCTTATTCAAACTGTCATTTAGTAGGTTAATTTCATTGATGGGTTCTTTTGTTAATTGCAAGGGTTGCTGAATGGCTAGCTGATAATCTTTAATATTGTCGATCGTATTGTAAAATGGCTGCCATAAACGGGTGATCAGTTTCCGGTTAATAAAATAATTTGAGAGGAGGATAAATCCAATCATCCCTATTGTTACCAGAATTATCAATTGCAGTAGATCTTCTGTTTCAGTTTCTGATTTGTTTACGGTGATAAGATACACTTGCTGTTCCACCGTCACCGAAAAAGCCAGTTGGCGGATAAATTCTTTTTCATCTTCCGATTTATTATATGCGAGGATGCTCTTGGCTTTCGGCTTCCTAACGGTTTCGGACGCAGCTTCTACAGTAATCCATTGGTGTTTTGTATTCTGGATAACAGGAAGCTGGTTATGAGCCTTTATATAGTCAACCACTTCCTGCTGTTCTCCGCGAAGGGTTTCATCCAGTTGTCTGATCAGTACATAATGTAATACAAAATAAAAGGCGATACTGCCCACCAGAAATGTGAAGATGGTAATGACAATATTAATCCGGTTATATTTTGTAAAGAGTTTCATGATACCTGCAGTTTATATCCTTCCCCATAAATAGACCGTATGCAGTCTTCCGCACCGGCCGCCATCATTTTTTTTCGGAGGTTTTTTATGTGCGAATAAATAAAATCGTAATTGGCGGGAAAGTCCATATCATCACCCCACAAATGCTGGGCTATCGCATTTTTAGAAAGTATCCTGTTTTTGTTGATCACAAGAAACAGGAGTAGCTGGAATTCTTTTTGGGTAAGTTCTACGTGTTGCTCTTGCACGTTAACCGTTTTGCCAATGGTGTCTATCTTAATATTACCAATGCTTACGATGGATTGCCCATTGAATTTTTTTCGCCGGATGATGGCGGCAATACGAACGCTTAGTTCCGATAAATGAAAAGGTTTGGTCAGGTAATCATCGGCCCCGATCTGCAGGCCATCGATCTTATCTTCTAATGCACCCTTTGCCGAAATGATGATTACACCATCTGTTTTAGCATCCTGTTTCAAGTAACGCAGGAGCTCCAGTCCCGAGCCGCCGGGGAGCATAATATCAAGTATAATACAATCGTACGAATGGTAATCTATTTTTAGTATAGCCTCACGATACGTAAAAACAGATTCACATAAATATCCGGCTGCAGATAAAAAATCTACAATGCTTTGATTCAGTGAGGCTTCGTCTTCAATAACCAATAATTTCAACGTATGCTATTTACTTACAAAATAGCATAAAAATTCTGTAGTAAATCTGGAGTGCAATTGCATTTCAGGGATAAACAGCTATATTATTTATAGTCCTTTAATTGAAGGGCCTTATTAAAAAATGAAGTAAACCTTATCAAATAATAGAAGTAAACTTATTTCTTTATCACCTTAACCCAATCTACCAGCATCCTGCCTTGGTTATTTCTTATCAGTTCTACGGTTGGTGCAGGTAAGCCAAAATAGGGTTCTTTGGCACCGTTTATTTTTACAGGATACGCCCCACCCAGGGCAAAATTCAGGATGAGGAATTTATTATTGTCAAAAGCCCATTTACCATAGTGCTCTGCCATGGACTTTGTTACGCGGAACATGGGTATGCCATCGTAGGTAAATACAAGGCTGTCAGGTGCCCAGTCTACCGCATAAATATGCCAATTGGTAACATCATTGCCCACGGGGAAATACAACCGGTTTACAAAAGGTGTTTCGCCGCTATAACCGGGGCCATGAACGGCTGCACTAGCCCAGTCTTTTTCGCCAACATATTCCATGATGTCTATCTCGCCAATATCAGGCCAGCGGCCTGCTCCCAGCATCCACCATGCCGGCCATAGCCCTACGCCTTCAGTTAATTTAATACGTGCCGATGCTGTGCCGTACATAAATTCAACCTTATTCCGAGTATCAATCCTTCCTGAAATAAAATCAAATTTCTTACCCTCCTTGGTTACAAATCCAGGTGAAAAATGGGGCTGCAATACCAATGCGCCATTTGCCGCACCCACCGCATCGGCACCATGGGTAATGTATATGGTAATGGAAGAATCTACATAAGCCTGTTGCTCATTGTTAACTGTACTGCCTGTTACCCGTACATTCCATTTTGACCTGTCGAGGCTTTCTGCTGAAAAATCATCAAAAAAAATAATGGTGCCATTATCTTTTGATACCGTGTTTTTGGTAAGCGGCGCGCATTGCAAACCTATAAGTAATGATAACAGCAGTGGGGGGAAGAACAAATGAGAGCGTCTGTAATGATTCATTAAAAAATTCATTTTAGTGCCTATCGAAAATGAACAATCAGGAATGTATATTATTTCCCAGGATTATGTGTTTCTTAGCTTTCTTTTGAAATAATTTTTGGTCTAACCATTTTACCAGGTAGGCACTACCAACACCTATGGCTGCCCCTGCCAGTACATCACTAGGATAATGTTCTCCCAGGTATAACCTGGAATACCCGACACTCGAAGCCCATAGGT
>JAYSXR010000189.1:0-3989 GCA_043717145.1 Chitinophagaceae bacterium | reverse complement strand
TACCACTGTCATTCTGTGCATTGCTGGTGGCAATAGATTGTATTGGGCCTGTTTTATAAATAAACCGTGTATCACTGGCTGGGGTTTCTTTATATTCCGCCTCCGCATTTTTATCCCATCTGTACCGGCTGCTGCCCAATGATAGCTTGGCGCTTACAGATGTATATGGCCCTGCAATACATGGCAGGCTTACACTTACTGATTTTATCCTCCTGAAATAATGCCCTGAATGGTCCATATCATATAGTGCTTCGGGAATCTCAAAATCACAAATACCTGTTGACCGCAATTTTATTATTGCCAGCGAATCAAGCATCACCAATGAAACATGTTTTACAATTTCATACTCCCGTTTATTTTCTTCCAGGTAAGCATTCTCTAACCTTCTTAAATCATACTGCAATTTTTCTCCGCTTAATAAACCTTTCTTTAAACTGTCCCAATAGCCAAACTGTACATAGTTAGTTGATTCCAATCCTAATTCATGCTGTAAACACTTCTCTGCTTTTTTGGCTGAAGCATACGCTAACTGGTAGCTTTGGAAATACACGGTTGAAAGCTGCCCCAACATCCAATCGTACAACTCTGCATTAGTAAACTTGCTGCGCATGTAATCATCCATTTCTTTTGACTGCTCCATTTGCAGGCTGTGGTTTTCTATTTCTTTTTCTGCAATGGCCAATCTTATTTCTGCAGCGATGATTTGTTTGTCTATTTGTTTGAGTTCTAGGTCAGCGGATTTTGCCTGGAATTTCCAGTCGTCCATGCGACGTTGATAGCCACCTGAAGTACTTGCCAGGTTTCCCATTATATTATTACCTATAACCTGAACATTTAAAAAGCTACTAAAGGCTTTAAGCGCATTACCAATATTTGTACCTCCAAATGTAATACCTACCGAAGTAGGGGCTCCAACTTTTGCATCTGGTGCCATATACGCCACATTGGCCTGCATTTCCAACCCAGCCTGAATTGTTTGAATGCTAAGATTATCGGAAAGTGAATCAACATACTGTTTCTCCGAAGAGTTCATAAATATTCTGCTATCGTAGTATGCTTTTCTCAAAAGAATAGTTTCCTTCGATTTGTTTTGTTGTTCCAAATCCTCCTTCGCCTCATCCCGTTGCTTTTCCTTCAAATCCTTTATCATTTCCAGCATTCTCAATTCATGTGTAGAACGAAGCAAAGACATTTCTTCCCCATCCTTTTTCTCCAAAGCAGTCAATAAAGAACTGCCAAGCGATTTAACATCATTGCACAGTTCATTTGCCTGCTGCAGCATTACCTGGAATCGGTAGTGAGGCAACGCTGCATTCATATCGTTTAAAATTTCATTCAAATTCAACCCTGCCGCTGTTGCCCTTACCAATAAAGCCAGATCAATCGGTGGTTCAAATAATGGTAACTGCCTCACCACACCGTCTATATTCATGCAATGCCTTATTTTGAAAAGACGGTCTGACACCGTATCCCAGTATTTAAGCAGGTACTCATTTTTTGGCAGACAGAAATAAGGTATCAAAATATTATCATTGCCAGATGATGGGGAAATGAATGATTCTATTTCTGCTTTTACATTGCTGAACGGATCAAGTTTATTTTTTATATCCGAAAAAGATTGTTCAATAGGCTTGGCACGGGCTGGCACAGTTTCCTGTTTTTTTCCTAAAATATTGGAGGCAAGAATATACAACAAAGTTGCTTCGTTAATTGATTCAATAGTATCTCTTTTAAAAAGATGGTCGCCCCATTGAATGATATTATCTATATACCGGAGGACAGTGTTACGCATGTAAGCAGAAATACGCAATCTTGCAACAGCATGTGGGTTGAACGGATTTTGTTCCCAGTTGTTCAATTGTATTTCCAGTTCATCTGTATAGTCTCCGTTTTGAAGCATCGCTTCCAATGGCATGATACCTTGTGCAATTTCCTGACGAAAAGGTTTTGTTATCCAGAATCTTTTGGCACTTGCTTCATTATTGGAAGATTTTGTTGGGTCGAAAATAAAATGGAACCATTTACGGGCTTCCTCAAACTTTTGGTTTTGAGTAAGGCGTGTTGCGACTAGTAATGGGATGTGATAAAAAAGTTCCCAGTTGTAGTTTGAGTAAGAACCTGTGTAGCTGAAATCAACTTCTTGTTTTGGATGAGGAAGTAGGATTTGCGATTCCAGAACGTACTCAACATTGGTAAAAATTTCTTTTGAATCTCTATTTTGAACCTTTACTCTGTATAGTGCATCCACTCCCTTTGTATTCAATTTTTTAATGTAATCACAAAGGAAAGGATGATAGAACAATTGGAACAGATATTGACTTTTCTTTAATCCAGTAATAAAAAATTCATTTGACAAGGCAGAAGTTTCACTTACACTCCCGGCCTCTCTGGTTGCAACCTTGGCTTTCCTGGTGAATAGCAAACTGGTATCGTCTATGCTAATTTGGCTAAAATTATTATTTACTATTCTTTTTGAAGCGACATAGAAAACATTCGATTTATCGAAATAAAATAACCTGACAAGACGGTTCTTTTCTTTTTGAAAGTGTTCTGGCAATAGAAAAAAAGAGCCGGGAATATTTTTCAATATGGGACTTAATGTACTGCTTCCAGTTCCACTTTCTCTATAAACACCATTTGGAAAAAACTTTAAGGTAGCCGGATAATTTCCCACAATAAACATTCTGTCATACTCAAATATGGATGGTATGGTTCGAATAATATCAGCAGAAGTCCCTCCTCTCCTTGGTTCAGCATTGCAGGAATCAAATAAGAAAACTGCATCACATAGCCTGGAGAACCTGTCCTCTGTGGTATGTGATACACTAATTTTTAATGCTCCATCTTCGATAGAACTATCTAATGAAACATATTTCAAAGCTTCTAGTCCCGTAACATTTGTATCAATCCCGGTTATAATCTTATCGAAAACAACACTTTCTTTAGAGATATGCTTAGCAGTCCATCTTTTGTTTTTATAATCACTCCATGCTAATTTCATGTCCAGCTTTTTGGATGTCGGAGTAGAGTTCATACTCATACTACCTGTCGCATCAGGTGCGTTTATTGTTGTGCTTCCACTACCATTCTGCTTCTCTGTAAACATCCCCCAAAACAACATCAGTCTTCCATTCCATACCACCGGCAAAATATGATCGCCTTCTATATCTAGTTCCACTTTTTCCCAGGCAGTCCACACATTATTTTCCTGCTTACGGTAAAAATATTGGTGGGGTATATTGTGTGTTCTGCCAAACACATGCACTATATTAGTTTCTTCATCATTAAATAAACCTACCATTTCTAAATTGGCAACCGTATCCAGTTTTTGGAGGTAAGTTATCAACGCTTCCTTAGCTGTTTCCTCAATTACTTCATTTTGTTTTAACTGCGATTCCAGTTCTTTAAAGAAAGGGCTCTTGTCATCCCGCAGATCAGGCTCAATCCAGTTTTCGGGGTATAGGAAAATCTTACGGTTGGCCTCCCAAACACGGTATTGCTTTCTCCATGTATGCCACTGTTCTGAAAATTCTTCTCCTAAAATGATTTCTTTTTTATCAATATCCTTTTCCAGGTTCATCAAACAACGGTCAATAAAAAGCTGTATGCTGCTGATGCCCTGTTTTATTCTCGAGGTAACCATACAGGCATCCATTTCGGTATCAATCAGCAGCCATTCGTACAAATCATTGCTGGTTTGCCATAAACCGGAGTTAGTGTTGGCAAGCAGCCATGCCAGCAATGCATCCCTGCGGATTGTTCTTAGCCTATCGTTGATCGGTTTAATAATATCCAACCAATCTTTGCTGCCGTATTTTGATTGCAGTAGATTTTTTACAGCCTCTGCATATTCAGCAACTGCGGTTGTACTGAGCAATGCTTTTAACTGCTCATTATTACCACCCAGCTTTTCAATTATTTTGCAGCAATTAAGTATGGCCAGTACATTTTCCGCATTTTTATAATCTTCCGGAAAACTTAAATTAAGC
>JAYSXR010000188.1:0-3994 GCA_043717145.1 Chitinophagaceae bacterium | reverse complement strand
CCTGTACAAAACGGTTGGGAAAATCTTTAATAAATGGCCCCAGTTTGAGGGAACCGGCCAGATCAGCGGTTAGTACCACTACATTCTCATTCTCTTTACCTATTTCGTGAATACCCTCTCCAAAACCTCCACGGGTTTCCTTCTCATTCAGTACTTGGATTTCTTTTAATCTCATAGTTGCAGTTTGTTTGTGTAAAGTGGTGCAAAGTAAAGGAAAATGGGGGAATTGTGAATGTTGAATGGGGGTAGTGAGCTGTGAATGGTGAGTTGTAAGTGGTGTATAAAAGAACCTGGATATTTACGCAACGCAACCCTAAATACTACTGCCTTCTCATCACTCGCAATTCCCCATCCCCTCCAATCTCTTTCACATTCCCCGTTCTTCTTAACACTCCCCAATGCTGTAATTCGCCTTTTATAGCTTTGCGGAGGGAGCGGAACAACACTATCAGCATAAGCCAGCGATAGATTAGGCGTTGAGGCACGAGCCAGATTAATTTCCATGGTTTTTCTTTCGCATAAGTAAAAGCAACCGATGCGGTGAGGGCATCTACCACGATAAAGACGAGGTAATACGTGCCAATCTTTCCGGCATTGCCGGTAAGCAAGCCTATCAACATTAAAAAGTCGGCTATAGGCGTAAAGATGGGTATGATATACTTGAATAATAAAATATCGGGCATGGCTATTAAGCCCAGTGCTTTGTGTTTGGTATTGAATAAAAGGTCCTTGTGTTTCCAGAAAACCTGCATTACCCCAAAACTCCAACGAAAGCGCTGTTTCATAAATTGTTTTACAGTTTCCGGTGCTTCGGTATAGGCGATGGCATTTTCTTCGTTGACTACCGTGTAGCCTGCTTTTAAAATGCGGATGGTAAGGTCGCAGTCTTCTGCTAAGGTATCTGTAGTGAAACCGCCGGCTTCAAACAATACCTGCTTATTAAAAGCACCAATGGCACCGGGTACTACAGTAATGGCATTTACCTGTGCAAAAGCTTTTCGATCGAAATTCTGGCCAATGATGTATTCAATGCTCTGCCAGCGGGTAAGTATGTTTACTTCGTTGCCCACTTTAACGGTCCCGGCAACTGCGCCTGTTTTTGTTCCGGTTGTTGGGATGAAGAACTTTCGCATCAGCATATAAACAGCATCCGCTGCCAGCTGTGTATCGGCGTCAATGCATACAACATAATCTGCCGATGAACGGGCCACTCCAAAATTAAGTGCAGATGCTTTGCCACCATTTGGCTTGGTAAATATTTTTATTTGCGGGTGGTTGGCAAATGCGGCGGCAACTTTTTCGCTGGTAGCATCTTTACTGCCATCATCAATAAAAATTATTTCGAATAACGGGTAGGTGCATTTTAAGAGATTGTGAATGGAATTAACAACATTCACTTCTTCATTATAAGCCGGCACAATAATAGATACCAGTGGATAATTATCCATTGATAAAGTATTGGGTATGATGGTTTCTCTTCTTTTCTGCAAATAAGCCAACACCCCGATTACCAATAAACGGATGCCGCTTAGTATAAGAAATAATATAAACAATGAATACAGTAACGCCCCGCTTAAATAACCGATCTCTGCAAGCAGGTAATTTATCTGCAGCAGGAAGTAACCACTTCCTCGGGGAACGGGGGGCATCATATCATCGGGCTTTTTACCAATCAGGTTGGCTACTGTTGTAAACGTGTAGCCCTTGCTTTGAAAGAAACGGATGATCTTGCCTGTTGCTGCTACGGTGGCTGTTCTGTCGCCACCTGCATCGTGTAATAAAATAATATTTCCATTTACGCCGCTGGTATCGGTTTTGTCTGGGTTCTGTATACGGGCTTCATATATCCTCAATACCCTGTTAAAAATAGTATCTGCATTAAGGGTGGGCATTTCTTCTTTCTGCCAGTCTTCGGTGTCAATACTTTCACCAACGGTGAGGTAATTTTTTTTACGGCTAAGTGCAACAGGAATCAGCTCCTCAGTTGATCCGGGCTCACTATCGGCATTAAAGGGCGCGCGGAACATGATGGTACTATGGCCGGTAATGCACTCTATTAATAAACGGGTCAGGTCCATTTCAATATTGGCACGTTTGGTACTAATTTTTGCCATGTTTGGATGAAAAAAAGTATGGTTACTTATTTCGTGGCCCTCGCGAAAAATTCTTTTAACCAGGGGGATATTATTCTCGGCTTCAATACCTACTAGAAAAAAATTAGCCGGTACATGATAATAAGCGAGTGTGTCGAGGATCTGTTTGGTGTACACCCGATCAGGGCCATCATCAAAGGTAAGTACCAGTTGCCTTTTTTTTGTGTTGCCAAATTTTCTGATTACATAAGTGGATGGTAATTTCGTATAGACTTCTTCAGCGATCAGCAGATCTACCGTATCAATTTCCGGGGTTATGTAACCGGGTGTTGGGGTTGCCAGCACATCCAGCACCTCACCCTCTCCAATATAATCCGGTTTTGAGCCGGCAGGTATTTTACTGAATTCTTTAAAGTTGAAATTTTTCAGGAATGATTTGGTCATAGGTTTATTGTAAAATTCCCATAGCCTGCTGTCTTCACTACCCAAACGCCATAACGCGGTTCCTGCCAGCCGGTATTCAGTAGCAAATCGTAATGTATTAAAATTGGTGGCCGCATCTGTAAAATGTACTTCATGCATCGAATCACTGCCATCATAATATTGGTAATGGAGGTTGTAGGTATCATTATCAAAATCAACCACAGCATCACTTTCCCTGGCGTTCACCAAGGCTTCCTGGTAAGAAATGCTTTCAACCTGGTTGCCTTGCAGTTTCCAGTCATAACCATATCCTGCCATTCCTAAAATGATTTTATCAGCAGGAACGAGTTTGGTCATTTTATCCAGTGCAGCCTGTATCCAGCGTTGTGAGCCAATCGGACCGGGTTTGGTTTCAGTATGCGACTCGTCATAAGCCATCAAAATCAGGTAGTCGTTGTATTTGGCCAGGGCCTTGAAGTTGTAATCATTATTAAAGGGGACCACATCCTGGGTAACCAAAAAATTATTGGCATGAAGTTGCTCATATAAATCTTTTTGAAAAGCAACCAAGGTTGCATCATTGGTTTCCTGCAGTTCTTCAAAATCTATATTTATCCCGGCAAAATCATATTGCTTCAATAACCTGATGAGGCTTTTGATGAGCCGCTGTTTTTTAAAAGGATTGGTGAGGATACGATGTACAGATTCGCCCCTGAAAACCTCTTTGTAATTATTAGAAAGGATAGGCATAATCTCTGCCCGAGCAGCCCTCATCAGTGTCAAAGCCTTTTTATCAATGACAGTGTAAACCGTATCTGCAACCGGATCAATAAAAAACCATTCAGGAATGACCAGGTTTATTTTCGAAATATTCCGCTCCAGTGAATAAAAAGACTGGGGATCCCAGGGCACATAAAAAGCCGCCCTGATGCCGACAGAGTCGCCGAAAAGAGGGGAGTGTGACAAGTCCAGCACAGTGTCATGCCGCCCTTTTTCCTTTTCCCAACGGGCATCTATCGCTTTTCTAAAGCCCCGGTATTCTTTTCCTATTTTGCTTTCACGGTAAGCAGGTACACCTTTTGTCAAAACCTTTTTGATCGCCTTATTTACCAGTGAGATCAAGGGTTCGTTACTATTCATATTATTAATGGCAATAATGGTAACCCCAATAGCCAAAGCCCCCAAAAACAACAATACCCTGAATGCCCATTTAAAACGCTGCCAGCGGGTTTTATTGACTGTTTGAAAAATTTGCGGTTGATAAAGCATAATAAGGCTACCCGGCATGATGCCGTAGAACAGGCAAGGTAATGCTGTGGGTATGATTTTAAATGAATAAAAATAATTAAAAAATTAAAGAGATGTGCTTTACGTGTATTTGCATTTTCCTTCCGGATAGAAAAAGAATGGCACACGGATCACATAGATTATAGGGGTCTCCGCAGATTGTGTTGTACTGAAAAGAAAATCAGCAATAA
>JAYSXR010000187.1:0-4009 GCA_043717145.1 Chitinophagaceae bacterium | reverse complement strand
CGGCATTAGGAAAATTATGGAGTTGTAATATATCACGGTAAGTGATTAACCCAATCAGTTTACCCTGCTTGTTTACTACTGGCAACTTTTCAATCTTGTATTGACGTAAAATTTTTTCCGCTTTTTTCAGGTCAGTTCCTTCGGGGGCAATGATGAGATTTTCTTTGGTCATGACTTCTTTTACTTTCCGGTGTTTATCATGCTCAAAACGAAGGTCCCTGTTTGTAAGTATGCCCACTAATTTTTGTTGCGCATCAACAATCGGTATACCCCCGATCTTATTGTCTTTCATCAGTTTCAGCGCATCGCCGATGGTGGCATCTACCAGCAAAGTAATGGGGTCAATGATCATACCACTCTCACTACGTTTCACTTTTCTTACCTGCTCAGCCTGTCGCTCAATGCTCATGTTCTTATGTAAAATACCCAGGCCACCCTGCCTTGCCAATGCAATAGCCAGGTTAGCTTCGGTTACAGTGTCCATGGCAGCAGATAGCATCGGAATATTTAGCTGGATGTCTTTGGTAAGTTTCGAGCGGATATCCACTTCACGGGGAAGTATTGTACTGAAAGCGGGCATTAAAAGTACATCATCAAAAGTAAGGCCTTCGCCAAATAACCTTGATTGTGCAGACTTGTTGCGGAAAGAAGTATTTCTTGTTGCCATGTGCAAAGATAGCCTATGGGATAAATTCGTCCCAAAACTTTTTCTAAGGTTATTGCAGGCTTGCCAGGCAGTTTTAGTTTGTGAAACGCGAATAGTAGGAACCAAATTGGCAAAAAAGGGATCTATTCCTGATTCACGATTTAGCATTCGCGTTTCACTAATAGTACTTGCTGTCATATTTAATTACCTTTTTTTGCCGGATTGATAAGAATAAAATTGTCATTATTTTTGTCCGGATGACCAAAATATCACCTGCTGCTGACACCCCTTATTTTAATTTTCAATTTGGTTTACTCTGTTTAAGTAATTTTTTATTCAGTGCCAGTTTTAGCATGATGATCCCTGAATTACCCGGGTTCCTTACCAAATTGGGCGGTGCAGAGTATAAGGGGTTGATCATTGCGCTTTTTACATTAATGGCCGGGATCTCCAGGCCATTTAGTGGTAAATTAACAGACACGGTTGGCCGTGTGCCGGTAATGATATTCGGATCACTGGTTTGTGTGGTTTGCAGTTTATTATACCCTGTGCTAAGTACCGTAAGCGGATTTTTATTATTACGGTTTTTTCATGGTTTCTCTACCGGCTTCAAACCTACGGCTACATCTGCCTATGGGGCCGACGTAGTACACGAATCAAGAAGGGGAGAAGCATTGGGTGCACTGGCTATCGGTTATTCGCTGGGTTCTTCCATCGGCCCCCTGGCAGGCAGTTACCTGGTAATGAATTATTCTTACAATACCATGTTTTATGTATCTGCACTTTTTGCATTGGGCTCGGTCAGCATTCTGTATAATATCAAAGAAACCTTAGCTAACCCACAAAAATTTTCTATTGGTTTACTCAAAATCAAACGAACGGAAATTTTCGACAGCAGTTCCGTTAAACCGGCAGTGATTATGTTATTGCTATGTTTTTCTATCGGTTGCGTGCTTACGTTATCACCCGACCTGAGTGAATCGGTGGGTATGCATAACAAAGGTTTTTTCTATGCCTGCTACACAGTGGCTTCCTTGCTGATAAGAATAGTAGCCGGAAAATCTTCCGACAGGTACGGACGGATTATTGTATTGATCTTCTCATCACTTACTATGGTAATAGGTATGGTCTTTTTATCTTTCGCCCATTCTGTTACAATGGTTATTGTGAGTGCCTCTATTCTCGGGTTCAGTGTTGGCATGAACGGTCCAACCATCATGGCATGGACGGTAGATGTTTGTAAACCAGAAAACCGCGGCCGTGCCGTAGCATCTGTTTATATCGCATTGGAATTAGGTATCGGTAGTGGCGCTATTTTTTCCGGCTGGATATATAATAATAAACTCGAAAATTTAGTTTACGCATTTATGCTGCCAGGTGTGCTGGCATTTGTATCCATGGTTTTATTGATCACCTGGCGGCGGAAAAGGAAACCACAAAACACTTTAATTACCTGATGATTTCCTCTACAAAAACCTTCCATACTCGTTCTATGAACAAAACTATTCACCGCACAGAGCCAGCGAATGGAGAGCCAATCGCGGAGTTATTTTTACAGTCATTTATACATCTCGCCTGGCAACGAGTTGATCACATTTTGTAATGCTAAATTCAATATCGCTGCTGCTTCATTGCTGTTTAAGCCGCTTTTTAAATACAAACTATCAATTGGCATCGCATCCTGCTCTTTTAAAAGGCCCACGATTATTTTTTCATCCGCAGTCAAATCAATAAATAGTTCTGTTGGTTTTTTAACCATTTTTTTTCTTGCCAACCCATTACTGTAATCAATTGTTCGCCACAGGTGAGTAACATGGCTTTGTTTTGCTGAATCAGTTTAAGGCAGCCGCTGCGCTTGCTGTCGGTAGGCTTCCTAGGTATGGCAAACAGGTCAAGGTTGTAATTGTAAGCTAATTCTGCAGTAATCATACTGCCTCCTTTTGTTGCCTTTCAATAACAATGGTGGCATCCAACATGTCCGCCACGATCCTGTTACGTTTAGGAAAATTGTGTTTATCAGGTTTTGTATTTTTTCAAAACTCTTTTAATAAACCACCCTGCAGTAACAAGCCTTTTGCCAGTCCTCTGTGTTGCGCAGGATATATTATATTTAATCCATTGGCCAATACGCCAATAGTAGGTAATTGATGTTGTAAAGAAGTTTTATGTGCCATAGCATCAATGCCATATGCCGGGCCGCTTACAATAACTGTCCGTTGTGTTTGCAGGGATGCAATGAGTTGCTCCGTAACCTGTTTCCCATACTCAGTATGGTTACAGGTTCCGATAATACTAATGATCTTACTGCTGTTCAGGTTAATTGTACCCTGGTAGTACAAAAGGGTAGGGGGATGATAACTATGTAATAACCGTTGTGGACAGCCCTTGTCTGTAATAAACAACATTTCAATATGGTGTTTATCTGTAAACAGCAACTCATCATCCATCTCTTTAAAGGCATCCCAATCTTTCAGGTACTTGGCCCGTACTTGGACTATGCCCTTAATGGAGGCGAGTTCTTTTTTCTTTTCTTTGAAAACAGCCGATGCATCCTCAAAATATTCTATCAATGATTAGGCACGAACCGGACCTAACTCTGGTATCATTGTCAAAGCAATCCGGTAATACAATTCGTCTTTCATTTCAAGGACACTTATTAAAACAACCCAATTTCTTAAAAAAAATAAAAACAAAAACTGCGTATTTGTACCCTATTGGCAAAGATTGATACAACTTACGTAATATTTAAATATCGACTAAAGTTGAAGGAAGTTTCGAAGTAACATCTTCAGTTCCTAATTCAAAATTCCCTTCTTAATATTTTTACAATCCTGTTACGGTAAACGTTGTCCGTCTGTTTTTCGCACGGCCTTCTTCTGTATTGTTATCAGCCACCGGCCGGGTTGCCCCATATCCCTTATAGCTTAATCGTTTAATATCAACTCCTTTGCTTATTAAATAATTAACAATAGCTTTGGCTCGGTTGATAGATAGAGTAAGGTTATCTTCTGTTTTACCAATATTATCCGTATAACCGCTGATCTCTACTTTCAGGGAAGGGTTCTCAGTTAATACCTGTATCAGTTTATCCAATTCAATAAATCCGGCGGAAGGCAACAGGTAAGCATTATTTGCAAACTGGATATTACTAAAAGTAAAAACAGCATTCATTTCTACCGGTTGTAAATAAATATCTTTTTTATAAACACTGTCGGCCTGTTTTTTACTTAATGCATATAACTCACTGTAAAACAAATAACCTTTCCGGTTAACAGTAAATGTATAATCCTTACCTATGGGTAGGGTAATCAGGTATTCGCCTACCTCATCGGTCTGTACTTTCATCAATACCTGGTTACTGCT
>JAYSXR010000186.1:0-12218 GCA_043717145.1 Chitinophagaceae bacterium | reverse complement strand
ATAAAGGTATGAAAAAAAATCATGCTTATCGATGGAGTTTTGCCAGCCCATCCTTAACAAACTCGCTTAGAATTATGAAACTGATTACTGCCTTAATGTTTCTTTTCGTCGTTTCTGTCAGTGCCAACGGGTTTTCACAGGAAGCGAAAGTGACAATTTCACTCACTAAAGTAAAACTTACCCGCCTTTTTAAAGCTATCGAGAAAGAGACTGACTATCGTTTTGCTTTTAGCAATGACATTATTCCTCTTGGTCGGATTGTAACAGTCAATGTCAACGAGGTTCCGGTATCTAAGGTGCTCACCGAAGTTTTTGCGTCAACGAGGCTCAAATTTCGTTTTGTCGATGAGTCCGGTATTATTATCATATCAGAAAAAACTGAAGAAGATTTTAGAGAAACCCTAATCCCGGCTGCCGTTATAATTACTGGTAAGGTGACAAACACCAAAGGTGAGCCTCTTGCTGGCGTAACGGTACAAGTTAAAGGTTCTTCCAAAGCAACCACAACAGCTTCCGATGGAAGTTTCTCTTTTGATGTGGGGAATAATGCAAATATGCTTGTGTTTTCATTTGTTGGTATGGAAAGCCAAGAAGTAAGTATTTCCGGAAAATCGAGTATACAGGTGCAAATGAAAGCTGTTGACAATTCTTTGGATGCAGTGGTGGTAGTTGGTTATGGCACTCAAAGAAGCAGGAATGTTTCCGGAGCAGTAGGCCGGATTAGTGCTAAAGAAATTACCCAGGTTGCTGTAGTGAGTGCCGATCAGGCTATTCTTGGTCGTGTGGCCGGTGTTCAGGTAAGCCAAAATTCTGGAGAGCCTGGAGGTGAAATTTCAGTACGAATTCGTGGTATTGCGTCCATTACATCAGGCAGTGATCCATTGATTGTTGTAGATGGTATTCCTTTATCAGTAAATCTCAGGGCAATCAACCCCAACGATATTGAGAGCATTGATATATTGAAAGATGCTGCTGCATCTGCTATTTATGGTTCCCGTGCATCCGCAGGGGTAATTCTTATCACCACTAAACGGGGAAAGGCTGGTAAGGTAGTTATTAATTTAGATGCGTATACTGGTATCCAAAATGTAACCAAGACCATTCCTGTTCTTAATGGCCCCCAGTATGCTAAATTAGCCAATGAAAACCTTGTAAATGGAGGTCAGGCACCAAACCCCGCCTGGGCAAATCCGGCTTCTATGCCTACTACAAACTGGCAAGATGCCATTTTTCGCACTGCATCGATGAATAATTATAATGTCTCGATTAGTGGTGGAAATGAAAAATCCAGAACTTTTGTATCCTTTGGTTACACAAAACAAGATGGAATTATCCAAAGATCAACCTATGAACGTTTTACATCCCGTATCAATTTGGATTATGATGTTTCAAAAAAATTAAAATTTGGTGTAAATGTAAATTTCAACTTTGATAAAAATCGCAATCCTATTACACAAAATACAAATGATGGTGTACTTATTGGCGCACCCAATGGCGTTCTACAAGCCAACCCAACTGATCCGATTTATACTACAGCGGAAGGACAATTGGGAGATCATCTTTTCGGGTATAGGGGATATGCACTGAGATCGAATGATCGACCTGCAGCATTTTACGTTACCACCAATCCTATTTTTAGTAATGATTACCGTACCGAACTTGGGAGAGGGCAGAACACCCAGATATTGTCTAATGCCTTTGGCGAATTGGAACTGATAAAAGGGCTAAAGTATAAATCTATTATCGGCTACAATATCAATAATTCATTTGGTGTTTATGGCAATCCTTACCAGCTACCGTCAGTACTAGATCCACAGTCACAGTCATTTTATCAAGAGGGATGGAATACGGGTACACAATGGAACTGGGTAAACACGCTGAACTATGAAAAATCATTCGGTGACCATAATCTTTCTTTCCTGGTAGGTACTGATGCACTTAAGGGTTCCGGAGCATATATACAGGGACAAGGAAACGGGCAGCCGGAAAACCAGCAATCTATAACAGCTACTACTTCAAATAATAGGACTTCAGGGAATCCTTATGTTCCATTTTCTCTATTCTCTTATTTTTCGAGGTTGAATTATAATTATAAGGAGAAATACCTTTTAACTTTTAATCTTAGAAGAGATGGTAGTTCAAAATTTGCAGAAGAGAACCGCTATGGTTACTTCCCTTCAGTTTCTGCCGCATGGAGAGTTTCTAAGGAAGGTTTTATGGAGTCGGTAGATTTTATACAGGAGCTAAAAATCAGGGCAAGTTATGGTTCGGTCGGTAACCAAAATATACCTGATTTACAGTTTTTATCCACCTATACTAATAATGGAGGAAGATTTGGCTATTCTTTAGGAACGCCACCCTCATTTGTTGGAGGCATTACACCCGGTGTGTTAGGCAACCAAAACATTTCGTGGGAAAAAAATACCGAAAAAAATATTGGTATAGATGCTATTTTTGGCAACGGGATGTTTAATTTATCTGCAGATTATTATCAAAAGCAGCTTACAGACCTACTTGGCACAGTACCAACACCTTTTTATTCTACTCCCTATAATGGTTCATTCCTTGCCAATGCCTTCTCTATGGAAAATAAGGGCATCGAACTTTTATTAGGATTCAATAAAAAAATAGGAGATGTAAGATTCAATGCGAGCGCAAATTTTACAACCATAAGTAACAAGGTCACCGGATTAATACCTGGTAACACCAGTGGTTATCTCCCTCAAAGTATCTCTGTTATTGGCAACCTGGATGGTGCGGAAACGAGAACTTATGTTGGTGAAAAAGTAGGTAATTACTGGGGCTATATTTTTGATGGTATTATCCAAAATGAGGCTGAACTTACGGCAAGTGGAATGGCAGGTCTTGGCTCTAAAGTAGGTGATAAGAAGTTTAAGGACATCAATGGGAGAGATGATAAAGGTAATCTTACCGGAAAACCTGATGGTAAGGTAAATAACGATGATAAAACATTTATCGGCAATGGTATCCCCGGATACGTATATGGATTTAACTTTGGAGTAGAATTCAAAGGGTTTGATTTTAACGTATTTTTCAATGGACAGGGAGATGTGCAAATAGCGAACATGACCAAGGCAATTATGTACCACATGAAATTTCACAATGGTCCCGGTATAACTAATGTGAACACGGCTGTTTTAAACAGTTGGAAAGGAGAAGGAACAAGCAACACCTTGCCACGTAATTCTTATGATGCGCCGTATATCAACCGTGCATTTGCTACAGATTATATTGAAAATGGAGCGTTTCTACGACTTAGAAATATCCAGTTGGGCTATACTTTACCAGCTTCAATAGCAAAAAGGGCAGCGATGAGTAGGGCGAGGATTTACGTAGCTGTACAAAACCTGTTTACCATTACAAAATATAGTGGATATGATCCGGAAGTAGGCAGCTCAACCGTTGGAAACCGGGTACAAACTGCAGGTGCAGACTTTGGTCGCTACCCAACAGCCCGTATGTTTACATTTGGTTTTACTACTCAATTTTAATAAATATTAATAAATAAAAATTGGATAATATGAAAAGAAAAATATTAATGTTTTTTACCATCATTACCTTATTTGGTTTATGGTCCTGTAAAAAAAGTTTTTTCGATGCAGCTTCTTCCGATGGAAGCATTACAGATGCATCTGCGTTTAAAACAAAGCCTGATTACGAAAAAGCCTTGATAGGTGCTTACGCATCCGTTATTGGTGGGAATGTGGGCGGCGATCTTTGGGTTTCAGTTCCAGGCTGGATTTCCCAGGATTGGGTAGATAATACCTTAATACCAAAGCCCTTTGAAAATTATATGAATACAGGAAGTGGACAATTTCAGGACTATTGGACCAACCTATACAAAATTGTAGGAAGTGCTAACCTTGTGCTTGATAAGGTGGCAACTGCCCCTGCGGGTGTATTAACAGATGCCGAGAAGGGCATGATGTCTTCAGAGGCAAAATTTTTAAGAGGTTTTGCATACTTCATGCTTGCAAGGGCTTACGGTGATATTCCTATGCCTTTAGAAGCTTACACTATTGAACAAAACGCAATGAGTTGCACACCGAATGCGGATGTATTTAAGCAGGTAGTAAAGGATTTGACAGAAGCTGCTGCAGGTTTGCCTGAGTTAAATGATTGGTCAGCTGCTGACAAGGGAAGGGCTACCAAAGGTGCTGCGCTTGCCTACCTGGCCAATGCGCAAATGTATTTAAAAGACTGGACAAACGCAGCCAAAGCAACTACCGATTTATTAGGGCTGAACAAACCTAAGTATGCGTTAGCATCGGACGTACAGACACCATTTTCTATAAAAAAGAAAAATGATGATGCCTATAAGAAGGAGAACATTTTTGAAGTACAGTATAGAGAAAAAGCAGGCGACAATTTCTATTGGGGCGATGTACCTAATGGCGGTCATTTATTGGCAGGGCTAACGAGTCCGAGGGATGTGGGTGATAAGTGGGCTTCCTGGGGTGGCTGGGGTGAATCGATGATCAACAAAAAGCTGGCTGATGCTTATAATCCCATTGATAAAAGGCGTACAGAAATGATTAAATTTCGTGGCGATAGCTACAAAGGGGAGCTGATGACAGAAACCATGGGGCCTAACGACTGGGGAAACAATGCAGCGGCTCAAAAAGGTGTGGGCTACTCTACTAAATACTGGCTTGGTAATGATGGCGGTATATTAGCACCGCAAAACCTGCCGATGATGCGTTTTTCCGAAGTATTACTGAATTATGCAGAGATTTTATTTATGCAGAACAAGGCTACAGAGGCTTATGAACAGTTGAACATAATTAGAGCAAGGGCCAATGTACCTGCCTTACCGGTGTCAACAGTACCCGCCACATTTATGACAGATATTATGAGAGAGCGCAGATTTGAACTAATTTTTGAACCGAATCTTTGGTTTCATTATACCCGTACGGAAACTGCAGCAGCATTTCTACAAACGGTTCATGGTATTACATGGCAGCCAAAATTTGCACACTTTCCAATACCTGACAGGGAGCGGAGTGTAAACCACAACCTGTGTAGTAATGGATATTAGTAGAAAGAATTTATACAGCAGACCTAGCGTTTAGTTAGCAGCACGGGGTTTATACCCTTTGCTTTTTTCATATTTGCATCATATTATAGCGGCTGTAAATGAATCAAAAACTTTTATATAACTTTTATAAAAAAACCTATGTGCTACCGCTCATAGGTTTTTTGCTGATCATTAATTCATGTTCCGAAAAAGAAGGACAAAAACTTTTTGAGCAGGTACCATCATCTAAGAGCGGTATCGAGTTTGCTAACAACATTAAGCCATCCTTTGATTTTAATATTTTAGACTATAATTATTTTTATAATGGTGGCGGGGTATGTGCAGCAGATTTTAATAATGATGGCCTTACCGATCTGTATTTAACAGGCAACCAGGTATCCAGCAAATTATATTTAAACAGGGGAAATTTTACATTTGAAGATGTAACTGAACCAGCAGGTGTAGCTACACAATTTTGGGCTACAGGTATTGCCGTTGCAGACATAAATAACGATGGCCTGCAGGACATGTATGTTTCGTACGCAGGCTACTCAGATCCTTTAAAAAGAACACATCAATTATTTATAAATAAAGGGTTAAACAATGGCGGTATTCCCTTCTTTAAAGACGAAGCAAAACAGTTTGGCCTCGCTGATACCTCTTATACCACACAATCCGCTTTTTTAGATTTTGATAAAGATGGAGACCTTGATTTATTTTCCATCTGCCATTACCAGGATAAGACAAACCCTAATTACCCATTAGCTAAAGTCATAGATGGCCGCTCCACCAGTAATGCAAAATTGTATCGAAACGATGGCGAACATTTCACAGAGATTTCAAAAGCCGCCGGCATACTTGATGAAGGTTACGGCTTAGGTGTAAGCATTAGTGACATTAATGGGGATAGCTGGCCGGATATATACGTGACCAAAGACTTTGCTTTTGACGATGCCTTGTACATCAATAATAAGAATGGAACTTTTTCTGAAAGCCTAAGCAAGTATGTACGGCACTCGTCTCAGTTTTCAATGGGGTGCGATGTAGCTGATTACAACAATGATGGCCTTACCGATATAGTAACGGTGGATATGATGCCCGATGACAATAAGCGTCAGAAGCTGATGAATATTGCAATGAATAATGACCGGTTTAATTATGCACTCTCCTTGGGCTATCTTCCACAGTACTCTCGTAATATGCTTCAGCTAAATAACGGGCCCGATGCCAATGGTAATTTTTCTTTTTCCGAAATTGGGCAACTGGCAGGAATTTATAAAACTGATTGGAGTTGGTCGGCGCTTTTTGCAGATTTTGATAATGATGGATGGAAAGACCTGTACATATCTAACGGCATTCCTAAAGATATTACCAACAACGATTTTGTTTCCTATCGTTCTCAAAAAATTATGGGTGCGCCTAATGCCGATTTTAAGTTGATGAAAACTGAAATGCTGAATGAAATAGATAAGCTGGAGCCTGTTGATAAGCCAAATTTTGTTTTTCAAAATAATAAAAACTTAGGCTTTGAAGATAAAAGTGAGGCATGGGGACTTGCAGAGAAAGGATTTACAAATGGTGCAGTTTATGTTGATCTCGATAATGATGGTGATCTTGACCTGGTGACGAATAACATAAATGCCAAGGCATCTGTTTTTAAGAATAATAGTGAGCTGGTAACTAAGAATAATTTTTTACGGGTACAGCTGGAAGGAAAATATTCAGTGGGAGCAAAAATTTCCTTAACGGCTAATGGCAACAAGCAATTCATTGAACATAACTCTGTGCATGGTTTTCAGTCGTCACAAGATCCTATAGAACATTTTGGACTTGGAAAAACTAACCTCATTGATACGTTGAAAGTGGTGTGGCTGGATGGTAAACAACAAAAGCTATTTAATGTAAAAGCCAATCAATTGTTTACATTTCGATATAAAGATGCGGTTTTTGAAACTGATACAAATCGCTCTTGGGTTGCCTCCAAACAATATCTTTTCACCGACATAACAGCAGAAATAGGAATAAATTTTTTGCATAGGCAATATAATTTTGAAGACTTCAATTTAGAGCCGCTGCTTCCGCACCGCTACTCGCAAAACGGTCCATACATAGCAGTGGGTGATGTAGATGGCAATGGCCTTGAGGATTTTTGGGTGGGTGGCCCGTCAAGAGTTCCCGGTAAAATGTTTCTACAACAGAAAGATGGAAAATTTAACTCACATAATATGCCCGATTCTGGTTATGAAGATATGGGAGGGGTTTTGTTTGATGCAGACGGCGACAAAGATTTAGATTTATATGTGGTAAGTGGTGGCAACTCGTACAACCCCTTGTCAGCGCCATACCAGGATAGGCTTTACACCAATGACGGGAAAGGAAATTTTACAATTAGTGAGCATGCTCTACCAGTGGAATATAACAGTGGCTCCTGCGTGTTGGCATGTGATTTTGATAAGGATGGTGACCTAGATTTATTTGTGGGCGGAAGAGTGGTACCAACAATGTATGGCTCAACGCCGCAATCGATGATTCTTAAAAATAATGGCAGGGGAAAATTTGAAAACGCCACCGTTTCTGTATGCCCCCAGCTCGAAAATATAGGCATGGTAACTGCCGCTACATGGACTGATTTTGATCATGATGGCTGGACGGATTTGATAGTAACAGGTGAATGGATGCCCGTATGCTTTTTTAAAAATGATAAAGGTATTTTAAAAAAGCAATCCAATGATCCGTCAGTTGATGCGAAGACAGGTTGGTGGTTTAGCATAGCCGCAGCTGACTTTGATAAAGATGGAGATATAGATTACGTTGCAGGTAATTTAGGTTTAAATAATAGGTTTAAGCCTTCCGGAAAAAAGCCAGTTTCGGTATATGGTAAGGACTTTGATGGCAACGGAAGTTATGAACCTATCCTGACGTACTACCTTAATGATGAAGAGTACACAATAGCGAACCGGGATCAGATAAGCTCAGTTATGCCGGCAATAAAAAAGAAATTTGATACCTACACCAAGTTTAGCGAAGCAGGGTTTACGAAAATGTTTTCGCAAAAGGAAAAAGAAGATGCGATTGTTTTGCGGGCTACTACTTTTGCATCTGTTTATATGGAAAATATCGGCAATGGAAAATTTATATTTCATGAGCTTCCCCTCAGGTGTCAGTTTGCTCCCATACAATCAATGAAGATTTTAGATTTTGATAATGATGGTAATCTGGATATACTAATGGCAGGCAACTTTTATGGGTCTGAGTTTATGACTGGCCGCTACGATGCTTCAATGGGGTTATTTGTAAAAGGAGATGGAAAAGGTAATTTCAGAGCACTGACTGGAGCAGAAAGTGGAATTAATATCCAGGGTGATGCAAGAACGATTGTAGAGATTACAATTAAAGGGAAGCCCGCTTTTATAGCTGGTGTAAACAAAGGCTATCTTCAGGTTTACCGTCTTAATAAATAGTATCGTCTCATAATCTTTAAGTCTGTTTGATTAATTCGTGATAAAATAATTTAACTGAAATATTTACTAATGGTTTACAAGGACTATAGAGCTGCCTGGGTTCAAATTAGCAAGACGTTCCCCCTGGTTATAAAAAATGATTGGAGGGTAGTGATGGTTTGTTCTTTTTTATTTTCACTCGTATTGCTAAGTGCCTGTCACAACAAAAAAGATTATACACCTCCAGAAGATCCATTGTTCCAAACGGTAACAGCAAAGGAAAGTGGCATTGATTTTAGAAATGATGTAAAGGACGATACAGTTTTTAATGAATTGAATTATCGTAATTTTTATAATGGTGGAGGAGTCGCTATTGGCGATATAAACAATGATGGTTTACCTGATGTTTTCATGACTGCCAATGCCGGAAAGGACAAGCTGTTTCTTAATAAAGGCAATTTTAAGTTTGAGGATATAACAGATAAAGCCGGCATAACAAAGAACCATAAGTGGAGTACCGGCGCTACCATGGCTGATATAAATGGTGATGGTCTGTTGGACATATATGTATGTACAGCAGGAAACCTGGTAAATGATAAAAGACAAAATGAGTTATTCATCAACCAGGGAAATCTTCATTTTGAAGAAGCTGCCGCTTCATACAATCTCCAGGATTCAGGAGCCTATCATACACAAGCCTCTTTTTTTGACTACGATCTTGATGGAGACCTCGACGTTTTTTTACTGAACAACGACTACACATTACCCGTTGGTTCTTTTCCTACATCATCAGTCAGAACAATGGCAAATTTAATCACCGGTGATAAGCTTTTACGTAATGACAATGGTGTATTTATCAATGTAACAGAAAAAGCAGGAATCTTCGGAAGCGCAATTGGATTTGGGCTAGGCGTAACAACAGGTGATATTAATGGAGATAATTGGCCGGACATATATATAAGTAATGATTTTTTTGAAAAAGATTATCTGTATATTAATCAACGCAATGGTAGTTTTAAAGAAGTAAGTGATAGTGCCCTTGGCCACATATCTCAATCCAGCATGGGAGCTGATATGGCTGATATTAACAACGATGGCTATCTCGATATTTTTAGTACAGATATGTTGCCTGAAGGCGATTTGCGGTTGAAGAAAAACACTTTGTTTGATGATTATGATACCTATCAGTCAAGGCATGCTGCTGGTTTTCATTACCAGGTGCTTGGCAATATGCTACACCTGAATAATGGCAACAATACTTTTAGTGAGATTGCCCAGTTTTCAGGCGTAAACGCTACCGACTGGAGTTGGGGTGCTTTAATATTTGATTTAAACAATGATGGCTGGAAAGATATAGTTGTTTGTAATGGTATGTACCTTGATGTGACGGACCAGGATTACATAAACTTTACAGCCGATGAAAACAATAGAAGTTTTTTCGGTCCTAACAAGAATAAATCTAACTATGAAAAGATAAAAGCAATGATCATCTCTGAGCCATTACCAAATTATGCTTTTGTAAACCAGGGAAATTTAAAGTTTAAAAACCAATCTTATGAGTTTGGACTGGGAAAGCCTGGGTACAGTAATGGTGCAGCTTATGCTGATCTTGACAATGATGGTGACTTAGATCTTATTGTAAATAATTTAAACGATCAATGCTTTGTTTATCGAAACACAACAACGGAAAAATTTGGTAAAAATTTTTTTGAAATTGATTTTTCGGGCTCGGGGGCTAACAAATTTGGGGTGGGCACAACCGTTACTTTATTTGCAAAAGGGCAAAAGCAGGTACTTCAAAATTTTCCTACGCGTGGATTTCAATCAAGTGTACCTCCAAATTTACTTTTTGGCTTAGATACGGTTCACAGAATTGATTCAATTATTGTGGAATGGCCATCTTTTAAAAAGCAGGTTTTGAAAAACCCGGTGGTCAACACGAAGCTTGTGGTGAGAGAATCAGATGCCGTTGCAGATACGAACAAAAAATATCCAGAAAGTATTAGCTTATTTCAGGATAAAACCACTTCACTTATAAAAGGAAATATCCGCCATATTGAAAATAATTTCGTTGACTTTGATGTGGAGCGATTAATGCCGCACATGCTATCTAAGGAAGGACCAAAATTATCTGTTGCAGATGTAAATGGCGATGGCCTCGAAGACTTTTTTATGGGAAGCGCCAGGAACGATACTAGTAAAATCTTCATTCAAACTGCAGCAGGAAAATTTATACCCCTGATAGCCCAGCCCGCTTTTATTGCTGATAAAGAGTATGAAGATGCGGGAGTAGTTTTTTTTGATGTAGATAAAGATGGAGATTTAGATTTATTGGTAAGCAGTGGGGGCAATATAGGCGGCCCCGGGAGTAGATTATTAGCACCACGTTTGTATTTAAATGATGGCAAAGGATTTTATAAAAGAGATTTAGTCAGACTGCCCCCAATTACAGTAAATGCATCGTGTGTAAGTATATCAGACTATGATAATGATGGTGATGAAGATGTTTTTATTGGAGGCCGGAGCATACCCGGACAATACGGCGTAGTTCCAACCAGTTACCTGCTTCAAAATAATAACGGTTTTTTTAAGGACGTAACCCATACCGTAGCGCCACAGCTTCAAAACATAGGTATGGTTACAGATGCAGTTTGGGAAGATACGGATGGAGATAACAAAAAAGACTTGGTAGTAGTGGGAGAATGGATGCCAATAACAGTTTTTAAAAACTTCGGAAATAAATTACAATTCTCTGATCTTAATAAACAGTTCACCAAAACAAAAGGGTGGTGGAATTGTATAAAGGCTGTTGATTTGGATAATGACGGAGATATGGATTTTGTTGCAGGAAACCTTGGCCTAAATACAAAAATAAAAGCTGATGATACGCACCCGGCTAAACTGTATGTTAACGATTTTGATAATAATGGAACTAAAGAATGTATCATGACATATTATAAAAACGACGGTAAGCTATACCCTTATTACCTGCGGGGAGATTTGGTTGGACAAATGCCCTTGTTCAAAAAGCAGTTTCTTAAACATATTGATTATGCCGGAAAAACACTTGACGAAGTATTTACAAAAAATCAATTATCAAATGCGATGGTAAGCGAGGCTAATTATTTCCAAACTTGTGTGATCATCAATAATGGTAAAGCGGGTTATTCAGTTCAACCTTTGCCTGACCGGGCTCAGTTTTCACCAGTCTATGGCGTGCTTTTAGAAGATTTGGATGACGATGGAATTAAGGATATTTGCCTTGTAGGTAACATGTCGGCTATAAAGCCGGAGCTTGGCCGGTATGATGCAAATCTGGGAACAGTTTTCAAGGGGTTCCCCAATCATCAATACCTATATTTGCCACAAACACAGACTGGTATAACTTTTAAAGGCGATGGCAGAGATGTCGCCGCTATAAAAACATCTGATAAAAAACGCACTATTATCATGACCATTAATAACCAGTCTTTAAAGATATTTAAATATGATCGCTGATTGCTCTTCTTTATGAAAATTAAAGGCCTCCATATAATCTTTTTAATACTTCTGGCTTTTTGTATAGTACTCCTGTTTATTTTGACCGCCAAAAAGAAAAATGTGGAAGGCAATATTAAACTACATTCAAGTAACCCCAATGACGCTTCAAAAGGAGCACTTCTTTTCACGCAGTATTGTGGCAGTTGCCATCTCCATCCCGATCCAAAGCATCTAACTAAAACTGTATGGCAGAACCAGGT
>JAYSXR010000185.1:0-4054 GCA_043717145.1 Chitinophagaceae bacterium | reverse complement strand
CTGGTTCTGCAATCCTTTCCAGCCTTCGAACGGATTTATCATTATCCCTGCTGTTATCAGCAGTTACAGTAACATTAGCAAGATATATGCTACCCTCCTGCATTACAATGGTTACCTGTTGAACCTGACCCACAGCAGTACGCACTGTATAATCCTGTTGCATGCTATACCCAACAAAATCTACTTTAATTGAATAATTACCGGGCTTTACATTTTTGAAAAGAAAAGTGCCGTCCAGTTTAACCAATTCTTTCAAGCCGGCACCATCAACAGATACACTGGCACCCACCAAAGGTTCACCATTGGCAGCATCCAGTACTTTGCCTTTAATAGTCTGTGAAGGCAATTGGTCAGTGGTGAATAAGCATAGCAGAAAAATAAGTTTAGGCAGATAGGTTTTAGCAGTTAGTAAGCTCATTTTTAATATTTATATTTTGCGCAAAAAAAAACTTTTATTTTTTAATTAACAATAAACTAAGACTTGTTATTAATTTGGTAACAGTGTGTTTTTAATTTAATAACATTGAAAGAACACTATACTTATTATTAATTTTTCGGTAACAAATACTTCATATTAGATGGGTATTAAAAAATCATCAGCTTAATCTTACTTTTATACTTATGGAAAAGAAAAAACTCGTTGTACTTACCGGTGCAGGCATCAGCGCGGAAAGCGGGCTTAAAACTTTCCGCGATAGCGATGGGTTATGGGAGGGATACGATATTTACGAAGTAGCCTCCCCAAGGGGCTGGAAAAAAGACCCGAAGCTTGTTTTGGATTTTTATAATATGCGGAGAAAAGATGCAGCCGGTGCCAAACCCAATGCTGCACATTTTGGTTTGGTGGCATTGGAGAAACATTTTGATGTGCGTATCATCACACAAAATATTGATGACCTGCATGAGCGGGCTGGCAGTACAAATGTTTTGCATTTGCATGGTGAAATATTTAAAATGCGAAGTATACATATTAACTCCGTAACCTATCCAATACAGAAAGATATTCGGATTGGGGATACAGCACCCGATGGCGGGCAGTTGCGGCCACATATAGTTTGGTTTGAAGAGCCGGTACCAATGATTGACATAGCCGCAGAGATTACAGGTATGGCTGACATATTTGTGGTAATAGGTACTTCTTTGGCTGTTTACCCTGCAGCAGGATTATTGAATTATGCGCCATCGCAAATACCTAAGTTTATTATTGATAAGCATATCCCTTTTACACAATCCATTTTCAATATGTCAGCGATTGAAACAATTGCTTCGGAAGGAGTAAACATATTAGCAGACAGATTGATGCTGCTGATTTGAGTTTATAAGAACGTTATTTAAAAAAAATATAGGCAATAATCACCGCAGAGATCACCCCTATTAAGTCTGCTAGCATACCGGCCCAAATAGCATACCGTACTTTTTTAATACCTACACTACCAAAATAAAGGGCAACAATATAAAAAGTAGTATCCGAACTTCCCTGGAAGGTAGATGCCAGTTGACCAATGAAACTATCCGCACCATGGGTTTTAAAAACGTCAAGCATCAGCCCCCTCGATCCCCCACCGCTAAATGGCCGCATAATGGCCACGGGTAAAGCAGGCACAAATTCCCCATTCATTCCTAAAGCAGTAAAGCACCAGGTAATACCACTGATGATTGTTTCCAGAGCACCGCTATCCCTGAATACACGGATGGCAACTAACAACCCTACCAGGTAAGGGATTACTTTAATAATTACGTCCCAGCCCTGCTTGGCACCTTCAATAAACGCATCGAAAACATCTATCTTTTTTATAAACCCGCCTGCAATAAAAGAACAGATAATTAAAAACAGGATCACATTACCCAATACATTACTAAACGTTTCTTTGGTAAGAAAGGTGGGTACAGGAATATTTTTCTGCGATGGCAGGCCATTGATAAAAAATGCAAATAATAATATACCCACAATAATGCCCGTGAGCCACATGATTAAAACTTTATCAAAACGCAGACGTTGGTAAATACCGGTAATGATGATACTCGCAATGGTTGCGATAGTAGTCGCAATCATTAACGGTACAAATACACTAGTAGGATTCGTACTGCCGGCACCGGCACGGTAAGCAATGATAGAAAGTGGTATCAACGTCAACCCGCTTGTATGCAATACCAAAAACATGATCTGCGAATTACTCGCGGTATCTTTCGATGGGTTTAATTCCTGCAGGCTGCCCATGGCTTTTAAACCAAACGGTGTGGCTGCATTATCGAGGCCTAGCATATTGGCACTGAAATTCATCACCATTTGTCCCATAGCGGGGTGTTTTTCCGGCACTTCCGGAAAAAGGCGTTTCATAAAGGGGTTCAGTAGGCGGGCGAGGAAATTAATGGCGCCTGCTTTCTCACCTATATTCATTAACCCCATAAAAAACACCATTACACCTGCAATGGGTAAGCCAATATCCATGACGGCCGATTTGGAAGAATCAAAAATACCTTCCACTAGTTTCTTAAAGATCTCATAATCATGAAAGACGATCAGTTTGATTAACGCTATGAACAAACCAATGATGAAGAAGAATATCCAAACGTAGTTTAAAGCCATAACAGGGATTTATGGGGTGAAAATAACAAATTCGGGCAAGCGTTATGCTACCAATTTAAAATTTCGAAACCGGGGTCAGGTGTTAGCCTGAGAGCTTGCTACGGCTAATGAAATGGGTACCACCGCTTCCTGCTGACAATTTGTAGCCATTTGCCCTAAATCGGGCTATATTTGCCGCTCAATTTTTTGATGAGCAAAGGAAGAACCCTACAAATGTGCGACGCAACAGGTGCTTATTAATGAGCTGCTGCCGGAAACATACTTTGTAATTCTTACTTATAAAATCGTATTTCAGATGGCTTTACAAGCAGGCATTGTGGGATTACCGAATGTGGGTAAATCAACTTTATTTAATGCAGTCAGCAATAGTGCCAAAGCGCAGGCAAGCAATTACCGCTTTTGTACCATTGAACCCAATGTGGGCTTAGTGGATGTACCGGATGCAAGGCTTACTAAACTGGCCGAGCTGGTTATTCCCAACCGCATTGTACCTACCCAATTAGAGATAGTAGATATTGCTGGCCTTGTTCGCGGCGCGAGCAAAGGTGAAGGATTGGGTAATAAATTCTTAGGTAATATCCGTGAAGTGGATGCGATTATCCATGTGATCCGCTGTTTTGAAGATGAAAATGTATTACGTGAAGAAGGTGCCATTAACCCCATTAGTGATAAGGAAATCATTGAAACAGAATTACAGTTAAAAGACCTAGACAGTGTAGAAAAGAAATGGTCGAAAGTGGAGAAAATGGCCCGCGTGGGGAGCGATACAAAAGCCAAAGCAGAGTTTGAAGTTTTATCGCGATGTAAATCTCATCTTGAAAAAGGAAAAAATATACATACCCTCGGTTTGGATAAGGAAGAAAAAGCGGTTGTTGCCGATCTTTTTTTATTAACCGATAAGCCGGTATTATATGTTGCTAATGTGGACGAAGCGAGTATGCATACCGGCAATAAATTTTCAGAAGCTTTACAGGCCGCTGCCAAAGCTGAGGGTGCCGAAGTGATTGTGATGTGCAATAATATTGAAGCGCAGATAGCCGAAATGGAAGCGGCGGAAGACAAGCAGATGTTCATGGAAGAGTATCATATGAAAGAACCTGCTTTAAACAGGCTAATCAGTTCGGCTTATAAATTACTGAACCTGGATACTTATTTCACAGCCGGTGTGCAGGAAGTAAGGGCATGGACGATACACAAAGGCTGGAAAGCCCCACAGGCTGCCAGTGTGATACATACTGATTTTGAAAAAGGTTTTATTAAAGCTGAAGTGATTGCCTACGTTGATTTTATTAAATATGGCAGTGAAGCTGCCTGCCGCGATAATGGCCGTTTACGTATTGAAGGGAAAGAATATTTAGTGCAGGATGGGGATGTAATGCATTTTAGGTTTAATGTATAACGGTTGGGGCGCTGGTGCAACCTAAACCTCACTGCAAAAGATGATTATACAACAAAAAAACGGTCAAG
>JAYSXR010000184.1:0-4059 GCA_043717145.1 Chitinophagaceae bacterium | reverse complement strand
ATCCATCAAAGTTGTATTAGTCGTTTGTAATAAGTCGGGGGCGGGGGTTTTGTCTATTGCTGCGGCAAATCATATCCAATCCTTGCTAATAGAAAAAGAACCTTTTTTAAGGGGTGATGCCTATATTCCCATATTGAAGAACAAGGGTGTTGATTTTATTGTGTTGGCGGGGTTTCTGTGGAAGATACCTGAGGTATTGATAGCGGCCTATCCGAAAAGAATCATCAATATCCATCCTGCATTATTACCCAAGTATGGTGGTAACGGCATGTACGGTATGCGGGTACATGAGTCGGTGATTGCCGCGGGAGAAAAAGAAAGTGGCATTACCATTCATTATGTAAATGAGCATTTTGATGAGGGGGAAGCTGTTTTCCAGGCAATCTGTTCCATTGATGAAAAAGATACGCCCGAAACATTGGCACAAAAGATACATGCTTTGGAACATGCACACTTTCCCGGGATAGTGGAAAAACTGGTTCTACTATCATAATTATCTAATTACACTTCACGTATTATTTCAAGCAAAGGCGGCAAGGAGCAAAATCGTAAAGGAGGATATATTTGCGTTTACAATTTTTTCCGACGTTGCATGAAATTTTTATTCAAGCAGGCAATAAAAAAATAGGATTACATGAAGAGAACCCTTATCACTGTCAATGCATTTTTCAAACATATTATCCTATTAGCGAGGCCACATATTTTTTTTGGGTTCCTGGCAAAACCTTTTCTGTTCTTTTCCAATGTAATCAGTCTTTCACGATGGATATCACAACAACCCAAAACAGGGATATTCAATGATTTCTTTTCACTAAAACGTGATTACAATAAACGATACACGCTATACCAGTATGTTGTAGATACGCAGCATTTACAGGATGAGGCCATTGATTATTTAGAGCTGGGTGTATGCGGCGGACAGTCTTTTGAATGGTGGCTGGCATCGAACAGAAACCCCGCTTCGGCTTTTTATGGATTTGATACATTTGAGGGTTTACCCGAAAACTGGGGTGTATTTTTTAAC
This sequence comes from Chitinophagaceae bacterium, assembly GCA_043717145.1. Taxonomy (GTDB): domain Bacteria; phylum Bacteroidota; class Bacteroidia; order Chitinophagales; family Chitinophagaceae; genus Sediminibacterium. The sequence continues at coordinate 3,035 of JAYSXR010000184.1, read as the reverse complement.
AAAGGAGATATGTCTGCAGCTGTTCCTCAATTGACTGATACCAGGGCCGAATTTATCAAAGGTCTTTTTCAACAAACACTTCCGCCATTTTTACAAACCCATGCACTGGATAATGGCAAAAGAAAAATACTGCACCTGGATGCTGATCTTTTCTCATCAACTTTGTTTTCACTGTCTATGTTGTTCCCTTACCTGAAAAAAGATGATGTTTTATTTTTTGATGAGTTTAATGTGCCAAACCATGAATTTTTTGCTTTAAAAACTTTCACAGACTCATTTTATATCCAGACCGAGTTGATTGGCGCAGTGAATAATTATTACCAGGTGGCGTTGATTGTAAAGGATTAGATACGTTAGAAGGGTTAAAAAGAATGAAACTAACTTTAACCCTTTTACCTTTTTTAACCTATTTAACTTTTAACCCCCTTGTATATCCCGAAAAAAAGTGTAAATTTTAGAAGGATAGTTTTTTTATGGATATATAAATAAGTATAGCTTTCTGCTACAGACGATTTTTTTAGTAACCCTCTCCTTCACTCACTAAAATGATTATGTATGGAAACCACCGATTCCTCAGCGTACCGATACAATCCTTCTACAAGGGGTATCCTTGGCGGATTGTTTGTAGGTATTGGGGCAGCCGTTATCAACCTTGCTTTTGATTTTATTTACCGTAAGGCTACGGGTTACGAATTTGCAGAGTATATTAATATCAATTCCATTATTTTCTTTACGATTCCTACGATGGTGGTTGGTGGTATAGTGTATTCGGTGATACGGGAATATGTAAAAAAAGGATCGGTCATATACATGGTACTGGCTGCTATTTTAACCATAGTGGTTGCTTTTATTCCGCTTGGACCAAATATGTTACCGAGCGGGCAGGCCATGCCACAAAGTGCCCGGGGACTAACCATGGGCATTGAAATTATAACAGGTGTGTTGGGCACTTTTGCATTGCCATATTTTGCTGAACATTCGGCTGTTTGGGGAGATTGACACGCAATGATTATTATTAATTAAAACACTTATTTTTGATTTTAATAACGAACAAGATTCGTTTCTCGGTAACTTAAAATTGAAAATAAATAAACGAACTACTGCTTTCCTGACTCCATATCAATAATACCAATATACCAGACCAGATGATACCCAATAACCACCAGGGCATTTTTTCGGCTATGATTAAAACCCGGGTATTTCGCATGAACCAGTGAAAAGCAACCAGCAATACCATGATAACTGTAACTTTTATAATACTCATCGTAGTCAGCAATGCTTCTGCTTTTGGCACATGAGAAAACATAGCCATTAACAGTTTCCATGCTGAAATAAAATCTGGTGAACGAAAGAAGACCCAGGTTACATTGATAAAAAAGAAGGTGACCATAGCCAGCATAAAATTGCTCAGCGTTTTCGTTTTAAATTCTTTAGGAATTACACCCAGCACGCCAATTTCACCCGATGGCACCGTTGCCATTGATATTGGGGATGGTTTACGAACATCCTGGATGCTCTTTTCTACCCATAAATAAAATCCATGTAAAGCACCCCAAACAACAAAGGTCCAGTTGGCACCATGCCATAAACCGCCCAACAGCATCGTGATCATGAGGTTGATATATGTCCTGAATTTCCCATGCCGGTTACCGCCTAGGGGAATATATAAGTAATCTCTTAGCCAGGCAGATAAAGTAATATGCCATCTTCTCCAGAAATCAGAAAAACCAATAGCCGCATAAGGAAATAAAAAGTTTTGTGGCAGCACAAAGCCCAGGCATAAAGCTACGCCCACAGCACAGGTTGAATATCCGGCAAAATCACAAAAAATCTGTCCTGAAAAAGCCAATACGCCTGTCCATGCATCCACTGTTTGTAAAACAGCTCTTGCGTTGAATACATCATTAGCCGATTGGGCTAGCATACTATCTGCCAGCACTACTTTCATAAACAAGCCCAGGGAAACCAATAATAACCCTTGCATCAATTGTTTTTGAGAAGCTGTACGGGGTGTTTCGAATTGCGGCACCAGTTGCGGCGGGCGCACAATCGGACCTGCTACGAGGTGAGGGAAGAAGGTAACAAATAAAGAAAAATCTAGTATAGATTCTACCGGCTTACTTTCTTTTTTATACATATCAATTGTATAACAAAGTGTAGTAAAAGTGTAAAAAGAAATACCTGCCGGCAAAATGATATTTGGTTTTGCAGGATGGAAATCCGCACCCAAAGCATTTACCAAATGAGTAAAATTTTCCAGTAAAAATCCGCCGTATTTAAAAAAACAAAGCATGCCCAGGTTACCAATCAGGCTTACGACCAATAATAGTTTTCGTTTTTGTTTGTTTTCCTGACGATACAGTGCTTTCCCCACGAAATAATCAACTACCGTAGACAGCCAGAGCAGCAGAATGAACGGTGGATTCCAGGCAGCATAAAAAAGATAACTGGCCAACAGCAGGTTTACCTTTTTGGTTTTCCAAGTAAAAGGCAGGTTATGCAGAATGAGCACAACAATAAAAAACGCAATAAAGGTATATGAATTAAATACCATAGAGCAGTAAGGATAATGGTTGAATAATTATTTTACAGGTTGTATTTGTTTGGAGAAATGCCAGCCTTTTTCGCCACTTAGTATTTCAACAAAATTTTTTGTAAAAACGGTAGCATCTTTCTGACTTAAGTGTGAAAGTTCGGGGCAAACAAAATGGGCAATGGGAGGATAATCAGCATAATTAATGCCGGCACAGCCGGTGTAGGCCAAGAGTTTATCCCAATACTTTGCACGTGGGTACCCCATGCTTTCCCCCATCATCATTGGACCGCTGGATGGTGTTCGTACAAATAGTACCTGCCCACCCCTTGCTTTTATCAGGTCGGCATATTTTTTAACCGAAAGCATAATAGAATCCAGTTCGCCCCCTGAGGCAGGTGAGGCTGTACTCATTTTCCTGAAAAAATCCCAAATACCCTTTACCTGGTTTTGCTGATTGGTATCAGATATGAATCCTTCTGTCATATACTCCTGTCTATTG
>JAYSXR010000183.1:0-4078 GCA_043717145.1 Chitinophagaceae bacterium | reverse complement strand
CTGATTGACTATAATTACAAGCCTAAAATAAGTGCTTATGCTGATGGTGGATACCTGACTTCTTTCCCATCAGATTTTTATAAAAACTTTGGCGTTAGCGTTGGTCTGAATATCATTGTACCTATCTACGATGGCAGGCAAAAAAAAATGCAACATGATAAAATTGGTATTGCCGAACGGACAAGACAGAACTACCGCGATTTTTTTAAAAAACAATTTGATCAGCAGGTAGCACAGCTTTTGCAACAATTAGCAGCCACAGAAAAGCTTATTGACCAGATGAACGGGCAGGTAAAATATACCGAAGCTTTAATAGAAGCTAACCAGAAATTATTGGAAACAGGCGATGTAAGGATGGCCGATTACCTGCTGGCTATTGGCAATTACCTTGCTACAAAAAATATGATCCGGCAAAACAATATTACCAAACTGCAACTCATTAACCAGATCAATTACTGGAATAAAAAATAGGTGCCCCATGCGAGTTATAAAAAAATATATCGTGTTTCTTTTTCTTATCTGTCTGTTCACGGCATGCAAATCATCCGGTACTGATAAAAAAGAAGCCCCTGATGCTGAAGAAAAAATAGGAGCAGGCGCAACACCGGTGACCCTTACCGGACCCACCACAGGTAATATGACTGAGACTGTAGAGCTGAATGCTATTTCTTCTTTTCTCTTAAAAACCTATGTAAAATCAAGTGCCAACGGTTATTTACAATTGGTAAATGCAGAGATTGGAAGGTATGTTACCAAAGGCCAGGAATTATTTGTGGTAAAAACCAAAGAAGCTCAGAGCCTCGGTAATACCATTACTTCATTAGATACTTCTTTGCATTTTGATGGCGTGATCCATATCAAATCTCCGGGAACGGGGTACATCACCCAATTAAATTACCGTTCTGGAGATTATGTGCAGGATGCCGAACAATTGGCCGTGATAACGGATACCAAGAGTTTCGTATTTGTACTTAACCTACCGTATGAATTAAAGCCTTATCTCACAGGCAACCGCGAACTGCAGCTCTATTTAGCTGACGGCACTGTGTTAAACGGATATGTAGCTATGTCCTTACCAACCGTTGATGCCGTTTCGCAAACACAGAATTATATTATAAAAGTAAATACCAATAAACAGATACCGGAGAACCTGATCGCAAAAGTGCGCCTAGTTAAACAAGCTAAATCCAACACGGTTTCCCTGTTAAAATCAGCGGTATTAACCGATGAGATACAAAGCCAGTTCTGGATCATGAAAATGATTGATAGCGTTACTGCCGTAAAAATCCCAATCAAAAAAGGCTTGGAAACAGCGGATAAAGTAGAGATACTTTCACCGGCTTTACTATCAACCGACAAAATATTACTCACCGGAAATTATGGCTTGCCCGATACAGCCAAAGTAACGGTTATTAAATAATTCATCTGTATGCGAAATTTCTTTACCAACTACAAAAACCCGATGAGTGTATTGGTGGTGATCATCATTATGGGTGGATTATTTGCTTACAGCAAAATGCAGACCGCACTTTTTCCGGAGATTACTTTTCCTAAAATAAAAATCATTGCCGATGCGGGCCAGCAGCCCGTAAAGAAAATGATGATCACCGTTACACGCCAGTTAGAAAATGCCATTAAGCAGGTACCCGACCTGAAAAAAATACGCAGTATTACCAGCCGGGGCAGTTGCGAGATATCTGCGTTTATGGACTGGAACGCGAATATTGATATCAGTCAGCAAAGGATTGAATCGAAGATCAATGAAATAAAAAATACACTTCCGCAGGATATACAGATAACTGTGGAAAGGATGAACCCGTCTATCCTGCCCATTATCGGCTTTTCGTTGGAAAGCAAAACACGTTCGCCGATAGAAATGAAATTGATGGCCATGTACACCATCAAACCGTTTTTATCACAGGTAGAAGGTGTTTCAGAAATACGTGTAATCGGGGGCAAACAAAAAGAATACTGGCTGGTATTGAATGTGCAGAAAATGAATACGCTGGGTATTACGCCCGATATTATCAATACGGCATTAAGTCAAACCAACTTTATTAAATCCAATGGCTACTTATCAGATTACCGCCTATTGTATTTAACCATTACTGATGCCGCAGTTACATCGAAAGAACAGTTAAGTAACATTGTATTGAGTAATAACAGTAAACGGATTATCCTGTTGAAAGATATTGCAGATGTACAGATACAGGAAGCAAAAGAGTATATAAAAATAAATGCCAATGGTCATGACGGGATATTACTGGCAGTAATCAAACAACCCAATGCCAACCTTGTTGCCCTCAGTGATAAGATGGAAGCCAAACTTGAAGAACTGAAAAAAATTGTTCCAAAAGATATAACGATCCAACCATTTTATGTGCAGGCAGATTTTGTAAAAGACTCCATCAAAAGTGTAACGGATAGTTTGTTTATGGGACTTGGGCTTGCCATATTGGTGGCCATTATTTTTCTGCGTTCATTTAAAGCAAGTGCGGTTATCCTGTTAACTATACCTGTCATTTTATGCCTGGCCATCATCTGCCTATTTGCATATGGGCAAACCCTGAACATTATGACACTGGGTGCTATTGCCGCGGCCATCGGCTTAATTATCGACGATGCCATTGTAGTGGTGGAACAGATCCACCGCACACATGAAGAGCATCCCGATGAATCCACAACCGCGCTGATACAACAAGCTATCAAATATCTATTACCTGCCATGGTAGGTTCTTCTCTAAGCACTATCGTTATTTTTCTGCCGTTTGTATTAATGAGCGGTGTTGCCGGGGCTTATTTTAAAGTGATGACAGATACTATGATCATTACACTGGTCTGTTCTTTTTTTGTAACATGGATCGTATTACCTGTCATTTATTTATTATTTACAAGAAAGGCCGGTGAAGTGAATGCGCTTAGTAAAAAAACGAAACCGCACAATGTAAAAAACCAGCGGTGGGTAGGTTTTTTTATCCGGAGACCTTACCTGAGTTTTATTATAATACTTGTTTTGGGGTTTTCTGTGTATTATATATATCCAAAATTAGAAACTGGTTTTTTACCTGAAATGGATGAAGGCAGTATTGTACTCGACTACAATTCTCCTCCCGGCACATCATTGGAAGAAACGGACCGCATATTACACCAGGTTGAAAAAATATTGGTGACGGTACCAGAAGTGGAAGCTTACAGCCGGAGAACAGGAACACAGATGGGTTTCTTTATTACAGAACCGAACCGCGGCGATTACCTGATCCAGTTAAAAAAGAAAAGGGTTAAAACAACCGAAGAAGTAATCAGCGATATCCGCAAACAGGTAGAAGCTTCGCAACCCGCGCTCCGTATAGATTTTGGCCAGGTGATCGGCGATATGCTTGGCGATCTGATGACCTCTGTACAACCAGTAGAAGTAAAAATATTTGGTAACGATATCTCTAAACTACAAGAGCTATCAAAAAAAGTAGCCGCCGTGGTTACCCATGTAGAAGGTGCGGCAGATGTATTTGATGGCATTGTGATTGCCGGTCCATCTATTAATATTGAACCTATTGCTACAACACTGGCACAGTTTGGTATTACACCAGCCAATTTACAGTACCAGTTACAATCATCTCTGGAAGGAAATATTGTAGGAACTGTTTACGATAAAGACCAGCTTAGTAATATACGCCTGGTTTATCCGGGTAATAAAACCTTGAGTGTAGCGGATATTGATAAAACACCTGTATTCCTGCCCAACGGTAAGTTAAAACCGATAAATCAACTGGCAGATGTACATATCAATGCGGGTGATGCAGAAATTGAACGGGAGAACCTGCAATCTATGGGCGTAGTAACGGCACGTTTAGAAAAACGCGATCTGGGAAGCGTAATCAAAGACATACAGGCAGAAGTAACCAAAAGTATCAGCCTTCCGCAAGGATACGCAATTGTGTATGGTGGGGCTTACGCGGATCAGCAACAGTCCTTTAAAGAATTATTGATGATCCTCATCACATCCAGTTTACTGGTGTTTGGGGTGATATTGTTTTTATTTAAAGATTTTAAAATTGCTTTCATCATCCTTCTTATTGCT
>JAYSXR010000182.1:0-4089 GCA_043717145.1 Chitinophagaceae bacterium | reverse complement strand
CCCGGGTATTGCCTTAAATACATAGCCCTCTTTCGTAAAATGTTCTAACATTTTTGGTAAAGCATACAGCATACGCGCCCAGGCTTTGGTACTATCGTGAAATACAATAATGGATCCGGGTTTGGTATGATACAATACATATGCAAGGCAGCCTTCTGGCGTTAGATTAAGGTCGAAGTCACCGCTGAGAACAGACCACATGATGGTTTGCAATTGCGGGTTGCGGGTTGCGAGTTGTTTTAGTTGGGAACGTTTGATCCGGCCGTAAGGCGGACGGAAAAGATTTGATTTTATTAAAGTAGCAGCATCCCCAATTTCCTTCAGGTACACTTCATCACCTACTTTCCAACCGTTTACATGGTTTTGGGTATGATTGCCTGTGCTGTGGCCTTCGGCTTGTATTCTTTGGTAAATGGCAGGATGGGCCTGTACGTTTTTACCAATGCAGAAGAATGTGGCTTTTGCATTGAATTGCTGTAACTGGTCTAGCACAAAGGGCGTGGCGGTTTCGTGCGGACCATCATCAAAGGTAAGATAAATGATTTTACCGGGCCCTTTGATGCGCCAGGTTAATGATGAATATAGTGCCCGTAGCCACCAGGGCGTTTTTACCAGATACATTTGGCAAAGATACTGATGTTGGATAAGGGATGCCGGGTACTGGTAAGTGGTTGCTTAGTATCTTTGTTTTATCATGAGTAAAAAAGTACGTGTACGTTTTGCCCCTTCACCTACGGGGGGATTGCATTTAGGTGGGGTAAGAACTGTGTTGTTCAATTACCTGTTTGCCAAACAAATGGGTGGTGATTTTATCGTACGGATTGAGGATACTGACCAAACCCGTTTTGTAGCAGGTGCAGAAGACTATATTTTCAATACCCTCAAATGGTGCGGCCTCGAGCCGGATGAAAGTCCCCTGCATGGAGGCCCTTATGCACCTTACCGCCAAAGTGAACGTAAAGAAAGCTACCGCCAATATGCCGAGCAATTGGTGAAAGCAGGTTATGCGTATTATGCTTTTGATACGCCTGCTGAGCTAGAAGAGATGCGTAATAAATTTAAAACTGCTGAAAACACCTCTCCACAATACAACCAGGTACTGCGGGAAAAAATGCGCAATTCTTTAACCCTGGGCGAACAGGAAGTGAGTAGTTTTTTATCGGAAGGCATGCCCTATGTGATTCGGATAAAAATACCCCTAAATGAAACGGTAAGTTTTACTGATATGATTCGGGGCGAAGTCTCTTTCAATACTTCACAGGTTGATGATAAAGTGTTGTTAAAAGCCGATGGTATGCCTACTTATCATTTAGCCGTTGTGGTGGATGATTATTTAATGAAGATCAGCCATGCATTCCGTGGTGAAGAATGGCTGCCTTCTGCGCCTGTTCATTTGTTATTATGGAAGTATCTAGGGTGGTTGGCTGATATGCCTCAATGGGCACACCTGCCACTTATTTTAAAGCCTGATGGTAATGGCAAGTTAAGTAAACGCGATGGCGACAGGCTGGGCTTCCCTGTTTTTGCTATGGATTGGACTGATCCTTCAACCCATGAAACCATTACCGGTTTTAAAGAAAAAGGATTTTTACCTGAAGCGTTCGTTAACCTTTTAGTCATGCTTGGTTGGAACGATGGTACCGAAAGTGAAATTTTCAGCCTAGAAGAATTGATTCATAAATTTTCCATGGAACGTGTGCACAAAGGTGGTGCTAAGTTTGATTATGAGAAAGCCAAATGGTATAACCATGAGTGGATAAAAAAGTTAGGGGTGGAGCGTTTGGAGATAGGCGTTAGAAATGTTTTTGAAGAAAAAGGGATTGTGATTACTGATAGTAATTTATTGTTGAGGGTGATTGAGCTGGTCAAGGACCGTTGTACGTTACTGCCGGATTTTGTACAGCAGGGCTCCTTCTTTTTTCAATCGCCTGTTGTTATTGATACAGATTCGGTAAAGCCCAAATGGAATGATAAAACAAATATGTTTTTTACTGAATTGATCCGTGCTTATGAATTAAGTATACTTTGGGAAACCAGTGACCTTGAAAAAGAATTCAAAGAACTGGCAGCCGCCAATCAATTAAAACCAGGTGAGCTGATGGCTCCTTTCCGTATCATGCTTGTGGGTGGAAAATTCGGACCTGGGGTATTTGATATTGCAGCGGCTATAGGCAAAAACGAAACGATTAAAAGAATTGAGCTTGCGTTGCAGTTATTGCAGAATTAATTTCTAATTTTGGATATTGAACTTTAATAGCAAAATTAGCCCTTGTCATTCTACATATAAAGTATTAGATCCAAACAAAAAACTGCATGAAGAATAGTAATTGGCTTATATACGCCCTGGCATTTGTTAAATTAGTTGCCCCCTTTCTTCTGCAAAATCCCATTTATGAACCCCATAGGGATGAGCTGCTATACCTCGCCGAGGGTAGCCACATGGCCTGGGGCTTTATGGAAGTGCCGCCATTGTTATCTATTTTCGCGTGGTTGATTCATATTTTTGGTGACGGCTTATTTTGGGTAAAATTTTGGCCCTCACTTTTTGGCGCCCTCACTTATCTTATTACAGGAAAAATAATTACCTCACTTGGCGGAAAGTCCTTTGCCTTATTGCTGGGCTTCTTACCTTTCATTTTTGGCGGCTATTTACGGGTACATTTTTTATTTCAACCCAATTTTCTGGAAATATTTTTCTGGACATCACTCGCCTATACCCTTATCCGGTTTATCCAATCTGAAGAAACCAAATGGCTTTACTGGTTTGGCATTTGTTGTGGGTTGGGTATGCAAAGTAAATATTCGATTGCGTTTTTTATCATAAGTATTTTATTAGGGTTAGCCCTAACAAGACAAAGAAAAATATTTAATAATAAACACTTCTATTTTGCCGCATTAGCAGGATTATTTATTTTTCTGCCTAACCTCATCTGGCAATACAAACAGCATTTCCCATTTGTATTTCATATGGAAAAACTACAACGGACGCAATTGCAATACATAAGTCCCGCCAGTTTTTTAATTGATCAGTTAATCATGAATTTACCCTGTGTGTTTATCTGGCTCACAGGGTTATGGGCGATCTTTTTTGTAAAGGAATTTAAGAACTACCGGTTTATTGGATGGGCCTATCTGTGCGTGATCGGGCTATTGCTGCTGGGGCATGGAAAAAATTATTACGCCCTCGGCGCATATCCTGTATTATTTGCCTTTGGCGCCTATCAACTGGAACAGTTAACAGCCCTTCGTTTTACAAAAATTCGATATGTTCTGTTTAGCATCCCCTTGCTTTCGGGGTATTGGATGATACCCATTGCCTTACCCATTATGAAGCCAGCGCCATTGGCTGATTTTTATGAAAAAAAGAACGTCAAAAATTTAGGTGTACTGAACTGGGAAGACGGAAAAAGCCATCCCCTGCCCCAGGACTTCGCCGATATGTTGGGATGGGAAGAAATGGCCCAAAAAATGGCCAAAGCTTACAATAGGTTAGACAATAATGAGAGAAAAAATACACTTCTCTTTTGCGATAACTATGGACAAGCTGGTGCGATAAACTATTACCGGAAAAAATACCATCTGCCGGAGGCTTTTAGCGATAATGCCAGTTTTCTATACTGGATGCCCGACTCTTTACATTTCGATAATATTTTATTGTTGACAGATGATGAAAAAGAAATGGAACATCCGTTTCTTAAAAACTTTTCATCCGTCATTTTATCAGATAGTATTACGAATAACTATGCCAGGGAAAAAGGCGATCTTATTGTCCTGTTGAAAGGAATGAATGAAACGATGAGGCAGGCTTTCAAAGAAAAGATCAGGAAAGCGAAAGCAGAAGTAGCGCCATTGCCTTAAACTACACAGCGATTACCCGTATTTTTTTTCTAATTTGAATTAACAGACGAGGCATTAAAAGATATTAAATACTCAACCTTGCTTTTCCATCATATTCATCACCAGTTGCCAATGGGTTTCAAATATGTTCCGGAGGTGTATTTTATCCGCTGTTTCTAATTGGACAAGGTGATTGGTATTTAAGGCAACATGCTGCGGTGTTCTGATACCTGGTATTACAACAGACACTTC
>JAYSXR010000181.1:0-4090 GCA_043717145.1 Chitinophagaceae bacterium | reverse complement strand
TCCAAAGATTGCACTACTCGGTCAAAAGGCAAAAAAGCCTTTAAAAGCTTTTTTCGCCTTTTGTTTTAAAATTGCACTTATTACTTGAACTCAGCAATAAAGATATCACCCGAAAAAAAATAAACGGGGTAGGGGTTTCAATAAGACAAAAGGGAGAAAAGAATAATTATTCTTTTCTCCCTTTTGTCTTATAAAATAAATAATACAGCGGCAGTTTTTGCTAATTATCTATGGAATCTTCTGCATCTCTTTCATTTTCACCATCGCCATAATCTGGCGCATATTGTTTTCCATGCCTTCCGGGCTTCCATCAAGGAAAATGATATTTCCTTTCCCAACTTCGGCGAAGTTCTTGATGGCTTCCGTCCACATGCTGAATAAGATCACATTGGTATCGAGATTGGCCTGCTTCATTTGTTCGGCAGCCTGGCTCATACCCTTGGCCACTTCTTCACGAAACAATGCCACTCCCTGTCCGCGCAAACGGGCGGCTTCTTTTTCGGCATTGGCAGAAATTTTTATCGCATTACCTTCTGCTTCTGCTGCTTTAGTTTTGGTAATAAGCAATGCCTGTCCTTCATTTTCTGCAGCGGCTTTCAGGTTATTACTGGCTACTACCCTGCTCATACTTTCCATGATTACTTTATCGAAGGTGATATCATTGATCTGCAGATCCTGCAAATGATAACCCCAACTTTCAAGCGATTCATCTATCTGTTCTTTTACAAACTCTACTATCTCACGTCGAAGCAATAATATTTCTGCCTGTCTTTTTGTAGCCACAAACCCGCGGATACTGCCTTCTACGGTGCGTATAAGGGCCTGCATTAGGTCTTTGTCGTTAATAAATTTGAAAGCTACGTTCTTAATGGTCTCTTCATTCTGGTTAATAACTGAATACAGTAACATGCTTTTAAAAAACACATTCGCCTGGTCAAGCGTTACTGCCTGGAACTCCAGTTCTACAGACCTGTTCTGGATACTTACGGTTTTAAAAACCTGTTCAATAATAGGAAGTTTGAAATTCAGTCCCGGCCTTAAAATACGTCGGTATTTACCAAAAAGGGTGATTACTGCAATCGTTCCCTGGTTTACAGAGACTAGTCCGCTAAAGATAATGATGAGAGCCGCTAACACCCACCAGTATTCTGCAAGAATGTTCATCGTAATAATTTTTTGTAAGTTACGAATAATAAAAGGTAAGTCGTTTAAAACTAAGTTTTATTACAGGGTTGTAAAAAATGAACCACCTAAGCAAAACAGGTAAAAGGGAAAATCACATAGTTTTATATACCTATGTGTCCAAAAGACTACGTTTTCTCTTCCCAAACCTGTATTAAGGCAACCAATACTTCCACCGCTTTTTCCATATCACGCACACCAATCCATTCCTGTTTGCTGTGAATTGCCTGCATGCCAGTAAATATATTCGGACAAGGCAATCCCATAAAACTCAATCTACTACCATCTGTGCCGCCGCGAATAGGCTCTTTGATCACTGTTAAGCCCACTCTTTGGTAAGCTTCTTCAGCATATTCGGTAACCTGCGGAAATTGGTCCAATACTTCTTTCATATTCCGGTATTGCTCAAATACTTCAAAATGCATAGTTGCTTTTGGATAGCCTGCTACAACAGTTTCAGCAATTGAACGCAGCTTATCTTCATAAACCATCAACTGTTTTGTTTCAAAATCGCGGATGATCCATTCCAATACGGCAGACTCGGCGCTGCCCTCCATTCTTACCGGATGAACAAAACCCTGTTTTTTCTCTGTTGCTTCGGGGCACCATTCATTCTTTGGTAATGCATGTAGTATTTCGGCTGCCACTTTTAATGCATTCATCATTTTTCCTTTGGCATAACCAGGATGCGCAATTACTCCGTTTATTGTAATCTTTACTCCATCGGCACTGAATGTTTCATCTTCAAAAGTGCCAAGTTCCCCCCCATCCAGTGTATACGCAAAATCAGCCTTTAATTTTTTCAGATTTAGCTTTGCTGTACCCTGGCCTACTTCTTCATCAGGGGTAAATAAAATTTTAATCACGCCATGTTTTATTTCCGGGTGTGTGATTACATATTTGGCCATATCCATAATTACTGAAACGCCTGCTTTATCATCTGACCCCAATAAAGTTAAGCCACTTGCGGTAATGATGCTATTACCTATATGTTCTTTTAGATAGGGATGGTCCGGTATGCGGATAACCTGTGCTTCATCATCTGGTAATATAATATCAGCACCTGAATAGTTTTCATGCAGAATGGGTTTTACCATTGTGCCGCTGCAATCGGGAGCCGTATCAACATGGCTGCAAAAACAGATGACAGGTATTTTTTTATCTGTCGTTGCTGGTATGGTTGCGTAAACATATCCAAACTCATCAGTATGCGCATCAGCTATACCCATGTGTAATAATTCAGCAGCTAATAATTGCGATAATTCCCTTTGCTTTTCCGAACTCGGGTGCGTACCACTCTGCGGGTCACTTTGGGTATCTATCTGAACATATCGGATAAACCGTTCAACAACAGTAAAAGTGTAGCCGGATAACATGAAATAAATTTTACGGAAAGGTATGGCATCCTGGTGTTTTTATTTGTTTACATGCAAACATGCTATTTATAAATACCTATTGCAAATACAGAATCCATTTTCTATTTTGTTACCCTAACCAAAACCTCCCGTATGAAAAGATCCATTATCGGTGCCATTGTTGGCGGATTGCTTATTTTTATCTGGCAAACACTTTCTTGGACCATGCTCGATTTACACCGTCCCTCACAGGACTATGCTGTTAAGCAGGATACCATCATGAGCGTTCTCAATACCCAATTAGGTAATGAAGGTGGTTACCTGTTACCTGCAGTACCCAAGGGCACTCCTTTTGATGAAGCCATTAAAATAGGTGAGAAAATGCAGGGGAAACCATGGGCCTCCATTCAATACCATAGATCTTTTACAACAACCATGAATGAAATGTATATGAATATGTTTCGTGGATATGTTGCCAGTGTATTTATGGTATGGCTGCTGTGCTGGATCATTGGTAAATCGGGCAGGACAAGTTTTGGAAACGTATTTATCGCCTGCTTATTCACCGGCCTTATCGTATTCATTAATGAACCTTACAATACTTATATCTGGTACAAAATATTCGATGTACGTGCCCACCTGATTGATGCATTGGCAAGTTGGGGTTTGTGTGGAATATGGCTGGGATGGTGGATGGGAAGAAAGAGGTAAGCGTTTCGCGTAAATATAAAATGCCTGATAAATATTCATCAGGCATTTTATATTTATAATTTATCATTCCTTCTAAGGGATTATGATCAAAGGCTTACTGCCACTAATTTCTACCAGCTCCAGGTCGAAAGTAAGGTCTTCGCCCGCCAAAGGATGGTTGGCATCGAGAATAACCCCATCTTCTTTTACTTCAACTATAACAACAGGAAAATCTTGTCCGGAACCATTGCTCATATTTAGTTGCATGCCCGCTTCCGGAACCATATCATCCGGAAAACGTTCTTTCGGAAATTCCATGATCATATCTTGCTGCTTTGCCCCGTATGCTTCATCATTAGGAATCAAAATAGTTTTTTTTTCGCCAACAATCATCCCGGTAACACCACTGTCGAAACCAGGAATTACCATTCCACTGCCTACTTCAAATTCCAATGGCTCACGGCCTTCAGAAGAATCGAACGTGGTACCATCGGTTAACTTTCCATGATAATGTACTTTTACAGTATCACCTTTTTTTACTTGTTGCATGTTTGATTTTTAAAACCTGACTTACGCCAGGCAAGTTTGAAATAATATGGGCCAGGCTTTAGGCCTTTCTCAATATCCGTTGCGTCGCACACTTCAGCTGAAGGAACACTCAAGCAACAAAAAAAGATAGACCACCGAATTCCGGCGCTAAAAGTACAATCCAAAATCAAGAACGGGCAAGTATTTTTGGTTAACTTTCATCAATAAAGGTAAATCATATGCAAAAAATATTGGTTGTAATAATATTTGCCCTTTTAACGGGCACCGTGTTTGCGCAAACTCCCATTTCTACTTCTAACATCCTCCCCGCTGCC
>JAYSXR010000019.1:0-2171 GCA_043717145.1 Chitinophagaceae bacterium | reverse complement strand
GTCCTCTTTCTTGTGCCCTTGCTCTTAAATTGTTACCATAATCAAAAGTAATGGAACCCATTTTTTGCAACTCTAACATTAATTGCACCTGCAGCTTCATACTGTCGTAACTTAATTCAATGTATTGCTGAGGATTTTGTTGCCTTAACACATTTGCCTGTTCGTTGGTAAGGGTATGCGGTATGTAGCCAATTAACGGATCGTGTGCAGACGTTTGATCGGTCAATGTATCTGGAATGATTTTTCTTTCCACCAATCGTTGCAACAGGGTTACTGCATTACACAGTACGCCGATAGAAATAGCTTCCCCTTTTTTCTTTGCATCAATTGCCTTATCGATGGCTTTATCAAGATCAATAATCTTTACATCAAGGTATCTTGTTTCAATGCGTTTATCAATTCGCCATTCTTCCACCTCCGCAATGAGTGCAACGCCTTCGTTCATGGTAATGGCGAGTGGTTGTGCCCCTCCCATTCCGCCAAGACCAGCTGTTACATTGAGTGTACCTTTTAGCGAACCCCCAAAATCTTTATTGGCTGCCGCAGCATACGTTTCATAAGTTCCCTGCACAATTCCCTGCGAACCGATGTAAATCCAGGAACCTGCTGTCATTTGTCCGTACATGATCAAGCCCTTTTTTTCGAGCTCATCAAAATGTTCCCAGGTTGCCCATTTAGGAACCAACTGAGCATTGGAAATCAATACCCTTGGTGCATCTTTATGCGTTTTCAACATCCCAACCGGTTTGCCACTTTGAATAAGTAATGTCTCATCTTCATTTAAAATCTTTCAGCGCTTTAATAATCAGGTCAAGGCTTTCAAAATTTCTTGCAGCTTTTCCTCGGCCGCCATATACAATTAATTCTTCCGGACGTTCTGCCACTTCCGGATCAAGATTATTCAGCAACATTCTTAATGCTGCTTCCTGAATCCAGCCTTTACAGTTTAATGTATTGCCAACAGGGGTTTTATATTTTACGGCGTCGTATGTTAAAGTAGTAGGCTGCATATTAAAACTAAGTTATTAAAAAAATTACAATGCCTGAAGTGACATTTCTTTAAACTTACTTTTTTGAGTAGCCATTTTTTCTATATCATCCCACTTACGTGGGGCATCAATCGATAAAATTTCATACTTGTCTTTTGTTATCAATACATCATCTTCAATTCGTACACCTATGTTCCACCACTTTTTATCACAGGGGCTATTTTGTGGAATATAAATACCTGGTTCTACCGTAATTACCATATTTGTTTTTAATATACCATAATTTCCTTTGTCGTGTACATCCAATCCAAGATAATGGGAGCATCCGTGAGGATAATATTTATTTACTTCGCTTTCATCTTTTATAATCCCCAGTTTAACCAAACCCTTTGCCAGTATTTCCTTCGCTTTTTTGTTTAAGCTGCTTAAAGGCGTGTCTTCTTTACAAAGTTTAAAAATTTCTTCCTGTGCTTCATACACCAAATTATAAATTGCTTTTTGCTCTGTAGTAAATTTTCCGATTGCAGGAATAGTTCTTGTAACATCAGCAGAATAGCCGTGATAAGCTGCCCCCACATCCATCAGTAATAATTGATTCTCAATTTTGGTGCTGTTGTTGGTTTCATAATGTAAAATACAACCATTGGCACCAGCGCCTACTATTGGCGGATAGCCTTCATCTTCTGCACCATATGTTTTATGTATGTATCTATGTATGCCCTCTATTTCATTTTCGCTAATATTGAAACTTACTGCTTTCATTGCTTCTGTATGGGCAAGGCAGGAAATTTTAATGCTCTTACGCAGTAATACTAACTCCTCGGGAGTTTTAATTTCTCTAAGGGAATTTGTAATTTCCTGATAATAATCTGTACCCCACAAAGGTTCTATTAAATTTGCCTTTATTTTTTCGATAGTGGCAGAATCTGGATTACTTAATACCTGGATAATAACAGCATCGTTTTTAAAAGCATTATTTGTTGTTACCAGCTTTTGATAATCTGTTACAAAATATTTTAAATTGCCGGGGTGTAAATATTTTTTTATGCGCAGATGTTCTTTATGCAATTCTATATCGCCTTGTTCCGGTAACAGGCTCGCTTTAAAGGTTTGCAAAAGGCCAAACAAATCGTACCCACTGCCATCTCCTTTTATATCTATTGGCAATTCATCCTGTATTAC
>JAYSXR010000180.1:0-4097 GCA_043717145.1 Chitinophagaceae bacterium | reverse complement strand
TGCCGTTGGTGAACAAAGGTTTTCATCATCATTCCCATATGCCCCTGAGGCCCACCAAAAGCGGTAAGGCTGTGCCAAAACACAGCGCGCAGAAAAGGGGTATGACGAAATAGTACCAATTTGAAGAGGGAACTGATTAGATTGAAATTTAATTAAAATTGATGTACCTGCTTACATAAAATAGGCAGACACCTAATTAAAAAGGAGGAAACACTATAATTTCCTCCTTAATCATATAAATCATACCAAAATCAAATATAGTTTCCCTCCATGGAGTGGGCCAGCAGTTATTTTTTTAGTCCTATTTCCCGCAACCTTTCATCTAAATACTCACCTGCGGTTGCATCTGGGTAAGCTTTGGGATGTTCCCCATCTATACAGCTGTCTAAACACGCCAGGTTCATTTCGCTTCTTGGGTGCAAAAAAAAGGGCACTGAAAAACGGCTCGTATGCCATAGGTCGCGTGAAGGGTTTACTACCCGGTGCGTGGTACTTCTTAATTTATTATTGGTAAGCCTTTGCAGCATATCACCCACATTTACCACAATCTGTTCGGGTAAGGAAGTAACGTTTACCCAATCGCCCTGTTTTGTCAGAATTTGCAAACCGTCTGCCGAAGCACCTACCAGCAAAGTGATTAGGTTGATATCCTCGTGTTGCTCGGCACGTATGGCACTTTTAGGTTCATGGGTGATGGGCGGATAATGGATGCAACGCAAAATAGAATTGCCATTCTGTACATATTTATCAAAATAATGTTCATCCAATCCCAGGTAGATGGCGATGGCCTGCAGTAAGGCTTTTCCGCTTTTCTCAAAATTTCGATAGGCATCGTACAGCGTTTTATTAAAAGGGCCGATCTCGCGTACGGATACATTTTCCGGGTATTCGGATTTGATGGGGTCATTGTCTTCTACGATCTGCCCATATTGAAAAAATTCTTTCAAATCCGGCGCTTCACTGCCTTTGGCATGCTCGCGCCCGAAACTGGTATACCCCCGCTGCCCTGCCAAACCGCTTATTTCATAAGTTAGTTTTTTCTCCAGTGGAAGGGAAAAAAACTGTTGTACATATTCATATTGATGAGCGATCAATTCATCGGGAATGCCGTGGTTTTTAACCCCTACAAAACCCACTTCTTCGTATGCTTTACCCAAGGCCTGTACAAAAGCAGATTTGCGTTTCGCATCGCCACTTAAAAATTCTGCTAAATCAACTACTGGAATAGCCATGATAGGTAGTTTTAAAAGTGAAAAAATACTTCTTTCGAAATCCGTCTGGAAAATTACGAAAGAACTCCGATATAGCATGTACTGTAGATAACATGGGTTTCTTAGAAATTTTTAACAACTTTAGGCGATGAATCAAAAAAATATTCCGGTTTTTCTGCTGTGCTGTATTCTGTTCATGGCATGTAGTAACCGATATCACCAGTTTGCCTCTCATTACACTTTCAAAAGCCCGGACGGCCTTCCTGATTACAGTAATTTGGATGATTGGGCCGCTCATCCCTATAAACACGATCCTTCAGACAGTGTGCCGCGTGCCTTACTGGATGGTTACCTGCCCGATTCATCGGCAGATGTTTTCTTTATTCATCCCACTACATACACCGAAAAAGAAAAACCGTTCGGCTGGAATGCCCCTGTTGATGATGCTGATTTGAATGCCAAAACAGATTACTCCACCATCTTATTCCAGGCAAGTATTTTTAATGCGGCAGGAAGGGTTTTCGCCCCACGATACCGCCAGGCGAACCTCTCCGCGTATTATCCGAAAAATGCTGATGACACCACTCATGCGCGGGCTGCCTTCGAATTGGCCTACCAGGATGTAAGGGCAGCTTTTTTATATTATCTGCAAAACAATAACAACGGCCGGCCCATAATTATTGCCGCACATAGCCAGGGTACTACGCATGCCAAGCGGTTACTGAAAGAATTATTTGACGGGAAGCCATTACAAAACCGCCTGGTAGTAGCGTATTTGATAGGCATGCCGCTGGAACCGGATTATTTCAGCACTATCCCCTTTTGCGCTTCACCCCTTCAAACCGGTTGTGCATGTAGCTGGCGAACATATAAAGAAGGATATACACCTGAATTTATTAAGCAGGAAAAATTTATATCAGTTGTTACCAATCCGCTTACCTGGGATGCAAATTCTCCGTTGGCAAACCGGTCATTGAACGTGGGAGGGGTATTACTAAATTTTAATAAGCCTGTAAAAAGAGTAGCGAATGCAAATGTGGGTAAGGGTTTGCTATGGACAGACAAACCACATTTTTTTGGCAATATTCTACTTAGGTCCAATAATTATCATATTGCAGATATGAACCTGTATTATCTCAGCATTAGAGAGAATGTGAAACAGCGTGTGTCAGCTTTTCAAAAAAGATAGGTCCCTCAAAGCAAGATCTATTACGCATATATCAATTGATTTTAAACCTTGTGGAGTAACATAGGTTAGGGTTGAAGGGCGCTTTAAAACCGGTTACTTGATCTTACTATGAGTTTCATAAAAACTTCTAACCATTATTAATTACCGATATCGCCTGTTATTGTTTGATAAACCGGATAGATTTAATAAAAATATCGCCACTAAATGCATTCATCACATACCTGCCGGTATGGAGGTCGCCCATGTATAGTTCGAGTTGTTGTTTGCCTTCATTGATGGTGGCAATCACTGTTTTGGCAATGTGACCTTCCACATTTAATACTTTTAATACTAACCGGCCGGTTTTATTGGCCAATACAGTTACATAACTCATGTTTTCTACCAGCCCCAGTTGTAAATTTTGAATGTACATGCCTTACTATTAAGAAGTGAAAAATAAACAGATGATAACCGGTGCGTATAAAAAATGACGGTTTCCGAGGAACATATGGTGCTTTCATAATTGCAAGTTTGGTGCCAAGTGCTAAAACTTTTAGAAAAGGCCTTTTATTCTACACTACCCTGTGCTAAAGCATGAAATATTTTGGGAAGGGTACATATCCAAAGTCTGAAGGCTGTGGGAATGCAATTGACTATTTCGGTTACATTGTAAAGCCTAAGCCAACCTATGAGAGTTTCCGTACCTAGCATTAAGGCTGCTAAAAGGTAATAAGATGTATCAGGTACAATTTGGAAACGAGGAAAAAAAAGATTTTTCATCCAGAGTAGTAACAATTTAAACGCCACATCAATAATGAGTAAAATTTTCCTCAATACAAGTGCGGTAGGTGGAAGTTTATAAAATTTCAAATATATTTTCGCATTTTTCTACTCTTCAGAATAGGTATAAGAATGTCCATTGAAAAATTGTCTGGAGTTGCCCTATCGCTTCCCCTTGCTTCCCAGTTTCTTCACCGCGGCAATTTCGATTTTCATTTTTTCAATTTCCTTGTTTAGCTGTTTAATGAGGTAGCTAAGGTTTTCAATATCTGTTTTGGTGGCAAAGCCGTATTCATTTACCGGTTCTTCAGCGCGCGAATGTTCGTATTTATTTTGAAAATAAGTGATTACATCTACTTCAAGTATCTCGGCATTTCTTAGCGGGCGTGTGGTGGAGGGGTCTGTCTCGCCTCTATCAATTTTTGCATATGCGCCGGCGGTAATGTCTAATTCCGCGGCCATATTATCCTGGGTGTAGTCCTTATTCTGCCTGAGTTTCCGTATGCCTTCTTCAATGATTTTTTTAACAAGTCAAATTTATTCAACTGTACTCTCTTGAACTGTCTTTAAAGTAAATAATTCCTGTTTAACGACAGGCTTCATCCAAACTAAACTCATTAATATAGATGCCCACATTACACTGGATAGGAAAAGATAACGTGATCAACCATCACCTTGCCGTTCCGTTTAAAGTATTGGCACATCAGTATGGTTTTGATAATGGCAACCAAAATACTACCGAAACTCATAGCGGTAACAAGATCATTCACGGCGATAACTTCGAAGCTTTAAAAGCATTGTTACTTGCGTATGAGGGGCGTATCAAGTGCATTTATATTGATCCGCCTTACAATACAGGAAATGAAGGATGGGTGTATAACGACAATGTGAATGACCCTAAAATAAAAAAATGGTTACATGAAGTAGTTGGCAAAGAA
>JAYSXR010000179.1:0-38976 GCA_043717145.1 Chitinophagaceae bacterium | reverse complement strand
AAATGACACCCAATCAATAGTATTGGCTAATAAATAAAGTGGATGATGTTGATTTAACTGCTCTTCCAACGATAGAAAAAAACTCGTTTGAGCTGATTATTTTTGGCTTTCGTAACATATAAAATTGCAAGGTTTTTTAAAGTTATGCTAAAATCTTGCAACCTTTTTTACCAAATATTGAGCTTTTGTGTAATCATACTAAGACTTTTAGACTTTTTGAGGGTCGACTATTTACTATACCGGTAAACTTTATAGATAAGCAGTTACTGAGATGTATATATAAAAAATGATCTCTTAACTTATACCTTTTGTTCATGCGTACTACCTACAAAGCAGGCCAAAAAATTTTCCCGGGAAGTCAATTTTTAGGGATGCTGACAGAAACTTTTGTTCCAATTCCAATCTCAGTTTCAATGTGCAAATGGCCATTTAATGCATCAATACGCTCACGGATAGCAATCAATCCAAACGATTTTTTCTGCTTTTCCTTTTGAAAACCTTTTCCGTTATCACATATAACCAGTGATATAATATTTTCAGTCATTTTTTTTATAACGTTTACCTGTGTTGCACAGGCATGCTGAGAAATATTTAAGAGGGCTTCCTGGCAAATCCGAAATAGGGCTGTTTTAATCTCGATGGATAACCCTTCATCATCCTCTGCCCGCTCAAATACACAAGAGATATTGTTGATAGACGTAAATTTTTTACACTGCCATTCCAGTGAAGCATTTAGCCCCAACTCATCAATCATACTGGGGCGTAATGACGATGCAATCTTTCTGATGGTATTAATGATCAGTTTTGCCGTATCAGATGCATGTGCTATCCGGCTCTTCTGCATTTCTGAGGCTTCTGACAGATTGATCGCGAGCCAGTCAATATCCATTTTTAATACCGCTGTTAACTGGCCAAGCTCTTCCTGCACTTCTCTCGCCAAAAACTTACGTTCTTCTTCCCTTACATTTTGAAGGTGAATAGAAAGCTCCTTCAACTCATTATTCTTATCCCGTAAAGCTTTTTCTACTTTTTTTAGTTTCAAGCAGTTTTTTATTCTGGCCAGTAATTCTTTATGGTCAAAAGGTTTTACGAGATAATCATCTGCTCCCAGTTCAATACCTTCTGCCACCCGAATGGGACTAATCTCCATCCCGGATACCAATATGATCTTGATACCGATACAGTCTGGATTTGCTTTAATCTGACTGCACAATTCCAGGCCCGAATAGTCCGGCAGAATCACATCCAATAAGATAACATCGGGTTTTTGTGTACGCACAGCCGTAAGCGCATCTTCGCCACAGGTGGCAATATCAATATCAAATCCTTCCTTTTTAAGAATTATCTGATACAGCTTTATAATCACGGGGTCGTCATCAACCACTAATATTCTATCCATTTTTGGTGCCTGCTAAAAATTCAAAATGCTGTGAGCTGGGGTAACAGGATAAGGATTTCGTAAGATATTACGTTAAATATAGATAAAATGTTCTATTTAACAAGGTTACAAAATCAGGTTTAAAAAAGCACTTATGCAGCTAAAGCTCCTTTTTAAACCATATTTTCAAAATAAGGTATTTCATCTTTTGCTACTGCTTCTTTCTGGTTCCAATATGCGAGTGTAGCTACACGGCCGTCGGGTGTTTTTAATAAGCGCCCAAAAATGGCATTGATAGCATTAAACATAACATCTGTAACCCCTACCGTGAAAGTTTCCGGAGCCAGGGCAGGGATTTCAACAATAGTGTCCGCTAAAGTTTCCGTGACAGGTGCAGGGACCACTTTTGGTGTTGGGCTTACCTGCAGTACAACAGTATATTTATTGAATTCCAATAATTGTTTCAGAAAGTCAACCCTTTCTTTTGCTGCATTTTTCTCTACAACAGCACACTTTATGCCATTGAGGTCTTCAAATTCATGGTTTTTATTAATGGCCATAGAGATATTAATTAAAAGCCAGGGCTTGATGAATAAATATAATCGTAAACACTACTCCATAAACCCGTTACAATAATTCCGCCAACGCATATATACAGCGCCAGTTTTGGCAATGCCGGGACAGTCAATTTTTCAACAGGCTTGTCGTTGGCATCCATAAAAATGGCTTTCACTACCCGCAAATAATAATAAAATGAAATTACCATATTTAATGCCGCAATAGTAATCGGCCAGTAGCTTCCATTAGCCGAACCCGCCATCAGCAAAAAAAACTTGCCAAAAAAACCAGCGGTTGGTGGTACGCCGGCCAATGAAAATAAAGCAATGGTTAGTACCGAAGCCAACATAGGATTAGTAGTATAGAATGCTTTATAATCGCTGATTTTTTCTTTCCCTGTTACCGCACTAACCAAGGACACCACCCCAAATGCTGCAAGGTTAGAGAAAACATAGATCAATATAAAATAAACAACAGACGCAGTGCCTGCCTGTGAACTTCCAGAGATACCAATCAAAATAAAACCTACCTGTGCAATGGAAGAAAAAGCAAGGAACCGTTTGAAATTATCCTGCCGAAGTGCAAACAGGTTACCAATAATAATGGTGAGTAATGCCAGCAAAAAAAGCAGGTTATACCAAAGTTCTGCCAATGATTTAAAGGTTGTATATAGAACAGATATAAAAACAAATAACACTGCTGCTTTGGAAACTACAGATAAAAAAGCAGTAACTGCTATGGGCGCACCTTCATATACATCGGCGGTCCATAAATGAAAGGGTACAGCCGATATTTTAAATGCAAAGCCGGAGATCAATAATATAAAAGCAAATACCTGTAAAGGATTATGACCCATTTGGGAAGATATTTCTGATAAGGTTAAGGTACCTGTTGTACCGTACACCAATGAAATACCCAATAACAGCAATCCCGATGAAAAGCCTGAAGATATAATCAGTTTCATAGCAGCTTCGGATGACTGCCGTTTTGTCAAATCAAAATTGGCAGCTGCCGCTAATGGTATGGTTGCCATTTCGAGGCCGAGATAAAACATCAACAAATTACCGCTGGAAATCATAAAGAACATACCTAGTAAGGCAGAAAGCAGAAGTATATAAAACTCGATTACATGTTTATGTGTCTTTAACCAGCTATAAGATTGCAGAGAGATGATCCAGATAGCAAGGTTCAAAATATTTTTCTCCAGAACGATTAATTTATTGATACGGAACATGTCGCTGAAAAGGGCTCCTTCAGTGCTGCAA
Source organism: Chitinophagaceae bacterium (assembly GCA_043717145.1). Lineage (GTDB taxonomy): Bacteria > Bacteroidota > Bacteroidia > Chitinophagales > Chitinophagaceae > Sediminibacterium. The sequence goes on along the minus strand of JAYSXR010000179.1, from coordinate 35,775 downwards.
AAAAAACCGGCTGCGAGATTGAGCAATAAAAGCAGGTTGATGACCATAAGGATGTTTTCATTGGTTCTCTCCTTACCCAACTTAACAATAAGCAACCCGAAAATGATTGCTGTGATCAGCAATTCCTGTCTTAGTAATATGAAGAAATCAGTTAACATCATTCATGCTATTTTAGGGTAATGGCTTTTCCAACCTGTTGCATTATATTTTCTGTACCCGGCCCTATCAGTTGATTAATCAAAAACGGGGCAACGCCTATAATAATAATGCCTATGACCAAAATAGCTGCTGCCAATTTTTCATTCCAGGTGGCATCAGTAAGATGGGTATTCGAATCACTGATGGGTCCCATCACCGTTTTTCCGGCAGCCCGCAAAATATATACCGCCGTTACCACGATCGACGCACAGGCCAATATGGTTGCCAGGCGATACATGGCATCAGGGTTTTGCCACGAGCCCATGAATACAGTCATTTCAGCAACAAATCCACTAAGCCCCGGTAACCCCAAAGAACATAAGCCCGCAATCACAAACAAGGTTGAGATAAAAGGCATCACTTTTAGCAGGCCGCCTAATTGGGCAACCATCCTGGTATGTGTGCGGCTGTAAATCATTCCGATAGCGGCGAAGAAAAGAGCTGTCATCAATCCATGTGATACCATTTGCAAAACAGCACCGTTGATGGATGTTTGCGTTAGCATCCCGATACCCAATATCACAAACCCACAATGACTCACGGATGAATAGGCATTAATGTATTTAAGATCAGTCTGCATCATGGTAGCGAAAGCGCCATAAATAATAGCAAGGGTTGCTAGCAGAATAATGATCCAAGAATAAGCATGTGCTGCATCGGGCATTAGAAAAGTAGCTACACGCAAACAACCATAGCCACCTAATTTCATAGATATTCCCGCAAGGAACATAGAAGCGGCTGTGGGGGCAGAAGCATGGCCATCGGGCACCCAGGTATGGAATGGAAACAAGGCGGCGAAAATACCAAAGCCTAGAAATGCAAAAGGGAAAAAGAATTTTTGCACTTCAATAGGGATATGCATTTGGGATATCTGCAGGATATCGAATGAATGGGTAGTAACATAAATACCCATTAATCCAACAAAGACCAGGGCAGAACCGGCCATCAGCATTAAAGCAAGTTTCATGGCACTGTATTCCTTTTTACCGCTCCCCCAAATGCCGATCAATAAGAATTTGGGTATGACGGCAATCTCTAAAAAGAAAAATAAAGTAAAGAGGTCAAGGGAGATAAAAAAACCATATGCACCCAGGCTTAATAAAATGAGCAGGAAAAAAAATTCTTTACTTAATTTTTCTGTTGACCATGAAACGAGGATACCCGATACCACAACCGAAGCCGTTAATAAAATCATCGCAATAGAAATCCCATCAACGCCTATATGGTAATTGATATGGAGTGCTGCGAACCAGGTATAATTAAATTCAAATAACATGGGCGCATGGTTACCGGCAGCCCTTTCACGCCAATAATCGTGTAGGAGTAAACTGGCTATCCCCAATTGCACGATAGAACCAATTAAGGCAATTATCCGCACCTGCCGGGGTCCCGGGCTAACGAGTATACCGAGAGCAGTGATTAAAGGCAGCAAGAGTAGTAATGACAGATTCATGTTACAGTGTTATTTCCATAAATAAATAAATATTACCGCCAAAGCGGCAATCCCGCCAAAAAAATATAATGCATAGCTCTGTACTTTCCCAGACTGGAAACCCTTTATTAATCCTGCTATCTTTCCAGTTATGTTAGCAAGTAAGTTTATACATCCATCAACAATATTTTTATCTATCCATGCTATTGGCTGGCCTATTAATGGGAAAATTATTTTTTGGGTGATGAATAAATAAAATTCATCTACAAAAAATTTCCGGCTCGCTGCTTTGTAAAAACCACCAAAAGCAGTAGCCAGCCTTTCGGGCTTATTATTTTGCGTTTTATACAAATTAGCTGCTAACAGGATGGCTATAATGGTCAGGCTAACCGGGGCTATGGAAAACAATATATCCGTATGGGGCTCGAGTACCGCACCATCAGCTGTAACGAAGGTTGAGAAGGGCACAAAACCAACCCCAACGGCACATATAGCTAAGATAATTAATGGCAGTTTCATGGAAATAGTTCCTTCTCCATGCGAGTGATGACGGGTATGTTCTTTGCTCCAGAAAATAGAAAAGTATAAACGGAACATATAAAAAGCCGTGAGTGCCGCTGTAAATAAGGCTACTCCATAAATCATTTTATTGGAATGATACGCGGCTAATAATATTTCTTCCTTACTAAAAAAACCTGCAAACGGCGGGATACCTGCGATAGCCAAGCAGGCAATTAAAAAAGCAATATGGGTTACCGGCATCAGTTTGCGCAATCCCCCCATATCCTTCATTTCATTACTATGCACCAGGTGTATCACTGCACCAGCGCCGAGGAATAATAAAGACTTAAAGAATGCATGCGTAAATAAATGAAACATGGAGGCCATATAACCCAGTCCATTTTCGCCACCCTGTTTAGCAACACCCAATGCAAACATCATATATCCAATCTGCGACATGGTAGAATAAGCCAATACCCTTTTAATATCTGTTTGTGTGCAGGCAATTACAGCCGCCAGTAATGCCGAGAAAGCTCCGGTGTACGTAACAATATTTAATGCAGCCGCATCCATGGAGAAAACAGGAAATAACCTTGCTACAAGGTAAACACCCGCTACCACCATGGTCGCGGCATGTATCAATGCAGATACCGGCGTAGGGCCTTCCATTGCATCGGGTAACCAGATATGCAAGGGGAACATGGCCGACTTACCCGCGCCGCCAATGAAAACCAATGCCAACCCCCAGGTTAACATTGACACACCCAGAAAACTGGCTGTGGTAATATTTATCCATTCGGGTGACTGAAGGGAAGTTAATTTTTGTATCAGTAACCCAATATCCAATGTACCTCCATAGAAACCTAAAATCAGGATGCCAATCAAAAAACCAAGGTCGGCAAAACGTGTTACAATAAATGCCTTATTAGAAGCGGCTACAGCAGTAGGCTTGTCAAAATAATAACCGATCAGCAAGTAAGATGAAACGCCTACCAGCTCCCAGAAAATATATACCTGGAAAATATTACTGGAAAGGACCAATCCCAGCATAGAAAAAGTAAACAGTGATAAGAATGCATAATAGGTAGCAAAGCGCTCCTCTCCTTTCATGTAGCCTAAACTAAACACGTGTACCATTAATGAAACGAAGGTTACCACAATAAGCATCATTACAGAAATAGGGTCAATGATAATGCCCATATCGATAGATAAGTTGGGAGAGAACTCGAGCCAGGTAAATTTGCAGGCGATTATTTTTTGATAGATACCATTCACTTTCCCATCAACAAAAAAATATTGCCGTGCCGCTATAAACGATAAAACCGTTGAAGCCAGCAGGGAGGTCGTACCAATGGCCCCCGCGGATGTTTTAAAATATTTTCTACCAAATAGTCCCAATACAATAAAGGTTACCAGCGGCAACAACGGGATGAATACTATGTATAAATAGTTTGACATAGTTTTTAAAATTTCAGTTCCGTGGCATCTTCCACATCTATAGACTGGTGGCTACGGTATAAATTGATAATGATGGCTATGGCAGTAGCTGCCTCAGCTGCTGCTATAGTAATGATAAAAATGGTAAAGAAAATACCACCCAGCTTTTCAGGAAACAGGTACTTGTTAAACGCCACAAAATTAATATTCACACTGTTGAGCATCAATTCTATCGCCATCAACATGGTGATCATGTTTCTCCTGGTAAACAGCCCATACATCCCTATAAAAAACAAGGCTGTGCTTACAAAAAGTATATGTGATAGTGGCACGCCGCTCATATTAATCCTCCTGGATATTTTGGGGTGAAGAAATATCTGTATGGATCATTAGCTTACTCCCTTCGCCTGCTTTTTCTTCTATATTTCCGCCACTGTTTTTCATGGCAATAACAATGCAGCCAATCATGGCCGCCAATAGCAGCATACTTACTACTTCAAAGGGAAGTATGTAACCGTGTTCTGTTGTACTAAGCATTTGAGTACCAATCTCGCCAACTGTTACATTCATCGGCCGGGTGGCATTATTGGCAAACCCATATTGATCAATGAGTTGGTATGTAAACAATAAACCGAATAGCGCAGCTGCTATTGAAAAAATGGTCTTCCTGGTTGAAGGCTTCGGCATTTCCTTACCTGATTGCTGCGTTAAGAAAATGGAGAAAATGATCAATACCACAATACCACCTACATAAACGATGATCTGTATCGCAGCAATAAATTCAACCTGCATCCAGAAATATAAAGTGGCAATGCCTACCAATGAAAATAATAACCAGATTGCGGCACGGAATATTTTACGCGTAGTAACAGCTAATAATCCAGCCCCTAAAATAAGGGCTGAGATCAGATAAAATATAATGGCTGATGCACTCATTATTCAACGCCCTCCCTTATTTTTGATCCCGGTAAATTTAATTTTTTAGTCAGCTTATTCCTGTCAAATACGCTATGTTCAAAATTCTGTGCCATTTTTATCGCATCTGTTGGGCAGGCTACAATACATAAATTACACATGGTACATAATTCCAGGTGATAAATAAATGTATCAATCGCTTTTTTCTTTTTGCCTTCTGGCGTGACATCGAATTTGGTAATAATCTTAATAGTCCCGTTAGGGCAGGCAAGCTCACAGGCGGTGCAACCGGTGCAGGCATGCTCATTTTGCTCATCATGCGTCATCACCACTTCTCCCCTGAAACGTTCCGGTAAATTCAGTGTTGCACGGTTTTCAGGATACAGCTGTGTGATGATCTCTTTTGGATGAAAGAAATAATAGCCGGTTTTACGCATCCCTTTTAGCAAAGAGGTTACGCCGTTATAAACATCTGATATATATTCTTTCAAAAACATGGATTCAGTTTCGGGTTAAAAATGCCAACCTAATATTGCTATTACAGTTACCAATATTAGATTGAACATACTAATCGGCAATAAATATTTCCATTCTAAATTCAATAACTGGTCAACGCGCAACCTGGGGAATGTCCATCTGAACCACATGATAAGGAAGATGAGAAAAAATGTTTTTCCCATAAACCATATCGATGATGGAATATAATCCATGATATGGTTAAATGCCTGCCAGTGGCCTATATGTAATGGCATCCATCCTCCTAAAAACAGCGTTGCCCCTATCGCACAAACGATGAATATGTTGATATATTCTGCCAGAAAAAATAAGGCAAACCGCATCCCGGAATATTCTGTATGGAACCCCGCGGTTAATTCCGACTCGGCTTCTGCCAGGTCGAACGGTGCCCGGTTGGTTTCAGCGGTTACAGCAATAATGAATATTACAAATGAAATGATCACCGGTATATGCCCTTTGAATAACCACCAGCCATTTTCCTGCGAAGCAATGATGTCCGATAACTGCAGGCTACCCGATAAAACAACAATTGACAGCACAGATAACCCCGCCGATAATTCGTAACTCACTATCTGGGCCCCGCTCCGCATGGCACCTAGTAAGGAATATTTATTATTACTTGCCCATCCTGCCATTAAAATACCGATGACAGAAAGTGAAGAAATAGCCGATACATATAATACACCAATATTGAGGTCCCATATTTGAAATCCTTTGGCAAATGCAATCGGTGCCAATAACAACATCGCAACAATCATCACCACAAAGGGTGCGAGGTTAAATAAAAACTTATCCGCGAGGTCGGGAGTAAGCCCTTCCTTCATAATTAATTTTAAAGTGTCAGCCACTGTCTGGAACATGCCACCCGGGCCAACACGGTTAGGTCCTAGCCGAATTTGAATATGGGCCGCTACTTTTCTTTCCATCAATACCAATACCAATCCTAAAACGGCAAACAATCCGGTAGCCAGCAAGATCACAATCAGGCATTCAAACATCAATGCCCATAAGGGATTGAAAGTGTTGTATAACCAGTTCTGTGTTGCGTTTGTGAGGCCTTCTAAACTAAACATTGCGAAATTTATTACTTGATTTTATTCTGATGTTGTTTTGTGAATTGGTAATGATAAATTGTCAGTGAATAAATGACTACTAACCACTGACAACTTACTATCCAACATTCACCTATCAATATCCGGTATCACCAGATCCAATGTTCCCATCGTTGCCATCAGATCACCGAGTTTACTTCCCTTTACCATATGTTCAAGGGCGGAGAGATTAGAAAATCCCGGTGACCTAAATTTAATACGGTAAGGGGTTGTAGCCCCTTCACTCACTATATACACCCCAAATTCGCCGCGGGCCGTTTCTACCCGTGAATAAAATTCTCCTTTCGGTAATTTTAATACGGCTTTTGTTTTTGCCTGGTGTTCCCCTTCGGGGATATTATCAATCAACTGTTCAATAATGCGGATAGACTGGTGCATTTCCCTTACCCGAACCATGTACCTTGCAAAGGAATCACCTGCAGTTTCCAGCACTTCATCAAAAGCAACGGTATCATAAACTTCATAGGGGAATATTTTCCTTATATCACAACTCACACCGCTACCCCTTGCCACCGGGCCGGTACAGCCGTAAGAAACTGCATCTTCTTTTGATAATATGCCCACCCCTTTCATCCTGTTTTGAAAAATGATGTTATTGGTTACGAGGTCATCGTATTCAGTTACTTTTTCTTTGAACTGTTTTACAAAGTCTTTTACTTTCTGTTGAAAGTCAGGATGGATATCATACATCACGCCACCGGGAACCATATAATTCATGGTAAGCCTGGCTCCGCAGGTTTCTTCCATAATATCATTAATCATTTCCCGTTCGCGGAAAGCATAGAAGAAAGGGGTAAATGCACCCAGATCCATTGCCATCGCTCCCAACCATAATTCGTGTGAAGCGATTCGTGTAAGTTCACTCATCAATACCCTGATCACTTTGGCCCGAGCAGGGATTTCTATCTGCATACCTTTTTCTACACAGTGGGCCGAACCCAGATTATTAATATGCGATGAGAGGTAATCCATCCGGCTGGTTACATAAATAAATTGACGGTAACTCAGGCTCTCGCACATTTTTTCTATGGATCGATGGATATAGCCCAGATGCGGCTCTATTTTTTTAATAGTTTCCCCGTTCAAAGTAATTACTAGGTGAAGTACGCCGTGTGTAGCCGGGTGCTGAGGGCCCACGTTGATCACCAATTCCCCTTCAGAACCATTAACGGTAGTATCTTTAATGACTTCGGTTTGCGTGTACATTTTCCCGGCTATAGTTTTATCATGTTGATAGAATCCTCGAAATTCTTTCTTAAAGGATACCCTTCAAAATCATCAGTCAATATTAATCTTCGTAAATCAGGATGATGCAGGAATTTCACACCAAATAAATCATACACTTCCCGCTCATGAAATTCGGCCGTGCGCCAGATATCTGATACCGTTTCTATCTCAGGATTTACTACATCTACATTTGCTTTAATAACCATGGTGTGACGATAAGTGGTTGATGAAAGATGGTACACAACGCTAAAATGTGTTTTCCAGTCGATACAGGTCAGGCAAAATAAATAATCGAAATGCAATATTGAATTTCGCAGGTTTTGTGCAAGCATCTTCCATAAACATGGTTCAACCTGCACATTCAACCATTCGCCGGTTTCGTCGAAAGTTGCCGAAGGTGCAATAGTGGTAAAATATGCCTTTATTTCTTCGTTGGTCATGTAGCTGCTTTTTCTTTACCCTTTTAATTCTCCTCTTATCTGTTCCCTTGTTAATCCGCTTTTAATTTTTTCCTGCAAGCTGATCAATGCGTGTAATAAAGCCTCGGGCCGTGGCGGGCATCCGGGAATGTACACATCAACCGGAATAATATGGTCGGCCCCTTTTACCACTGAATAGGTATTGTAAAAAAAAGGGCCCCCGCTGATGGCACAGGCACCCATGGCGATCACATATTTCGGGTCGGCCATCTGGTCGTATAACCGTTTAAGTACCGGCCCCATTTTATTTACGATGGTACCGGCAATGATAATCACATCTGCCTGCCGGGGCGTGGCGCGGGCCACTTCAAAACCGAATCTTGAAAAATCGTATTTGGAGGATGCTACCGACATCATTTCGATACCGCAGCAACTGGTAGCAAACGTGAGTGGCCATAATGAATTGGAACGGGCCCAGTTAATAATTCCGTCAAACGTGCTTATCACAATGCCCCCGCCCGGTGTTTGGTGTATTTCCCCGGGAAATTCCATATTACCTTTAGCTTTTTCTTTTAGCTCCATTTCAAAGCTCCTTTTTTATGTGCATATAAAAAACCCACGAATAATATGGAAATGAAAATTAATATTTCATACAGCGCTGTCATGCCGGTTTTTTTAACTACCACCGCCCATGGGTATAGGAATATAAGTTCTACATCAAAAATTAAGAATAATAATGCAAAAAGATAATACCCAACATTAAATTGATGCCAGGGAGAGGTTTCTGTGGGTATACCACATTCATAAGCCTGACCTTTTTGAGGGTTTTTACTACCCTTTACCAGGATTTTTCCTACTAAAATACCACCAGCTGAAAAGGTAATGGCTGCTATTATCAAGGCAATGAGCGAAACGGCTCCCATGTGCAAAAGTTAGGTTACTGTATAAAATGTATGATCAACGTAAAATACGAATAATTCATATCAAAATAAAAATGATTAGGTGAATGGCAACCAGCCAATAAAACCGCATAGAGGCCGATAGGCAAATGAGCCGATTGTTCAACATTATCGTTTTGTAGTGCAGAACGCTGAGTAAGTAAAACAGCATTTGTTCTCTATGACTAAAACTGCATTAGACCAGTGGGGGTTTTATTTCAGGATATTTTCTTCAATCAATTGTGAAATAACCGTTATCTCAGTTCTTGCCTTTTCCATTAACACTTCTATATGAGCCTTATCAAAATGGATTAATTGGTCGAAATTGATTGCGATCGCGGAAAGTTTTTCCAGGCTAACAGAAAGTGCTGTACCATTTAACTTATGCCCGGCCCGCTTAAGGCCCACTATATCTTTTTTAGCAAATTTATCTTCCAGTTCGTTTAATGAACTTTTCATTTCATTTTTAATAAGTACTAAGAATCCTCGAAATGCATCGCTGTCATCTCCTATGAATTCATTTAACCGTTCAAAAGGATGATAAATGTCCATTGTTGCTTGAATCAAATTTTGCTCCGGCAGGGTACCATTTTTTATCACGGCCACCCATTTATTGAACATGTCAGCTACTGTATTTTCTATAATGGGTTTTGTAAGAAAATCGTCCATACCGGCAGCAATACATTTTTCTTTTTCCCCTTTTACATTTCCGGCAGTGATGGCGATAATCGGTATATGAATATCATTTTGTAACGCCCTTATCTTACGTGTAGCATCATAGCCATTCATTTCCGGCATTTGTATATCCATGAAGATAATATCCGGTAAAAATTTCTGACAGGCTTTAAGAGCAATATCACCATTTTTCGCCTCTATAATAACCGCGTGGGGAGCTATTCTTTTGATGATGGTTTTGGCCAATAACATATTGATTTCACCATCCTCTGCAATTAATACCCGGATTGTTCCCAGGTTTTTTTCAAGCTCTGTTTCCTCCCGAGCTGTTTCCTGTACTTTGTTATGTTTAGCAAGCTTTGATAATGCACGGTATAAATCCTGCATTTTAATAGGTTTTACCAAACGAATTGTGACATCAAGTTCTTCGCTTGACCTTATTATTTTTTCATCATCTGATGAGCTCGATAATAGCATGATTGGCTGTTCGGCCGCAGTAGGATAAAAATTCTGCCGTATTTTTTTGATGGTCTCCAGACCGTCCATAATGGGCATATTGAAGTCCATCAGGATCACATCATACTTCTTTCCTGTTGCCAGTATCTGTAGTGCCTCTATACCATTTCTGGCCACATCTGCTTCAATATGTTTTAAAAGCAGCATTTGCCTAAGTATGGTTTGATTATTCTGATTATCATCAACAATCAATACTTTTTTTATGTAGGAGATATCATCCCAATTATTCCGTTGCCCTTGTTCCGCAGTAAGGTGCAGGTCGAAGAAAAAACTACTGCCTTTTCCGGGTCTGCTTTTAAGTTGCAACCTACTATCCATTAGTGCCAGAAGTTGATTTGAAATGGTAAGGCCAAGTCCCGTGCCACCATACTTCCTGGTTACTGATCCATCTTCCTGTGAAAAAGCCTGGAAGATCTTTTTTTGGTTATTCTGGTGGATACCAATACCGGTATCCCTCACTTCAAAACGAATCGTAAGCTCTTTTTGAGAAGGTTCGGTAAGCGCTTCTATCTTCAATTCTATTTCGCCTTTTTCTGTAAACTTGGAAGCATTACTGAGAAGGTTAATCAATATCTGTTTTAACCGGACAGGATCTGTCCACACAAACCGCGGTAAGTCTGTTGAAATATTCAGGAGCATTTCCAGGCCTTTATTTTTTACCTGGTAACTAATAATATCAGCTGCCTGGCTACCTATCTCGTATAGGTCGCATTTTTCGATTTCCAGCTCCAATTTGCCAGCTTCTATTTTTGAAAAATCCAGGATGTCATTAATAATACTCAGTAAAGCATTGGCCGACTGGTTTACAATGGATAAGTATTGTTGTTGTGTTTCATCAAGTTTTGTTTTGAGAATCAGATCCGTAAAACCGATCACACCATTGAGGGGTGTTCTAATTTCATGACTCATGCTTGCCAGGAATTCAGATTTGGCAAGATTGGCCTGATCTGCCTGTATTTTAGCGGCCTTCAGTTCTTCTCTTTGGAGGCAGATTTCTGTAATGTCTTGTGTAAACATCATGATACCGCCGATAGATTTATCAAATAGGTACCAGGGTCGCACTTCCCAACGCAGATATTGGTCATAATCCCATCCTGGTGGCCGCCATACATCTTCTTCACTTTTTTCCACCGATCCTTGTAAGCTTCGTGCATGCACGGCCTTCCATTCTTTCGTGATATTTGGAAACACTTCGTAATGTGATAAGCCTATTATATTCTTTCCTTCAAGGTGGTATTCTTCCATCCAGCGGTTACTAACGGCTACATATTTTATATCCCGGTCAAACATAGCTACTGCAGCCGGGGCATTTTCAACAAAGGCTGTAAGCCGTGATTTTTGAATAATCAATGCTTTCTCAGCAAGTTTTCTTTCAGATATATCCTGTATAACCGAATAAACTTGTTCTTCGCCATTGGTTCCTGTAAACCTGATGCCACTCAACAGTATAGGTACTAAATGCCCGTCTTTATGAATATATTTTTTTTCATAAGGGCCGTACCTTCCGTTCAGCGTTAATGAATTCCAGTGTTTTATTTCATCATCATCATACCTCGCAGGTGTTACCTCAGAATGTCGGAGCTTACGATATTCACCTTCTGTGTAACCGGTCATATCGAAAAGTGCCTTGTTACCATCTATGAATTTGCCATCGCTATGCCTGTTGACAGCTATACCCACGGGGGAGATTTCAAAAAAAGCACGGTACTTATTTTCGCTGGCTTCCAGGGCCAGTTTCGTTCGCTTCTGCTCGTCAATATCCTGAAAAGCTCCGAAAAGTCTTTTACACTTTCCTTTTAACATATCGGGCTTTCCCTGCGCCCTTACCCAACGTTCATTCCCCTTTGCAGTAATAATTTGCAACTCCAAGTCCCAGGAAATTCCTTTTTCTATCGCTTCATTTACTGCGATTGTTATCTCATCGCGGCTTTCCCCTTCTTTATAGAAATTAATACCGGTTGTCAGATCAGGTAAATAATCTGCCGGGACTTCATGAATTTCTTTGGTTATAGCTGACCAATAAGTAGTTTGTTTATCAAGGATAATTTCCCAGGCACCTACGCGCGCCACTTTATTGGTTTGTTCAAGAAGTTCTTTAGTGACCCGGAGGTCCTTTTCCAGAAGTAACCGTTCTGTAAGATCAATAGAATTACCAATCACATATCTGTGGCCATCAAGGTCTTTCTCAACTGTGTTGTTATAAAGCCATACTTTTTCAGACCCATTTTTGTGCATCGTGGTCATTGACCCGCTTGATTTGCCGTTGTTATTGATTTCTTTTAGGTATGCTTCTAACGACGGGTGAAGGTTTGCAGGAACAACATCAAACAAACTCATCTGCATAATCTCTTCCTTCGTATAACCTAGCAATGAAGCGCCCGATTTATTTACAGTCAAAAACTTCCCGTGCATATCATGGGTGCACATCAATCCCTGTGAATATTCAAAAAAAGACCTGAACTTATTTTCACTGACTTTAATTTGCTCTTCTTTCTTTCGCTCTTCGGTTATATCCCTGGCAATAGAAAATATATACCCGGTAGACGGTTCGGGTGTTCCTACCCATTGTAAAACTTTATAATCGCCATTCTTAGTTCGGATCCTGTTTGAGAAATTAATGGGGTACCCGTCGATACTTAATCTGGCCATTTCGCTCCTGGTATTTTCTAAATCAGCGGGGTGAACTAACAAAATAAATGGTGACTCAAGCAGGAACTGTGTATCCCATCCAAGTAACGCTTCAAAAGCGGGGTTTACTTTTTTTAAAAAACCGTCCGAACCTGCAACACAAATAAGGTCATTTGATGTTTTAAAAATTTTTTCAAAATTTGTCAGTTCTTCTTTTTGCCTTTTTTCCAGTATTAATGCCATGACTTCTTCGGCAAGAAGTTTTAAAGCCTCATGTTGATTAGCAGTTAATTGTTTTGGTTTTTGATCGAATATGCATAAAGTACCTAAGGCAAAACCCTTTGGATCTATTAAAGGATAGCCTGCATAAAAGCGTACAAAAGGTTCGCCGGTTACAATGGGGTTGTCCCGGAACCGTTCATCTTTTGTAATGTCCGGAATTTCAAGCATGGAGGGTTGCAAAATTGTATATCTGCAGAAAGCCAGTTCCCTTTCTATTTCTTCAACATCAAAACCAATTTTTGATTTGAACCATTGACGGTTCTCATCAATTAATGTTATAAGGGAAATAGGTGCATAACATATTAAAGAAGCCAATTTAGTAAACCTGTCATATTCTTCCTCAGGTAAAGTGTCAAGTATATGATAACTTTTAAGTGCTTCAAGTCGTTCCTTTTCGTTATTCGGAAGTATTTTTTTTTGCATAGTACTATATAGTTATATATCTATATATGAGAAATAGTAATTAGTTCTGACGGTTTTATAACCTGGCTTCGCTTGGGATAAAGAGCTTGCAACAAGGTACTGATTTGTAGCAAGTACCCTGTATGCATTTTTTTAAACAACCTAGCCATTGCCTCTGCAAAAAGTAAAAGAGAAGCTTTATATTAATTGAAGTATATGACGGAAAATACATAACATATATGTAAATATATTAATGTTTTGTATTTAAATGGCATGTTGTAAAATGGTTTCAGAACTGAAACAACTTTCGTACCTTCCATTCTTATTTTTTATCATCCTGCAATAAGACCCTGCAGCAAAGAAAGGTTCATTTTATCATTCCTAATTTATACGCTTTGAAACAGAGCAGTTTTGAATATCTCACTAAGCACAAAAGCAGGTCATTCACTGATTCAAAACAGCGGATTACCTATAGTTTTAATAATGTGGAAAGTACCATTATAGGACAGGTAGAAGAAGAGGGTAATAATATTTGTTTATATGAATACCGTGGAAAATATATCGGTACTGAATTTCTCATTTCTTTCTCGAAAGATTCTGTTTCCTATAAGTTGATAAATGTAGATGAGAAGCAGAATGAGTTGAGTAACTAAATAGTTCAACTCAACATTTTCCGTCCCACCAAAATATATCCCGAGACTTTTTGTTATAAAGATGTTTGTGGAGCTACGGAACCATTCATTTCAATAAAATTATTTATTTTATTTTTTAGCCAGGATTTGCTGCTTTAATCATTTTACATATGCATTATTTTTTTTGAGTAACTGCAAAGACGGATAGTGAAATGGTAAGGTTGTCAGATAAAATAAGGCTCCCACTACCCACTTTAAAATCACGCCGGTTTAATTTTAATTCACCCTTAAAAAGCATGCCTTCCTTTTGCGGAACAACTGTAAATGGGAAACTGATCTCCTTACTTACTCGTTTCATATTTACCATTGCTGTCAGTATAAAAACGCCCGGTTTATCTGATGCAGTTACCTTCTTTGAAATAATACTGATTTTCGGATAATTCTGTACATCAAAATATTCATCCTTACGAAGGTGGTTGTCTCTTACACTATTACCGGTATTAATAGTAAATGCGTCGACACTTACATTGAAGGAGGCTGAACCAGGATCCGTGGCATTAAACCGGATAGCACCGGCCAATCCCTTAAAGTCGCCAATTACATTCAATGCAAAATTTTTAATGGAGAATTTAACTGATGAACCATTATCAACAGGTTGATAATTCTGGCCATAGCCAACAACAGTAAATAGTGCAAATGATATGTTGAACAGAATTAATCTCATATGTTTTTTATTTTGTTGAACCAGCACTTCCGAAGCGGTGGTTGTATTGCTGACAATGCATAAGGGCCTATTTATATTGTTCAAAATTACACTTACCGGAAATATCATATAGCTGGCTAGCATTCGTTGATTACTATTCAAATTACTAATTTTTTTTAACAATTACCCGGCTAGTTTAAATAGCTTTATTCAAATAAACTGTAAGATGTTATTTGACTTGCCATCTAAACCGAAAACAGGCGTTTTCAACTTAATTATTACTCAAAATAATCGAATTAATGAAAAAATAAATTTTAGTCATTACCATACTATTGCAGTTTTTGGTGATGATGGCACAATTAGCCCCCAAAAATTTGAATCTTAACATTACGGCCCCTGACTTCACCGCCAAAGACCAGAACGGAAAAAAACATTTCATTCAAAAATGAATTAAAGAATAGCTCAGTAGTTTTCGTATTCTACCGGGGGCAATGGTGTCCATTTTGTAACAGGCAATTAAAACAGCTGGAAGATTCTTTAAGGCAGATTACAGCAAAAGGTGCGAGAGTATTGACCATTACTCAGGAAAAAGAAGACAACATTACCAAAACGATTACAAAAACAAAAGCCTCGTTCTCTATTTTACATGATGAGGGCCTGCGTATCATGAAAAGTTATGATGTAGCTTTTAAAGTAGATGATAAAACGTTTGAGACGAAAAAAAAATACGGCATTCATTTCAGTGATGCAAATGGTGTGTCCAATAGTGCCAATTTACCCATTCCTGAAGTATACGTAATTAATAAAAAAAGTACGATTGTATATAAATATTTTGATGCAGACTATCGCAAATGTTCATTTGTCGAAAACATACTTGATCTTCTGTAAATATTTCCGTAAGAAAATACAGCATTTTCGGTTTTTTCTTAGGGAATAGGATTCTATTCGCATCTTATTTTTGTACATCCAGTGACCGCCTATGATAATTAATCTGTCCCAAATGATACTTCAACTGTGCCAATAAATATAGCAGGAAATATTCTATGGTCATGGTATGTTTCAATACTTTTTCGGGATAGTCATTACCTATTATGTCAGCAGGTATAGTGCAGGTAGCGTGGGTGACTATACCACCGGTCTGATCAATCGTCTTTGTAAATTTCTATAACAGGAATAATTTTCTGACTCAATTCTTCCCATCGGTTTCTTACCTAACCGCTATGCCCTTATACACTGCCAATATAATATTGCAGGTTTCCCAATAAATGAAGACAAAGATTGCCACCTGAGTTATTGATGGTATTGGCCGTTATCCATAAGA
This sequence comes from Chitinophagaceae bacterium, assembly GCA_043717145.1. Lineage (GTDB taxonomy): Bacteria > Bacteroidota > Bacteroidia > Chitinophagales > Chitinophagaceae > Sediminibacterium. The sequence continues at coordinate 19,921 of JAYSXR010000179.1, read as the reverse complement.
TTGTTTCATTCTGGTTAGCGTTGATTTCCACTTTCAATTTCAACATGTCTTTTTCGAATAAGAGGGCAAGGATTTCTGTGAGGATGTAAATGGTATTTATTTTTTATCTGCAAAATGTTAATTATATATCAGCTTAAGCATTATTATACACTTTAAGTATGTTTTCTCTTAAAGACCCTCCCATTTCAGATACTACAAATTCTAGTATTTCAGCTAAAGCAGAAGGCTTCACCCAAATAGACGGATCCGTATCCGGCATGCTTTTACGGTTTAAGGGCGTGTCTAAAGTAGAGGGGGCAACAACTGTAGCGCTTACATTTTTTCCCTTAGCTTCCTCATTCAGGTATTCTGCCAATTTGAATAAAAGGGATTTGCTTAACCCATACGCTAACAGGTCTTTACCTTGTGAAGGTTCAATAGCCGGTCTAGCACCAATAAAGATTAACCGGCCATTCTCATTTTCCATCATGTGCCGGAACAAAGGTTTTGTAACATGGTAAGCAGTTTTAAAATTCAGTGATAACTGTTTATCAATATCTGCGCCTGATGTAGCTGCGATATTACCCATGGCATACCCCCCCACCAGCATCAACGCAGCCTCAACTTTTTTATATTTTTCGATAACAGACCGGATGAAAGTGTTCGTTTCTGCTTCATCAGTTAAATTTACTACCCTTACCTCCAAACGATCATTTGCAGTGAAATCGGCTTTCATAGCCTCGGAAATTACAGTAGCGACAACCTGGTAGCCTTTGTCTAAGAATTCTTTGGTTACTGCTGAACCAAGGTTCCCATTGGCACCGGTTATGATAACGGTTTTCATATTTACCTATTTAATGAAAGAAATTTCCTTTTGAAGGTAATTTAATTTTTTTTAGCGAATACCGACAATGAAATTATGATAGTATCTGATAGTACAAGACTGCCATTACCTATTTTAAAATCACGCCGGCTTATTTTAAAGTCACCTGAAAGGAGTATACCCTCCTCTTTATTAATTAGCTTGAAGGGGAATGAAATCTCTTTACTGATCTCTTTTATAGTAATGATTCCTTTTACAAAAAACATATCTGCTTTATCGGCTATTGTTATTTGTTTAGAATTAAAGTTGATTCGTGGGAACATTTTTGCATCCAGGTATGCTGTAGTTCGAAGGGCACTATCCCTTACATCAATATCAGTATTAATGGTATTGGCATCAATACTCATAGTAAATGATGACCCTTTAAGATCCTTGGGATTAAAATTTATATCTCCCTGTAAACCGGAAAACCTCCCACCAGTAGCCATCCCGAAATTCTGTATGATAAATTTTACCGATGAGGCATTGTTAACAGTTCGGTAATTTTGTGCAGTAAGTATGTTTGCACAATGTGCAAGAATAATGATTATCAAAAGTTTCATCCTGCTATTTTTCTACTCAACCCGACCAACGAAGCGTTAGCAGGATAAGGTGTTTTAAAAAGGCTTTCCATGTGTTTGTTCAATAACCTTTCCACTAAACCGCGGAAATGCATGCATGGCTTTTAAAAATACCGAAGTGGACCAACTTCCACCAAAAAAATATTGTACAATCCTGCCTATCCTGGTTCGAAGGCCGAATTGGTGTTGCCATTGTTGTTTATATAGCTTTTCCATCTGGTTCCTACTGATCTGGCCGGCGAGGAAAAGCCTGCTATTGTCAAATGCGATCTTACTGCCATGCATTGCCATACTCATACCGTTACCACATAAGGGTGTAATCATTCCGGCAGCGTCGCCAAGCATAAGGATGTGGCCTTCTACCGGCGATTTTTGCTCAAAACTGATCTGTGATATGGTGAGTGGCTGTTCATAGAGTTGTTTCGCTTCTTCCATTATTTTTTTCAGTTGTTTGTTCTTTGCCAACACTTCCTTCTCCATTAAGGCAATGGAATTACCCGATTTCCGCAGGTTATCGGCGGTGGTTAAATAACACAGACAACAAGTATCGTTCTCAATACGTGATATACCGCAATAGCCATCTTTAAAATTATGCAGGGAAATCGTATTGGCCGGATGTGGGTATTGAATATGGTATTTCACACCTATAAAATTATTAATCTTATTAGGTTTTGTTTTCGTGAAGTCGCGGTTCCACTTTAGATCCAGGTTACTTCGCTTTCCGAAACAACCAGCTGTTATACGAGCGGTAAAAATAGCTGCAGGGGTAACAATAGTAAAGCAATCTTCATTATATACTACATCAGTTACTTTGCAGGAGGTGAGAACAGTTACTCCCTTTTTTATGGCTGTTTCATACAATGCATTATCTAATTGGTATCGGCTTACCCCGAAACCACCTAACGGTAATTTGAAATCATATATCTTCCCTTCTGTATCAGACACCTGTAATTCATTAATTAAAGGTAGCGACCAATCCGCTAATGGAACCCCACACCGAACCAGGAAATCCCAGCTTTCCATACTGATATATTCGCCACAGACTTTATGAAAAGGATAAGTTTCTCTTTCAAACAGTATTGTCTTGTAATCCGCATCAGCAGCCTGTATTGCAAGCGTAAGACCCGCAAGACCCCCACCTATTATGGCAATATCAAATTGTTGTTTATCAGTCATGTGCACAGATAATAAGGTGGCGAAATGCCCATTTCCATTCGATAGAAGCATTATGGATGCCTGCACGTTTACAAAGCATTATCCATTCAGTTTTCGAAAATCCGCGTGTAACACTTACCGGGGCATCATTTTGTACGAGATAAGAAGATGATAAAAATTTTGTTATTAAACGTATGGAGTGATAGGCAACCCAATGCCTGTGGAGATCGTTAATAAAAAATCCAAGTTGGCAATTTAACTTCATCCATTGCAACTGGTTTATAAGTTCATCATTAGTAAAATGATGGCAGAATAAACTGGAGAAAACGATATCAGGCTTTGTGTCAAATATAACAACTGCATAATCGCTTACTATCCATGTTGCGATTCCCTGTAGTGTTTTCTGCCCACTTGCAAATTCAATGCATTCTTTTTTCATGTCGATGCCAATGCAGGTAATTTCTATCTTATGCTTAAGGCACCACTTTGTTATCGCAACCAGATTATCCCCACCACCACAGCCGATTTCACAAACAGTTATTTTTTTCCTGTTGCCAATAAGAGAAATAAAACCTTTCAAGGTTATGGCATGGCCACCCAGCAATGTATTAATGGTATTTAATTCCTGCATATTCCTTTTAATATCTTCAAAAGGGATATCATTACCGTCGAGTAATTCTTTTTCGTATGAACGATGCTGTAATAACATCAGCTTTCAGCAATAAAGGTTTCCATAGTAAGTCCCGGGCCAAATGCCATGCCCAGTATTTTCGCCGGCGCACCATCGCGTTTATCCATCATTTCTTTTAATACAAATAAAACAGTGGGTGATGACATATTTCCATATCGCAATAATATGTCACGAGAATAAGTTAATGCACTTTCAGAAAGGTTTAATTGCTTTTGTATTACATCCAAGATCCTTTTGCCACCCGGATGTATACACCAATGAGTAATGTCTGATAACATTAATCCGTTGTGTTTAACAGCTGCCGCTACCAGGCTATTGATGTCTTCCTGGATAAGTTGCGGTACATAACCACTCAATGTCATTAAAAATCCTTTACTGCTTAATTGCCAGGCCATATCAGCCTTACCTTTCTGCGCCACATGCGAGTAAAAATTTCGCAGTGATAATGAACGCTCTGATTTTATACAATTTGAAATTAATACAGCCGCACATCCATCTGCAAACAATAAACTGCTAGCTGCATTGTCAACCGTGTATTCTTTTTGAAAATGAAGCGTGCACAATTCTGTCGTTACAATAACCACATAGGCATTTTCTGTGCTATCGCAAATCATTTTAGCCAGTTTTAATGCATGTATCGCCGCATAGCAACCCATGAAATTTATCGAGGTCCTGAAAATATTAGGCAACATTTCCATTTCACCCAATAATTGCAGGTCAAGGCCCGGTGCACTCATTCCCGTGCAACTTACCGTGATCAGGTGTGTTACCTGCTGAGGCGTAATAAAATTTCGCAAACAGGCATTTATTGCTTTAATAGAAACAATTACGGCTTCTCTGTTGTAAATCTCCATTCTCTCCTCCAAAGCAGGAAAAGCGGCATCTTGTTCAACGGGAATGAAACTCCTTTCAACACTCGACACACCATAATCCTTAATGGCCGAGTATCGTGTATTTATTCCACTATGGTCGTAAAGAAATTTAAGTTTACGTTTATCCTGCGCATCCAATCCATAGATGTCTTGCATAAAATGCAATATATCCGATTGCTTATGACAAAAATCCGGTACTGCCGTTGCTATAGAAATAATATCAGCCAATTTGATGAAGTATTAAAAGTGTTATAAATCCAATATTGGTACACGCAGATGCCAGCCAGTTCATTTTCATAGTATGTTGAAAATCTGCCATTGCCTCATTTTGCCAGACTTTTCGAACCCACCAAAAAAAATATACCAGAACCGGCAGAAAAAAGATTTGCAAGACACCAAAAAATAACAATTCATTATGTTGCCGGTAATAATAAAACAAGATAGCGAATGCAATCATATACATTAAGACGCAAAAAACAAATGTTCCTTTCTTACCCAACAAAAGAGAAATGGTTCGAACCCCATCTTTGGCATCCGATTCGTGTTGGTAAACCTGTGTAATAGGATAAAAACCACCAATCAGGAAACAGGCAGCAATCATGCCAAGCCAGGGAAGCATTGTTGAGGGTGCGATCGAGGATCCGTGGTAAACCATTAAAAACATTAATCCACCCTGGTTCAGGATAACTATTAGGTACCCGATTACTGGATATTTTTTCAAACGGATACCACGGTAACTGTACAATCTTGAGCAAACGATATAACAGATAAGTAATTCTGCAAAAAAAATCGAAATGAACAAAGACAGGCAAATAGCCAGTATATCCATACAAACAGTCACATAAAATAATTCTTTTTCAGGTTGCATAGGGTTCTTGATACAACCTACACTATCCGTATCTCTATCCATAAAGCTATTGTAGCCATTGCTTGAAGGGTAGACTAATAAATGTACAATACAAAAAATGAGGATGGTTCTATATACGTCAATTCCATCCACGCAACTTAAAGCAAACCAATATACAGGCATTAAAAAAAATGAAAATGGGAAACGCAATAATTGTATGGTAGAACGCTTAAATATCATAAACTAAGTGCGTAGTAGAGAGTAAAAGATAGTACTTTTTAAGCATACAGTTCGTTATACAATTCTGCATAATTTTTACATTATTCACATAAAGGGCTATTAAATAATTCCCATTTGCTGCATTAGATAAGTAGCATTCCTTGTTTGCGCCACACCTTTCCGCATAGTAAAATCAAAAACCAATCCTTTATCAGAAAGTTCACTTTCGAAGCAGAAATTTTCAATATCACCAGCTTGGCCTTCTGCCAACACACCTAATTCTGTATCGTGCGTGGCAATTAATGTAAGGCATGAATAGTTTAATATTTTTTTAATAAGCAAGGCAGTACCATCGTGCTTATCCGTTGAGTTTGTTCCCCGCATTATTTCATCCAATAAAACCAAGGCGGGTGTCGGTTCTTGGAGAGATGCAATAATACCTTGCAGGCACTTTAGTTCAGCATAGAAATATGACGTACCTTCTTCCAGTGAATCAATATGATGAAATGAGGTCAATACCCTTACCGGCCGGAATACAAATGTATGTGCAAATACGGGTGCTCCTAATTGGGCAAGGACCATGTTTAATCCAAGGGTACGTAAGAAAGTACTTTTGCCTGACATATTGGAACCTGTGATCAAATGGAGTTTGGCAGGCTTGCCGATTGAAATATCATTTACTACAGCATCAGCCTCATCCATTAGCGGGTGACCCAAAGCCTTCGCATGTATCAGTAACCGGTCTTCTGTACAGTCTGGGAAAATAAAACTGGGCTGATTAAAATGAAAAGTAGCCAGGGAGTTTAATAATTCCATTTCACCCATCGTATCAAACCATTTTTGGATAAAAGACTGGTATTCAGCGTTCCATTTCATATAGGCACGGGCACACAATAAATCGAAAAGGAACAAACCGTTGATTATAAATGAAATGGCATTTAATCGTAAATCAAACAATCCCACAAGCCTGGACAACTTTTGAAATGCGCGCCCGGCTTCAGTAATTGCCCGCTGTCTTTCTATTAAATAAGGATGCCTGAATATTTCTTCATTAATTAATTGAAAGCAACGTGCGTATTGGGTGTAGAGATAACTTCGTTTTGAGATATCAGCATATAGTACGTTTACTTTTTTAAGGATAAAAGACAACAGCAATAACCCCAAAATACCAAAAGCCAACATCAGGAGGTAACTATCCTGCCATATACAAAAAACAATAATAGCCAATCCGGCAATCGGCCACCATAATGCCAATAGCGACCAGCTTTTACTTTGCAATACTGAGAAATTATTCTCAGGTTTATCCGACTGGAGTTTAGAAAACACTTCTTCTTCTTCTAACAATAAGGTATGAGCAAGCAGTGTTTGCCTGAAATGAATATTACCAGCTAACTCTTTAACACAACCTTGATAGTTTTCAATATCTACCCTGTTGATAAACGGCTTAATTAGCCTGTTAGCCAATTGCCTTTTACCTGATTCGCTACCGGCTCTGTTCAATAAATGAAAAAGGGAATGGTTACCGAAAATAGTAAGGTCAACCGCAAACCCTTTCAGCGGTTCCAATGATGCGCCATTGTATAAACAAGAAGGGGAACCATTACTTATAGCCTTCTCGTTTTCATTTATCAGAACCAATTGCTGAAGAAATTTGATCTTTCTTTTTAATCCAGCTGCCCAAAACACACAAACCAGAAAACCCACAATTGAGCATATTGAATAAACCAGATCATGTCCCATAAATCGCTGGCTAAATGCAGAATATAGAAACCAGGCAAAAAAAAGGAATATCAAAAGCCTGAGCATACTGATCAGCGATAATTGCCAAACGTATTTTTTTTGTTCTTGAGTATATATTGTTACTCTTTCTAAATATATATGTGATCTTTCTTTACTCATTTATTATAATAAAATAGGTGAGTCGTTATGCAGTATATAATTTAAATTACAATTTATAATTATTTCAATAAGAGAGGGACAAAAGAAAATGAGAAATAAATAAATTTAGTCCCACTTTTTTCCTTCATTCATCTCTTATTAAAATTTTAAATTTTTTTTCGAAAAGGGTAATTCATAATTTAAACCAATGAGGTTCCATCATCAATGGAAACTATGTATGCTTTTAATAACCGGCTAAACAGTCTTGAATATTTTTGAGTTACGCTATTAATTAATTCTTCTGTTTTTCCCTTTTTTACAATATTAATGGTACAACCACCAAACCCACCACCCATCATTCTTGCACCCAAAACCGCAGGATGATTGGTAACCATAGTTACCAGCGCATCTGCTTCGGGGCAGCTGACTTCATATAAACGGCTGAGGCCCTCATGCGTAGCAAACATTTTCCTTCCGAATGAAGTAAGATCCTGCTGAATGAGATCTACACAGGCATTCTGTACGCGTTGTATCTCTTCAACCACATATTTACAGCGGCGATATACCACATCCTCTTCCTCCCGCAGGCAGGTATTGACCATTAGCATATCAGCATCACGCAAACTTTGTACGTGCTGATATTTTTTTTGAAGGATGGCTACACCAGCCTCACATTGCTGCCTGCGCAAATTATATTCGGAAGATGCAAGAGAATGCTTCACACCCGTATCAAACAAAATAATTTGACTATCCGAAATATCAAAAGGTATGTAAACATATTCTAATGAGCGACAATCTAACCGGATCACCTGTTCCTTTTTACCCAATATGCTGGCAAACTGGTCCATGATACCGCATTGCACACCTACAAATTCATTCTCTGCTTTCTGCGACAGTTGTATCATGGCTTTTTTTGTCAGCTCCAATGCAAACAATTTATTTAAAGCATACGCAGTTGCGCACTCAACTGCGGCAGACGAAGAAAGTCCCGCGCCCAATGGCACATCCCCTCCCAAAACGGCATTGAAACCCGATAAACCATACCCGTTTTTTTGTAGCTGGTCTACAATACCCAGGATATAGTTTGGCCATTGCTTATCGGTGTATTGAATTGTATCCAGAGCGGTATGGAATGTTTCATTTAAATCGACGGCAACCAGATTTATTTCCTTATCATCTCTCTTATTAATAGCGATATAAACGGCCTTATCAATAGAAGCGGGCAATACAAACCCAAGGTTGTAATCCGTATGCTCGCCAATCAAATTAATTCTTCCGGGAGAACGGACAATGAAAGCAGGTTCACCAAAATGCTGCCTGAATATTTCTGTAATACGGGAAAGAAGAATAACTGAAATATTCATTGTTAAAAATAATTATGTAAATTATGTAACAAGGTTATTTACAATGCAGTTTCAGAATGCCTTTCAGGAATAATAATATTATTATACCCTTTCTTCCTCAGCCTTTCTGCAAATTCCTGTTGCACATCATATTCGCCATGTACCAGAAACAATGCTTTCACCTGTTTGGGGTCCTGGCATGCAATAAACTGGCAAAGGTCATCGTAATCACCATGTGCGCTCATACTTTTCACCTGCCCTACTTCTGCAATTACCTTAAACCAGTCACCATAGATTTTTACTTCTTTCTCCCCATTCATTAAACGGCCACCCAGTGAACGCGGTTCGCAATAACCCACCAACAGGATAGTATTTTTTGCATCATTAATATTATTCATGATATGGTGTTTAACACGGCCCGCATCGGCCATACCACTTGCAGAAATAATTACACAGGGTTGCGGCAGGTCGTTTAACCGTTTACTTTCTTCCACTGTTTTAATGAAATTCAATCCTTTAAAATCAAACGGGTCATTATCCGATTGCATGATCTTCCTGATCACTTCATTAAAATACTGGGGATATTTTTTTAATAATTCTGTAGCCTCCATGCTTAAAGGGCTATCAACATATACCGGAACGTTGGGTAAACGATTTTCCAGTTCCAATTGATTTAAAAAATATAACAATTCTTGTGTACGCCCCACACTGAAAGCGGGAATAATCAATTTTCCTTTTTTCTCAATACAGGTTTTTTGTATCCATTGCAAAAGTAAATCAGCTGTACCATTTACTTGATCATGTAACCTGTTACCATAGGTACTTTCGAGAAGTATATAATCGGCCTGGGGGAATACTTCCGGTGAGCGGAGTATTTCATCAGTATAACGACCCACATCGCCACTAAAAGAAATATGGGTTGTTTTACTCTTCTCCGTGATCCTAAGATGCACGGCTGCACTTCCAATTATATGTCCGGCATCAGTAAACAATACTTCTGCTCCTTCTTCTATTTTTATCCATTCACCATAATTCACTGTTTTAAACAGTTCCATTGCTTTAGCAGCATCTTCAAGATCATACAAGGGTTCATACGGTGGAAGCCCCTGCCTTGCACGTTTTTTATTGATGAAACGGGTATCATCTCTTTGTATGGCTGCAGAGTCTTCCAGCAAAATACCACCTAGCTCTTTTGTTGCAGGCGTGGAGAATATGATTCCCTTAAAACCCTCTTTCACTAATTTTGGAATCAATCCGCAATGGTCAATATGTGCGTGCGATAAAACAAGGTACTCAACCGTTGCTGCATCAAAGCCAAATTCGCTGTTTAATGCCTCGGTTTCCCGTCCCATACCCTGAAAAAGGCCGCAGTCTAATAGAATGTGTTTACCATTTTGCAAAGTAATCAGGTGTTTAGAACCCGTTACTGTTCTGGCTGCTCCGTGGAATGCTATTTTCATATTCCCTCCTTACTCTGCAGGGGAATTTACGCTCCACTCGTCAGAGTTCATTTTAAAACGTGTGAGAAATTATTATTAATTCATTACTTCATAATCCCCTTAGGGTTTAGGATTTTTTTACTTTAAAACTCCATGTGATTCGAAATTCTGAAACAATTTCACCTGCCATATTAGTACCTGTTGATTGGCAGGTAATGACTTTACTTTCGCCGGCAGCGATTGCTGCGTCCACAGTTTCCCGTATTACATTTCCCTGCATACAGGTAAACGAAACTGTATCGACTGCTTTCTTCATAAATTTTGCTTCTAACCCAATAACCAGCATACTTACGGCTGGATTGCGTTGGTGCACCTGTCCGGAAGCCAGCAGGCCCGTGCTCATTTCTGCCGCCATGCATTGAATGGCAAAGTACATGGATCGAAAAGGGTTTTGGTTAAACCATGTGTACTTTACGGTAACAATCGAATGCTGTTCATCAAATGCTTTTATACGCAATCCGGCAAACAATGCTGAAGGCAGGCGTTGCAACATAAATAAGCGGAATTTGAATGGATTGTTTATCTGCTCTTTAAAATGCTGAAAATCGGGACTCATACAAGTGAATACATTTTTGTTCTCTTATCAAATATTTAATAAGAGAAAAATACCTACTGTTTTTAGATGCCGTAAACCACACATACTTTGCTGCACTAAATGTAACAAGTACTTGCTGCTACAGGAAATTTAAAATAAGATGTAAAAATGTTTACAACAACAATGCCGCCAACGCATAATCGGCAAATAAGATTAAAATACAGCTTACCACTACCGCACTGGTACTGGCGCGGCCGATTTCTAAGGAGCCGCCTTTTACATTATAGCCAAAATAGGCAGGTATACTGCTGAGTATAAAAGCGAAAGTGTATGATTTGTACATGGCAAAATTAATATTGTAAAAATTCAGGTTCTGCCGCAAGCCGATATCAAAAATATCTGTAGCCAGTATACCCGACATAGCACCCGCTGTTCGTCCACCCCAGATACCCAGGATAGCAGAGATAACAATCAGGCAGGGAATTACAACAAGGGACCCCAATATTTTAGGCATGATCAAATAGCTTTTGGTATTGATACCCATAATCTCCAAAGCATCAATTTGTTCACTGATGCGCATATTACCCAGTTCACTCGCAATTTTACTGCCCACTACACCCGCCAATACAATACTTACCACTGTTGGCGACAATTCCAATATCATACTATCCCTCACGATCTGAGCAATGGTAGATGCCGGTACCAGTGGGCTCACCAACTGATAAGCCGTCTGCACCGTAGTTACCGCACCCAGGAACAAAGAAATAATAACTACAATGGGTAAGGCACCAATACCAATTTCCACACATTGATGCATGAATTCTTTCCAGTACATACGCCAGTTCTCGGGCTTTGTAAACATGCCCTTAAGCATTAGCAGGTAAGATCCGAAATGGGTGAAAAAAGACATGGGTATTATTTTTGCTTACTTCGCAGTGATTGGTCAGGCGACCAACCACTGCGAAGTAACTATTAATTATGAATATTTCTTATTTCTTCCGTTTCTTAAGCCTTTTCCACCAGGCACTTTTCTGTATCGCTTCTTCTGTATTCATCCGGCATTTCAATTGAGCATCTACTACGGCTATCAATGCCATATTGATAATACTTCTTACTGTACTTCCCAACTGCAGCACATGAACCGGTTTTTTTAATCCAAGTAATATCGGTCCGATGGCATCTGCACCTCCCACTTCTTTCAGCAGGTTGTAAGTTACATTGCCTGATGTTAAATTAGGGAACATCAATACATTTACCTCCTCATTAACCAATACGCTGAATGGGTAATTATCGCGTAATATTTCTTTATTAAATGCCATACTGCCCTGCATCTCCCCATCTACAATTAATGATGGGTTACGTTGTTTTAATATTTTAGTAGCTTCTGCTACCAACCTCGCTTCAGGCGAATCGCTGCTGCCAAAATTACTGTAACTCAACATCGCTATTCTTGGTGTAAGATTAAAATTGCGCACTTCTTTGGCCACCATCATCGCAATGTCAGCGAGTTCTTCAGCAGTAGGATTAAAGTTTACGGTTGTATCCGCCAGGAACAAAGGCCCTTTCTTAGTAAGCAGTAAATACATGCCCGCAATTTTTTTCACACCTTCTTCAGTGCCAATAATTTGCAATGCTGGGCGAATGGCTTCTGCATAGTTTTTAGTAAGTCCCGAAAGCATTGCATCCGCATCACCTGTCTCCACCATCATACAACCAAAATGGTTGCGGTCTTTCATGATCTTCAGACTCTCATAATGGTTAAAGCCTTTACGATGGCGTTTCTTAAAAAACAATTCTCCATAGAACTCGCGTTTCGATTCCATCTCGTCACTTCTGGGATCAATGATGGGGATATCGGTGAGGTCAATATTGTTTTCCTCGGCAATGCGGTTTATTTTAACAGGGTCGCCTAATAAAATAGGGTAAGCAATTCCATCATCATACACAATGCTGGCTGCCTTTAATATTTTCAGATTATCTGCTTCGGCAAATACCAATCTCTTCGGATCTCTTCTCGCTTTGTTACCAATTACTCGAACCAGCTGGTTATCCAATCCAAGGCGTTTATTCAGTTCTAATGAATAGGCATCCCAGTTAGTGATCGTTTTTTGCGCCACTCCGCTTTCCACAGCGGCTTTTGCAACAGCAGGTGCCACCGTTGACAGTAAGCGCGGATCTAAAGGTTTGGGAATGATGTATTCCGGACCAAAACTCATGCTTGTCTGGTTATAGGCCATGTTTACAATATCCGGCACCGGCGATTTGGCAAGATTGGCCAAAGCTTTTACAGCAGCTAGTTTCATCGCTTCATTAATCTGTTTGGCACGGATATCGAGTGCCCCCCGGAAAATATAAGGAAACCCCAATACATTATTTACCTGGTTAGGATAATCAGACCTGCCTGTTGCCATGATAATATCTTTGCGCACTGCAATTGCATCTTCATAACTTATTTCAGGGTCGGGATTGGCCATCGCAAAAACGATTGGGTTCTTCGCCATGCTTTTTACCATATCCTGGGTAACTACATTGCCTACACTCAATCCCAAAAACACATCCGCATCCTTCATGGCTTTATCTAAGGTCCAGTCCCTTTTCTTTACAGCGAACTTTGCCCTTATCTCACCCAGGTCTTTTCTGCCTTCATGCAATACACCCTCTTTATCAAACAGGATAAAATTTTCATATTTAGCCCCCAATGCCACATATAACTGCACACAGGCTATAGCAGCGGCACCGGCACCATTGATTACAAAACATACTTTCTCTATCTTTTTCTTTTGCAGTTCTAAAGCATTTAACAAAGCAGCACTGCTAATGATGGCCGTTCCATGCTGGTCATCGTGCATCACAGGGATGTTCATCTGTTTTTTCAGCTCCTGCTCTATGTAAAAACATTCAGGTGCCTTAATATCCTCAAGGTTGATCCCGCCAAAAGTGGGCTCAAGCGATTTTACAATCTGTACAAATTTTTCCGGGTCTTTCTCATTAATTTCAATATCAAACACATCTATATCTGCAAATATTTTGAACAATACGCCCTTTCCCTCCATTACGGGCTTGCTTGCTTCCGGACCAATATCACCGAGGCCCAATACAGCCGTACCATTTGTAATTACCGCTACCAGATTGCCCTTGGCAGTATACTTGTAAACATCTTCTACATTTTTAAAAATTTCTTTGCAGGGCTCTGCTACACCTGGACTGTAAGCCAGTGAAAGATCACGTTGTGTTTTGGCTTCTTTAGTAGGAACGACTTCTATTTTACCCGGCCTGCCGCTGGAATGATACTCCAGTGCCTGCTCTTTGCGTAAATCACTCTGTTTAGACATAGTTCTATTTTAGGTTAGCGGCAACAAAACCCATATCGGCGAAGGTTGTGTCACTCTCTTCAGCGCCTTGTCCGCTTAACGGCTTGGAGCTGAGGTTTATGGGCTGCGAAAATACAATTTATTAAAATGATAGCAGAATGGCAATTTTGAAAGGATTTGTGACAATAAGTGGCCTTTCATCAATTATTTCTTAAATCCAATCCGTTCGCGCTCGGTCCATTTTTGTTCAGCGGCTTTTTCGTATAGCAGGTTTTCAATACCATTATAAATCTGGCTGAGTTGTTCATTGTGGTTTGAAACAGATTGCTTTATATCAACTATTTGCTCTGCAAGGTCATTTTATTGAAGCACAAACTGCCTGATGGCTACAAAAGCACGCATTATGGCCATATGCATGTCTATTTCCTTATCTGAATGGAGTACCCCGCTCAGCATTGAAATACCTTGTTTAGTAGAGGCAAAAGGAAGATATTTAGTGAATGTGCCTCTCCCTTTTTTCTCTAAGGACGCAAATTGCGTCCTTAGAGAATGGTATTCCGCGGGCGTGAGTTCGTACATGAAATCAGGTGGAAATCGTTGCATATTCCTACGGACTGCTTCTTTTAAGCGTTTGGTTTCAACTATATTTAGTATAGCGAGGTCAAAATCCAACATGACTTTATGATTTCTTACACTGTATATTTCTTCCTGGATAAGCTGTAGTTCCAAATGACACTTTTTTTAAGTGTATTAAAACTAATATTCATCGGACGTTCTAAAGCATTTATTAATACCCTAATTGTTGCGTTTTTACACTTGCGTAGATGCCCCTAACCAAGCCATTATCCCCATCCCCTTTTCTATCGCTCTTTCATCAATATTAAATTGTGGTGTATGTACATTATGAATTATACCCTCTTCCTTATTGCGAACACCCAACCTGTAAAAACAACCGGGTATCACCTGAGTGTAATATCCGAAATCTTCCGCCCCCATTCTCATTTCGGTTTCCGATACATTGTCTTTGCCCATGTATTCATTTGCACGCTTCCAAGCTGCATCAGTTAACACAGGATCATTATCAACAGTAGGATAACCAATATCAATATGCAGGTCAATATCGGCACCCATGGCTTGTACCAACCCGGTTGCCTGCTTACGGATAAGTTCATGTGCTTTATATCTCCATGCTTCATCCATAGCCCTGAACGTACCCATCAATTTTACTTCGCTTGGTATGACGTTAGTGGTATGTCCGCCCTGTATAGAACAGATAGACAAAACGGATGGTGAAGTAGGGTTATTATTACGCGAGATAATTTGTTGTAAACTCACAATCAAATGCGAGGCAATCAATATTGTATCAGCTGTTAGATGCGGCGCGGCAGCATGGCCACCCTTGCTTTTAATAGTGATATAAATTTCATCGGCACTGGCCATTACCCTTCCTTTTCTAAAACTTAGCTTACCAAGATCAAGTCCGGGGTGAACATGCAGTCCGATAATGCCTGTTGGCCTCGGATTTTCCAGCACACCATCCCTGATCATATAACTCGCACCACCAGGGTTTCTTTCCTCACCGGGTTGAAATAATAATTTTATCGTCCCTTCCCACTCGTTTTTTAATTCATGTAAAATCTTGGCAGCCCCTAATAAAATAGTTGTGTGGACATCATGACCGCACGCGTGCATCACACCTGCGGTTTTGGATTTATAAGTAACCAGATTTTCTTCCTGAATGGGCAATGCATCCATATCTGCCCGCAATGCTATCACACGGCTCTCAGGATTTTTTCCTTTTATCATGCCTAAAACACCTGTAGTGGCCTTTATTTCAAAGGGGATACCAAAAGACGCCAGTTTGGATTGCACGAATTTACTCGTCTCAAATTCATGATAACTCAGCTCCGGGTGCATGTGCAGATGGTGACGAACCTCTATAAATTCATCTGCATACTGCCGGGCCAGGTTTTTTATTTGTTGCTCTAACATATTTGCTTGTTATTGAATCGGCAGTTCTTCTTCAACAGGAATATACTCAATAGCATCTTCAACAATATAAGCACCTTTGGGGAAAAGAAAAGCCAATTGCTTTCTGAATTTTTCTGCTTCTTCTTGCTTCAAATAATTACCAATCCGCACTTTAAAATTAGGCGACTGGAACATCACATATGCCTTCTGATCGGGGAAGTTGACTAATAAAACGGCTTTTGCATTAAAAGCCTCTTCTCTTTTCCCTGTGCTTAATACCTGAATACGATATCCTTTGTATTGGCCGCCGCTTGTCATCATCGACATGCGTTTATTGCTTTGCGCTTGTTTCACGATTAATATATCAAGCCTTGCATCTTTATGCACAATGATTGAATCATTCGCAGTAACTGCACAGGCACTGCATACAAATAAAACCGCTCCATATATTTTCATCAGCCACTGCATATTTCTAAATTATAAAGTAAGATAACAAAAGGAAAAGGAATATCGGATTTCGATTGATTGATTATTTTAAAATTTGATATTCCTTATTCAATATTAAAAGGGTACATAGTAACTTACTTATTAGCCTTCCATCGCTTCTGCCCCTTGCACAATGGCTACGCCAGCACTGCAACCCAAACGGGTGGCACCGGCATCTATCAATTGTTTGGCAAATACATAATCGCGGATGCCACCTGAAGCTTTAATCTGGACATTATTCGGCAAATGCAGGCGGAAGAGTTTTACCGCTTCCACAGAAGCCCCTTTCTCGGCGTAACCTGTTGATGTTTTTAAATAATCAATCCCAGCCAGCCCATAAATTTCGCAGCACCTGATAATCTCTTCATCGGTAAGTATACCGCTCTCTATAATAATCTTTATTACTTTATTCCTACTCCGGATAATTGGCATAATATGATTGATTTCATTGGCCAGAAACACCCAATCATTATTCTTAATGGCTGAAATATTAATTACTATATCCAACTCATCTGCTCCGTCAACGATTGCCAATAAAATTTCTGCGATTTTGGCTTCTACCGCTGAATAGCCAAAAGGAAATCCAATTACGGTGGCCACTTTAACTGCCGAACCTTCTGTTAGCAATTTTGCCTTCTTTACAAAATTCGGGGGTACACATACTGCAGCGAATTGGTATTGTTTTGCCTCGTTGCACAACTTCTCAATATCTGCAGTAAGTGTAGTTGGTTTTAAAACCGTATGATCAATATATTTTGAAATATTCATATTATCCTATTTCCGTAAGGTAGCAAACCAAGACTTGAGATATTGAATGTAAACTATAAATGCCTAAAATAAAACATCGTCACCGATTCACAAATCAGCATAAAAAATCTGTGCTACAAAAAAGCCCTCAATGGTTAGAGGGCTTTTCGTTATGGTTAAGCGTCTTTTCCGTGACAAGCTTTATACTTCTTCCCACTTCCGCAAGGACAAGGGTCATTCCTGCCTATCTTTGGCCCTACCTGAATGGGTTGTTGTTTTACCGGTGAGGGGTCATAATAATCATTCTCCGTTGGAGGTGCATCCACAGCTTCTTTATTAGCACTCATGCGGCTCATATCTGTTTTTTGCTGGCGGCCTTCTTTCAATTCATCCCCATCATTCAACGGAATGCCGGCATGACAAAGGAATTGAACAATATCCCTGTTCACTTCACCATCCATTTTCTTAAACAGTTCAAATGCTTCCATTTTATAAATCACCAATGGATCTTTTTGTTCGTAAGTAGCTGTTTGCACACTTTGTTTCAGGTCGTCCATTGAACGCAAATGTTCCTTCCAGGCATCATCTATAAACCCCAGTGTTACCGTTCTCTCCAATGAATTCACCAGTTCAGCACCTTTAGTTTCCAATGTTTTATTCATATTGGCTAACGTTTGCATACCTCGCCGGCCATCAGAAAAAGGAACAATCACATTTTCAATATGTGAGCCTTGTTGCTGGCGTATATTTTTAAACACAGGAATAGACTGCACCATCAGTTCCTGCTTTTTACGCTCATAATTAACTGCCGCTTCATTGTATAATTTTTCTGCCAGGTCTACTTCAGATAATTTATTTAATTCTTCCGCAGTGGTACCTGAATCAATCCCAAAATTTACAATGGCCGCTAGGCGGAACCCTTCATGGTCGTTCTGTTCTTTAAAAGAACTCACAAGCCCTTCCGCTACTGAATACAATGCGTTATCTAAATCCAATGCCAAACGTTCACCAAACAATGCATGGTTACGTTTGCTATAAATAACCGTACGTTGTTTGTTCATCACATCATCATATTCCAACAAACGTTTACGGATGCCAAAGTTGTTTTCTTCTACTTTTTTCTGCGCGCGTTCAATGGATTTGGTGATCATACTATGCTGTATCACCTCTCCTTCCTTATACCCTGCAAAATCCATCACTTTGGCAATACGCTCACTACCAAACATGCGCATCAGGTCATCTTCCAATGACACAAAGAATAAGGATGATCCCGGATCTCCCTGGCGACCGGCACGACCACGTAACTGCCTGTCTACACGGCGAGATTCATGTCTTTCTGTGCCCACGATGGCCAAGCCGCCTGCCTCTTTTACACCTGGTCCTAATTTAATATCGGTACCACGGCCAGCCATATTTGTGGCAATGGTTACCGCACCGGTCAAACCGGCTTCTGCCACAATCTGTGCTTCCCGGGCATGCTGTTTGGCGTTCAGTACATTGTGTGGAATCTGTTTCTGGCGAAGCATACGGCTGAGTAATTCACTCACTTCTACAGAAGTAGTACCTACCAGAACGGGGCGTCCCGCTTCAACCAGTTTAGCGATCTCGTCTATTACCGCACCAAATTTTTCGCGCTTGGTTTTAAATACCAAATCCTGGTCATCTTTACGAATGGCCTGCACATTGGTTGGGATGGCTACCACATCTAATTTATAAATGTCCCATAACTCTGCTGCTTCTGTTTCTGCAGTGCCCGTCATACCCGCCAATTTGTGGTACATACGGAAATAATTCTGCAGGGTAACGGTAGCATAGGTTTGCGTAGCTGCTTCTATCTTTACATTTTCTTTTGCTTCAATGGCCTGGTGTAAACCGTCTGAATAACGGCGGCCGTCCAAGATACGGCCCGTTTGCTCATCCACGATTTTCACCCCGCCGTCCATAACCACATATTCAACATCCTTATCAAATAAAGTATAGGCTTTTAATAATTGCTGTACGGTATGAATACGATCAGCCTTAACAGAATATTCATTAATGATGCCTTCTTTCTTATGGAGTTTTTCATCGGCTGATAAAGATCCATCACTATCGGTAGACGCGAGGGATAAACTGATATCAGGCAATACAAAGAAATTAGGGTCCTCACCAGAACCGGTGATCAGCTGAATCCCTTTATCTGTTAACTCAACCGAATTATTTTTTTCATCAATGTAGAAATACAGTTCTTCATCCGCTTTGGGCATTTCACGCGATTGATCGGCGAGATAATGATTCTCTGCTTTCTGTAATTTGACACGCATACCCGGCTCACTTAAATATTTGATTAATGCCGTATTCTTTGGTAAACCACGATGGGCGCGGAACAAAGCAAGGCCCCCATCTTTCGGGTCGTCATTGCCTTCACCTATTTTTTTCTTGGCTTCATTCAGGAATTGATTCGTGGCCCTTTTCTGGGCATCCACCAATTTTTCAATCCTGGGTTTCAGTTCAAAAAACTGTTGCTCTCCGGTTATATGGCCAATAGGGCCTGAAATGATTAATGGTGTTCTGGCATCATCTATCAATACAGAATCCACCTCATCTACCATGGCAAAATGGTGTTTGCGTTGCACCATCTCTTCTGGTGTATGTACCATGTTATCCCGCAGGTAATCAAAACCAAATTCGTTATTGGTACCATAAGTGATATCGGCTAAATAGGCATTGCGACGTGCTTCACTGTTCGGTTCGTGTTTATCAATACAATCCACCCGCAAACCCAGCCATTCAAAAATGGTTCCGTTCCACTCACTGTCACGCCGTGCCAGGTAATCATTTACCGTTACAATATGTACACCTTCTCCTGCCAATGCATTTAAATAAGCAGGTAAAGTTGATACGAGTGTTTTACCCTCACCCGTTGCCATTTCAGCAATTTTTCCTGAATGCAGAACGCCTCCACC